>NZ_BSBJ01000007.1:0-165986 GCF_027923525.1 Alicyclobacillus hesperidum subsp. aegles | reverse complement strand
CCAATCTGCCTATGGCGCACACCTATGTGTTTGACAATAACGGACAAGAGGATTTGGTGATTGTACCTCTCGGAGCACAGCTTACTGCTCAAAATTTGTGGGGTGTAAACGGTTTTCCAATGTCAGAGGCAGGGCTAGCCCTAGCTGAGCAAGCGATTCTTGATAATATTATTAAACAGTATATCCAACCCTTAGGTAAAGATGTTCGCCTCATCGACGATAACGACTCTTGGATTATCCAAAGAGCGCTTGACAGGTATAGGGCGATGCATAGTATCTAACCCCAAAAATCCTCGAACGTGGCCGCCGGATCGATCTCTCGAATCGCCGCCATCAGCTTCCGCGCAATCAGGCGCGCGGGTCGCTGTGGGCGGCCTGTGGCGAGGTTTAGTTATTATCGCTCGTCTTCCTCAGGCCATAATTCTTCTATAGATACTCCGAGCACTCGAGCAATCGCTCTAGCACTACGTAGCGTTGGATCGGACTTGCCGTTGACGATCGCGCTCATAGCTCCTAGAGATATCCCTGTCTGCTCTGCAACCCATCCTTGTTTCAATCCTCGCTCTTTCAGGAGCTTCTTTAATCTCGTCTCCAACTTCAGCGTCCTCCACAGTCTTTTTCAACGGACAAGATAAAATTAGACATCATGCTGCATAATCCTCTACCAATCACATCGAAATGAGGTGTTGAGCATGGTAAGAGGAGAAAAGCGCAAAACGGTTGTTTTCAACCTCGACAATGAACGCGAGGCAGCCCTCTATGAGTTTGTAAGTCGATCAAATTTTGGGCAACTCGTGAAGAGGCTGTTGGCACAGGAGTTTCAGCGCATCCAAGCCAATCGCAGTGCAGCGAAGTGATGGGAATAAAAAAACGCCCTCCGTGCAGGAGTGCGCAATCTCGCCTAATTGGCTGAGGCGATCTCAGCCTATGCCTATACCAATCCGATTTATGCCTGTCAGTGTGTGAGATCGAACAAAAATTTGTAACTGGCTAAGGCCGCGCCGCCCCAGAATAGTATTCTGCCGAGTATCACGAGTGGCATCACGTATCACCTCATTCACTAAGATGCGCGGAATCAGCCCGACTTAAACGGGAGGGATACCTGTGGCAAAGACAGTCGCGGTGGAGTGGGATGCGTTTTTTCAGGGGGAAATTCGCCCAAAAGATGTGGCCGCCGTCCGGGCGCTGCCTGCGATGGCGGCAGGGGCATTAGGTGTGGTGGCCGTAACGATGCCGACGGCGCAAGCGAGCGTCATCGCATCCGCTATGACCCACGCGTTCCAACCAGTGATCGCAGTCATTCAAGGGCTAGCGTACCCGATATCGTTTATCAGTATGGCGGGAGGGATGCTGCTCATCTCGGTCGGGCAACGTCATCGAGGTATCAGTATGATCAAGTGGGCAGCCATAGGATATCTGGGGATGCAACTGCTTCCTGGCATTATGGATTTGGTCGCACAGGTGGGCGACTCGATGCGACAACCATGATCGGGCTCAAAATAACACCTGATCGGCGTGTCAGCAACGATGGCGTAGAGACGTTTGCGGCGGCTCTCCATGATCTCAGCAAGACGGTTCTAGAACGCGTGCAACTCAGCGGCTGGCGTTTTAAGATGCAGCGGCAACGCTATGTGATATGGGAGTGGCACATCACAGCGGATGATGCGCAACTCATCGCATGGATGCCCAGCGATGTACAAAGCATCGTGGAGCAGCACATCCATGCCTCTTGGCCAAGGGCTACCGTGGAGACCGCGAAAGACGATCCGTTATCCGATTGGTCGGGTGAAGTGACTGGCGCGAACATCGTGCTCAAGGAGCACTACATGTACAGCCTCGGTGTGGATCACAGAGCGCTTGCACCTTTACCGTCCATCTTGGAGACGATGCGGATGCTCAGGGAGGGTGAGCGTGGAGTCATTCAGATCCACATGGTTCCGGCTCCAAAGGACTGGTATCTCGGTGCACAGACGGCGTACGAGCGCATGAAAGATGGGATTAAACCGCGTCGCAGGTCGTTCCGGGGGCGTGCGATTGCAGAAACCGCGGCCAAAGCGATGGCAGCCGTCGCTCTTCACACAACAGCATTTGTAGCGGAGGTGATTACCGGTGAGCAAACCGAACCAGAGCCAGTCGATCCACCCGGTCGACTAGTTGGCGAACGCGAAGTTAGCCGCCACACCATTCAGAAGGCGAAATACGTGGCATTTGATGTATCGATTCGGGTGGCCGCCACGTCTCCAGATTCAGGTAGGCAAGATGCTATTCTACGCGCGCTAGGTACTGCATTCCGAGATCTTGAAGGCGACAATACACTGGTCATGTCTCGTCCACGCAATCCAGTTAAATGGTGGGAGGAAGTTCGACATCGCAAGCAACCAACCATCAAATTGAACCCTGACTATCTATCCATTCCAGAAGTTGCACGCTTGCTGCAGTTGCCAAGTGGAGCTCTGCAAGAGGAGTATGGCTTGACCGCAGTTAAGCATCAGGAGTTTGACTTACCCGAGAACATATTACAAGGCGGTATCCGTTTCGGAATTCACACATGGCGTGGCAACGAGACACCTGTTTACATGCCGACTGAAAATTGGGACGATCTCTGCTTGCCGCGCGTGGTAATCGGGGGCATGGGAACAGGTAAAACGCGAGGTTTCGGAGGTAATTGGGGTGCGCAGGCGGTCGCACAAGGTTATAGCGTGATCAGCATTGACGTGGCTAAAGATGAACTGGGAGACGAGATTTGCGCAGGCGCAAGATATTTGGGCGTTAAGCCCGAAAAACTTATCCGGTTAGAGTTTGGCCAACGAGCGTATAGGCTGGATTGGGTGGAAGCCGAAGGAGCGCGCAACGCGGCGAACCGTCTGGCAGGGGAGGCGGTCAACTTCTTTCGCCTCCATGGCGCAGAGGCTGGCGTGGAAACTGGCCGGTATATACGACTGGCCGGCAAGACGGTCGGTGTTATTCGCGGCAGTCTTGTGGATATGGTGCATCTCTTTACGGACGCAGAGTACCGCATGACCGTGATAAAACGCCTACGCGCCACCCGTCCTGATCTGGCGCGCGAGTGGGACACGTATGATGCGCTGAGTCCAGGGATGAAGGGTAAAGTCACCGATCCAGTGCTCAATAGATTGGATCTTCTACTCGGCGATGACTATCTACGCGAGTGCCTAGAGGCGACCAACGGGATCGACTTCCGTCGTTGGATGACTGGAGGCTACCACGTTGCTATCCACGTGCCCAAAGCAGAGCTCGGGTCGGAGGCCACGGACATGCTCGTAGATATGCTGATGTCCAAGATAGAGCTTGCCATGCTGGCTCGACCCGAGAGTAAACAACGCCCCTGCTTCGTCATTTGCGACGAGCCGCACCAGTTTGCCAGCTGCGCGCCGCGATGGGAACGCATGGCAGTTGAAAGCCGAAAATGGAGAGTTGGACTCGTGTGGATGTTTCACAGTTTCGAGCAGATTCCGAGGTCTCTTGCTCATCGGATCAAGGACGCGGGTTGCCACTATCATTTGTACACCAGCAGCAAACGGACGTACATGGAGCTTGCAGAGGAGATCGCGCCATTCACGATCGAGGAGGCATTGAAAACACCGAAACATTGGTCGATTACATTGCTACGTGCAGGAACGGATCCGATCCGACCCTTTATGGTCAAGATGGATCCGCCACCGATGCGTCGGGAGGTGATGTCTCCCAATTTGTAGATCATTCTTTTAGGTAACAACCTGTCTACAAACGATCTACAAAACCTCTACAAAAACAGCATTTCAATGCGTTGTCTAGGATGCCTAAATGCGCGTCATATAGCCCCTTATTCTATATTTCTTAGAACTCCGGAGCCAGAGGTCGGGGGTTCGAATCCCTCCGGACGCGCCATACTTGATTCAGGGAAAACCTGACTGAGCAGAGGGCTTCTCGGTATTGTCCGAGAGGCTCTTTGTTTTATCATACTGTTCCAAACAGCACATGAGATTGGAACACATTTCACACATGTTGGTGCTCGGCTGCACGATTCTGTACAATTTGCTTGGGAGGTCGGGATGCATGAGTGTCAATATGGCTGGCTACATTGGGAAGGGTCTGTCGCCGCAAGATTTCATTACCGGCATGACCCGCAACCAGGATGCATTTACGAGTTGGTATAATCAGTTTACGTGGCCATCAGCGGAAAGTAGACAGTTTTTTGGCGGTTTGTCTGAGACAGCGACAGGTTTACATTGCATCATCATTGGCGCGGATTGGTGTGGTGATGTTGTGCGGAACGTGCCAGTGGTCCTTCGTCTTATGGAGGAAGCCGCCATTCCGGTTGAAATTCTTGTGTTAGAGGAACATTTTGAACTCGTTGACACTCATTTTTTGACGATGGGCGGGCGTTCGATCCCGATTGTGCTATTCGTGCGGGAAAACGGCGAGATCCTAGGAAAGTGGGGGCCACGACCCAGCTATATACAAGAAGTCATGGTGGATTTTAAAAACAAACATCCGGATCGATCGGCGCCAGATTATCAGGACAGCCTTACACGTGCAAGAAGCGAGATGATGCGACGCTATGGTGAGGGAACCGAGTATCAATCGCTGATTGTCTCCGAGTTGCAGGCATTACTCAACCGTATAAAGTAAAAAAGTCCGGCTTGTTATCCTGGTTGGCAACTATGATATACTTTCTTTCGATTGGCAACCTAAGGATGACACGGCATTTAGCTATCTATCATGGCTTGGTAAAGGGATCATAAAGCTTGGTAGACGTCGCGCTGGTTTATCCGTTCATGCGATTTTGTATTGCCTAAAAGCAGGTTATGCACGCGGAAACCTGGTTGCACTTTCTACCGGAGAGAATCTTTTGCTGACGCAACCGGAACATGATCTGTATGTTTTGCAGGGCATGATAAAGGGTGCGTCGTACAGGTGTGCCAACCCACAGTTTGGTCTCAATACTAAGGCGTGAAGGCAGAAATTCAGGTTTGAGCTAAAAAAGGAGTTTTGAGAATGGCGAAAACACCGATCACAGTCGCGTATGGAGATGGTATTGGTCCTGAGATCATGAGTGCGACGCTGCGCGTGTTGGAGGCAGCTGGTGCGGAATTGGATATAGAAACAGTCGAGATCGGAGAGAAAGTGTACAAGCGTGGCGTGGACACGGGGATGGATCCCGGTGCTTGGGATAGCCTTCGCCGCACGAGGGTATTTCTGAAGGCTCCCATCACGACACCACAAGGTGGCGGGTACAAAAGTCTGAACGTCACCATGCGAAAGGCTTTGAACTTGTACGCGAATGTCCGCCCGACCATTGCGTACAGTCCGTTTGTTGAAACCAAGCATCCAACGATGGATTTGGTGATCATTCGCGAAAACGAAGAAGACTTGTATGCGGGCATTGAGCACCGCCAAACGAACCAGGTTTATCAGTGCCTCAAGCTGATTACGCAACCCGGTTCGGAGCGCGTCATCCGCTATGCTTTTGATTACGCCCGCGCAAATGGCCGCAAAAAGGTCACGTGCTTCGTCAAGGATAACATCATGAAGCTGACAGACGGGCTGTTTCACAAGGTGTTTGACCAAATCGCGGCCGAATACCCGGACTTACAGCATGAAACGCTGATTGTCGACATTGGCGCAGCTCGCCTGGCCAACACTCCAGAGCGGTTTGATGTCGTCGTCATGCCCAACCTGTATGGCGATATTTTGTCTGATGTGACGGCTGAAATTTCAGGATCGGTTGGCTTGGCGCCGTCTGCAAACATCGGCGACGGTTTTGCCATGTTTGAAGCTATCCACGGCTCTGCGCCCGACATTGCTGGCCAGAACGTCGCGAACCCATCCGGGCTGTTACTGGCGTCCGTGATGATGTTGGTTCACATTGGCCAGGCTTCGGTGGCCGAGCGCGTACATCAGGCTTGGTTGCGAACGATAGAAGACGGCGTGCATACCCGTGATATTTTCCGCGAAGGCGTCAGCAACCAGCTGGTTGGCACAACGGAGTTTGCTGACGCTGTCATCGCGCGGCTTGGCCAACAGCCAAAGGTGTTAAAGCCAGTGTCTTACCGCGAAGATGCGGCCATTGCCCATCGCGCGTGGCATCCAGCGCCTAAGGCGAACAAGCAATTGGTTGGTGTCGATGTCTTTTTGGACTGGCAACCAGGCAGCCCGAACGATCTCGGCGAGCAATTAAGCACCGTCCGCGTGGGCGATCTCCGGCTTGAAGTGATGACCAACCGTGGTATCAAAGTGTGGCCAAATGGCCTTCCTGAGACATTTTGTACAGATCACTGGCGGTGTCGGTTCCGCAAGCCCGATGGAGCAAGCGTGGAACGGAGCGAAGTCGTCGAGTTGCAAAGGCGGATCGTCGAAGCGGGATTTGATGTGATTAAGACGGAGAATCTGTACACCTTTGATGGAGTACCCGGGTTTTCCGCTGTGCACGGTTAATACGGATCTGAGTGCGTCGAGTAAGCGTAGTGTAGGCATACAATGCAGATAGGTCAAAAAGGCTGTCCCCGAAGTTGCGCTTTGGGACAGCCTTTTTGCATGGTGATTATTCCTTGCTTAAACCGATGTAAGGTCGGATGACGATTCCGACAGCACTGCCGATGAGAGCCCCGAGGAACCACTCCCAGCCATGTAAGCTAAATGATGCGATACCAGAGAAAAAGGCACCGATGTTGCAGCCAAACGCGATGCGTGCACCATAGCCCATGCATACGCCGCCGATCAAAACGCCAATCGCCATCTTGAGTGGAATTGCATGAAAGTAGCGACGCGGAAACTTGCCAGCAAGGCCGGCTGCTAAGAGCGAGCCAATCACGATGCCAACGTCCATGACGGTCGTGACGTCGTGTGACAAAGGGGCGTTGAGCGCGGCTGCGTTCGCTGGGGTGGTCCAGTAGCCCCAGTGTGTGACTGGAATGCCAATTGGGCGTGCAAGTTTTGCACCCCATAGTGCAAAAGCAGAGGTGACACCCCACGGTTTTCCCGATAGTAACAAGATGGCGGCGTTGCCGAAGGCTAGTAATACGCTTCCGGCGATCCATGACCATGGGCCGCGCCATACTTTGGAGAAGGAAAAGCCACCAGCCACCTTCGTAAACGATTCAACCTGACCACGGCGTGCCTTTTCGACGAACCACGTAACCCCAAAGACAATCGCCATGAGAAGAAGGTTAAACGCAAATCCACCGACGATCCCAAACGTATGAAGGAAAGATACCGGTTGAAAGTGAGGCGTTGCCATCCACCACGTAAAATTGATGGTACCTAAAACAGATCCAATGACGAAACCTGCGATGGCCAAGATGCCGCGAAAATCACCACCACCGGTGTGATATAGGGAGCCGGATGCGCAGCCATCGCCCAGTTGCATGCCGATGCCAAAGAGAAAAGATCCGATTAGAACCGACAATCCAACAGGTGAAACGTAGCCTGTAATCGCGTGCCCCAGTGCATGACCTTGAATCAAAAGTGGCAGGAATAAAAGATTGGCGATAAGAAACATCACCATTTGCGCACGAAGACCGACGCCTCGACCATGCACGAGAAATCTTCGGAAAGAACTGGTGAACCCATAGTGGGCGTGATATAGACCGAGGCCGAGCACGCCGGAAATCAAATATATGAAAGCTTGTGAAACTGTAACAACTCGGCCGAGGTAAAGAGCTCCCGCAACAAGCAGCAGTAAACTCACAAGAACAACACTGGCCTGGATTCTTGGCGCGCCATTGATTTCTTTCTCTGCGGCGTAGCCAAAGGCGTCTAATTGAAGAATGTTTGACTCTGTTTTCGCCACATCCGTCAACCTCCTAACTAAAATAAATAACAACATGGTTATTATAGTGTTTTCCGATATGATTACAATGTGATTTTCGTCAAATCGCTCCCAACCTCTGACCTGTTGAAGCCCTTTGGGATTGTGTTTGGTTTAGGAACCAATCGCTTAGGGAGCAATAATGAAGTTGCTCGTCCAGGCTCGCCTCGAACACAAAATGGCCGCCGGACGATGGCGTATGCCATCGCAGGCGGCTGTCCGGAAACATTTTTATGGTTTTAACTATATATGTTCATAACAAGTCGGCATTACAAACTGCTACTCTCTACGTCACCATCATGCGGACTGCTGTAGCCGTCATACGTGCCATAGCCTTCATACATGTAGCCAGTCTGCGTGATGGTGTCGTACTCTGTGTAGGCAACCGTGCCTACCGGAGCCCCTACGGCATATCCGTATGCCGGGCACAACAGGAAAAAGAGTACAAAGATAATCAAAAACACGACTGCCCATCTCGTATATCCACCGAATACACCCATCAGAAATCCCTCCTCCGAAGTTAGTGCATGAAATGTTAGGACAAATGCCCGCCGATACGGGCATCCGCACAGATATTCTGATGGTGGGCGCCTATCCCGCCTGATTTCCAACTTCTCTTTCCATTCTCCCTAAGCTATAATGAATATAAATACAGAATGGAGGATGTTTATACATGGAGCAACAGCGCGTACGCGTCGGCATCGTCGGCCCGACAGGTTACGCGGGCATGGAACTCGTCCGGTTGCTCGCGCAACACCCCTACATGGACATCACCTATCTTGCGGGTTCCGGCGCCCACACAGGCCCCATCGGCGACGCCTTGCCACACTTGCGGCGGCTGTCCAAACTGCCGCCTGTTTCGGCATTCTCCGCTGACGCTTGCGCGGAGTCGTGCGATCTCGCTTTCGTCGCGCTACCTTCTGGTGAATCTGGCGCGATCGCCGTTGAACTGGCCCGCAGGGGCGCGCGGGTCATTGATCTGTCTGGCGATTTGCGCTTGCCAGGCGATGTGTATCGAACATGGTACCAACGTGAACCGGTGGCCGATGACGTGTTGGCACGCGCTGTCTATGGTTTACCGGAGTTGAATCGCGCGGACGTGAGCGCGGCCAGTTTGGTTGCTAACCCAGGGTGCTATGCGACGGCTGCCATATTGGCCCTGCGGCCACTTGTTGACTGGGTGAAGAGCAAACGCGTTGGCCCCGTTGCCATCGACGCCAAATCTGGTGCCACAGGCGCGGGGCGTGCGGCGAAGCAAAACCTGCAGTTAGGGGAATTGGCAAACGACTTTTACCCATACCGGGTTGGGGCGCATCAACACACACCCGAAATCGAGCAGGGGCTCGACGGTGTCTTTCGGATTCTTTTGACGACGCAGTTGCTACCGATACCACGTGGCATCTTTGTGTCGGCATATGTCGCGCTCGATCCCGATTTAGCGGCGGATATTCATGCACGGTATGCGTCATTTTACGAGTCGGCGCCTTTCGTCGACGTCCTTCCACCCGGTCATGTGCCGCACATCAAATCGGTCGCCGGCACGAACGATTGTCAAGTGTCTGTCGCGTGGAACGAACGTACCGGCATCTTGCAAGTCTTCTCGGCCATAGACAATCTAGGCAAGGGAGCGGCCGGCCAAGCTCTGCAAAATGCCAATCTGATGTGTGGCTTCGACGAGACCACGGGACTAACTGGGACCTCGTTGTGGACATGAGGTGATTGCATGAACGTCGTTGTGAAACTGGGCGGATCGCTCGATGGACAAGGAACAGAAGCTTTAGCCGCCGCGTTGCATGGGGCGTTGGTCCGGGGATGGAATCCCATTCTCGTTCATGGCGGAGGCCCTGCCATCACGCGGCGGCTCACGGCATACGGCATACAGTTACCTTTCATTCGCGGTCTTCGTGCGACTACGGTCGAAGCCATCGATCACGTCGTCGCCGCTTTACAGACTTGTAACAGCGAACTGGCAGATGCTCTTTCGGGTGCGGGCATACCCGTCTCGCCTTTGACCGACGGGTGGACTGTACAGGCCCGGGACATCGGTGCCGAACGCACCGGGGAAGTGTCGAGCATTGATTCGTCGCGTGTGAGAGAGGCTTGTCGGCACGGTTTTGTGCCGCTTTTAACGCCGTTCGGGCGAGATTCCGCGGGAGCGTTTTACAACCTGAACGCGGATGCTGTGGCTGCGCATGTCGCACAAACCATGAATGCCGCGCGGCTCGTCTTCCTTACCGATGTCGCCGGCGTATACCGCAACTACGAAACCGGCGATCTGCTGATGGAAACGACAGCGGCTGAGCTTGAGGATTTGTTGCTGGCGGGATCGTTTACGGCAGGCATGATTCCAAAAGTGAATGCCATGTTGTATGCCGCGCGGCAGGGCGTGGGCGAGGTTTGGGTCGTCGATGGACGCGACAAAGAGAGCGTCTCGGCAGCTGTGCTAGCCGACGCCGCAAATCGCCCGCGACGTAACGGTACGAGACTGCTGGCGACCGTTATCCAAAAGGAGTGACGATATGAAGCGGGAAGTGACGATGATGGAATTGGCAGACGACGTCCTTTTTCCGAACTATGGAAAGCGCGATCTTGCTTTTGTGCGAGGCGACGGCGCATTTTTATACGATCGCGATGGTCGGCGCTTTCTGGACTTCACAGCTGGCATTGCGGTCTGTAATCTCGGACACGCGCATCCAGGACTTGCGAGCGTGATTGCAGAACAGGCGAAGACGCTTCTGCATACCTCCAATTTGTTTCTGATTGAGGGGCAGGTTTCGCTTGCCGAGAAGTTGGCGCGGCTCGCTTCCACAAGGACGTCGTATCGAGCGATGTTTGTCAATAGCGGAACCGAAGCGAATGAGGGTGCGCTTAAGTTGGCGCGCAGATATCAGTTCGTCTCTGGACAACCGCAAAAAACGCGTGTCATCGGTCTGCCCAACGGTTTTCACGGTCGTACGATGGGTTCCCTGTCGGTCACGGCGAATGCGAAGTACCGCGAAGGTATGAGTCCTTTGGTGCCAGGATTTGAGACTGCGAATTCGTACGAAGGCGTGATCGAAAGCATTGATGAGACAGTGGCTGCGTGCATCGTCGAGGTTGTGCAGGGAGAGGCCGGAGTACAGCCGGTCGCTACGGACTTTCTGCAGCGCCTTGCCCTGCGCCTGCGGGAGGTTGGGGGGCTTCTTATTGTCGACGAAGTGCAAACGGGTGTAGGCCGAACGGGTACATTTTTTGGATACGAACAGTTCGGCATTGAACCGGATATCATCACCATGGCAAAAGGGCTTGGCAATGGCATTCCCACCGGAGCCATTCTCGCAAAGTCGGAGATCGCTTCCGCGTTCACGCCCGGTATGCATGGTTCGACATTCGGCGGCAACCCGTTTGCAATGGCCGTGGCGAATTACGTGGTTGACACGGTTTCCGATCCGGCGTTTTTAGCCCACGTTCGGCGCATGGGGGCAGGGATTCAACGCATTTTGCACAATTCTTATGACAATGTCACGGGGCTTGGCTTGATGTGGGGCTTCGACGTGCCTGATGCCCAAGCATGGCGGCAAGCAGCGATCGATAGCGGCTTGCTGGTGACGGTTTGCGGGCCGAAACGGATTCGGATTGTGCCACCGCTCGTGATAGATGATTCACACCTGACGTTGTTTGAAGATGCGATTTCCAGTATCGCGAAGGTGGTTTGACACGATACAATGAGGCATGGCCAGTTGGCCATGCCTGTATGCACTTTCGCGCTTTTCATGCATTTGTTATACTATCGCTAACTCTTTCCCTGTGTCGTCAGTTGTAGTTAAGCTTGGCAGACGCTGTCCGTCAGGCTTCCCGCGCCGGCCGCAGCACTTGATGGTGACTGGTATAGTAAACCATCGCCACTTCGTCGCAATGGTAGAATTTATTGCAGTAAATGCAGTCTTTCCACACTTTATGCGGCAAACTTTCTTTCCGCACGATATGGAAATCGAGCTTCTCGAAAAAGCCCGTTTGGTAAGTGAGCGACAGTACCTGTGCGATGCCCAAATGTTCCGCTTCCTGCAATAGTGCGGTAACCATCTGGCGTCCGACGCCGCGACCGTGCGCTTCCGGTGCGACGGCGAGCGAGCGGATTTCAGCGAGATCCGTCCACAGCACATGTAAGCCGGCAACACCGATAACTTTGCCGTCTTCGACGGCGACGGTGAAACACTGCAAATGTTCACACAGTGATTTTATCGTTCTTGGCAGCATAAGGCCGATATCTGCGAACTGCTGGATGAGTTGTTGCATCTCTTCTACATCCGTCGAGGTCGCTTTCCGGATCTCCATTTCCGGACCCTCCTCTCACATTGCATTTATTTTATAACACGGGATAGCATGATTATTCAAGAAACCGTATAATGTTTCACAGTAGTTTTTTAAAAATTCCACGACGGCGCATTGACGAACAGAAAGAGATAGTGTCAAAATATTATGCTAAAAGGAGTGGCGCAAGTGGATTTCGACAAATTGTCCATGGACATTCGACGCGAACATGATGCCTGTGGCATTTTCTCGCAGATTGAGAAATCGGGACAACCTTCATACGAAACGGTTCGCAATGGACTTGACGCCCTTCGCGCCATGCGTCACCGCGCAGGTTACGTACAGGGTGAGGGGGATGGCTGCGGTCTACTGCTCGACATTCCGCGGGCGCTGTGGGCTTCGCGGCTGGAAGGTGCAGGGCTGAACCCACGCCTCGCTTACGAGGATGATTTCTTTGTCGGTCACTTTATGGTTGACAAAGCAACCGGCTCTGTAGAGGCAGTATTGGCCGAATTGGCCGCTCAGAACCTCGAAGTGCTTGTGCAAATCGAAGACGGTACAGACGAGACCGCATTGGGACCTATGGCGAAGGCTGTATGTCCGCGGTTTGTGCAGATTGCTGGGCGTTCAGGTACGCCTGATGACGCCCGCTTGCACGATGCATTCGCGGTTATCGATGAGCTACCTGGCACACACGTCGCATCTTTGTCGCATTCGCAGGTTGTATACAAAGTTATCGGTAACGACGAAACGCTGTACAAATTCTATCAAGACTTGCAAAACCCGCTTTTCCGTTCGGTGTTTGTGCTTGCACACACGCGTTACTCGACAAATACGACGACGTCGTTCCCGCGTGTGCAGCCGTTCTCAAGCATTGGGCATAACGGTGAAATCAACACCATTTTGCGCTTTTACACGGAGTCGAAGATGATCAACGTTCCCTTGCGGCCGGAGTTCAGCGACTCGCAGATGGTGGACCGGACGCTGTTGTCGCTCGTCTCGACTCGCGATTGGTCGTTGTTTGAAGCGGCGGAGCTCATCTTTCCGCCAATTGTCAATGAAATCAAACATATGTCAGACGAATTGTCGGACTTGTATATGTATTTTCGGTCGCTTTGGGGGCCTTTTGCGCAAGGGCCTGCCGGCGTCATCATGCGGCACGGCAATGCGGCTGTCTATAGCGTAGACGCGTTGGGACTGCGTCCCATGTGGTTGATCGAGACGGAGCGTGCATACTTTTTCGCCTCGGAGCAAGGCATCGTCCCACAATCGACCTGGGTCGCTGAGCCCAAGCCGCTGGCACCAGGCGAGAAAGTGGGCGTCAAATGGACGGAAACCGGAGCAAAGCTGTATTCGTACGACGAGTTGCAACAGGAAGTGCTGGCGGCTGCCAAGCAGCGTTTTGACTTCCGCGGCGAGCACCGCAATCTTCATTTTGCGGTTCCCTACGGCGTGAAGTCAGATGTGGCGCATCCGAAGCGCGACGACCGCCCGCTCGACATTCGCATGTTAGCGTTTGGCTTCCGCGATGACGACATCAAACTCATTGAGCAAGAGCTGCAAACCGGGGCAGAACCCATTAAATCGCTCGGTTTTGACAGCCCACTGGCGGCGCTGTCGGAAGAGGCGACATTATTGTCCGACTTCTTACACGAAACGGTCGCGGTCGTCACCAACCCTGCTATCGATCGCGAGCGCGAAATTGAACACTTTAGCACGCGAGCCGTGCTTGGGCGACGTCCGTCGTTCGACGGCTTGTATCGCGAAGCGCCGCGAGTCGAGGTTCAGGCGCCCATTCTGCTTGAAGAGTTGCCGGAGGCTTATGGTGTCGAGTATCAGGAGATTCAAAACCTGGCACACCGGTTCGGGACGGTTTGCTACGAAGACGCTTTGGCCATGTTGCACACGAGTCCTAACGGCACAGTTGAAATTTTGATTCACCGCGAAGAAGGCGAGTCCGTCTCGGCTGCGCTGGCGCGTTTTGAACTGGAGGCGTTAGAGGCCGTTCAGGCAGGTGCCAATGCGATTGTGCTCGACGACCGCCTCCAGTTTAAGCGCGGACAACATATTGATCCTTTCCTCGTCACGGCAGCCGTCAATCGCGCGTTATTACGGCCGGCGGCGAAGGAAAAGGGCGAGCACTTGCGGCGGCGTTGCAGCTTAATCCTGCGCAGCGGCGGCCTGCGCAACTTACATGACATTATGGTTGCGCTTGGACTCGGTGCAGACGCGGTTGTGCCGTATCTCATGTGGGAACTGGCCGCGTCTAAGGGCGATTTGCAAGCTGTAGAAAATTTGTATAAGGCGTTGACCAAAGGTGTTGAGAAAGTTATCTCGACGCTTGGCATCCACGAAGTACGCGGCTATGAGCGGTTGTTTGGTGCCATTGGGCTGTCGGATCAAGTCAGCCAGTATCTTGCTATTCCGAATTTCTGTGGGTCAGACAACGCCGGCCTGACGTTCGCTCGCATGGAAGCCTTGTCGGAACTGCGTCAAACCTGGTATGCGGCGGCGGATCGCAAGAGCGTTCGTCCAAACAAGCTGTTCCAACTGTATCCGCGCATCTGGAAATCTGCCGGGTCGGTTGCCGATGGCACGGTCCCTTACGAAGACTTTGTGGCGAAATTGGCCCAGTTTGAAGGGGATAATCCGTTGTCGATCCGTCATCTGCTAGGTTTCCGCGAGGATTTGGCACAGGTGGAGGGCGAGATCGATACGACGGTCGATGGCCATGCGTATCCAATCGTCATCAGCTCGATGTCGTTTGGGTCGCAAAATGAAACGGCCTATCGAGCATACGCTGAAGCGGCCTACCGGATGAACATCGTCTGCCTGAACGGCGAGGGCGGTGAAATTAAAGACCTGCTTGACAAGTATCCGCGCAATCGCGGGCGTCAGATTGCGTCTGGGCGCTTTGGTGTCAATGCAGATCTCTGCAACGGTGCCTATGTGCTGGAGATCAAGATTGGTCAAGGAGCAAAGCCTGGAGAAGGCGGGCACTTGCCGGGATCCAAGGTCACGGTGCAGGTTGCGAATGCGCGCAATGCAACACCTGGCGTCGATCTCATCTCGCCGTCAAACAACCACGATATCTATTCGATTGAGGATTTGGCGCAGGTCATTTACGAATTGAAGGAAATCAACCCACATGCGAAAGTTTCGGTTAAGGTGCCGGTTGTTCCAAATATCGGTACCATCGCGGTGGGCATCGCGAAGGCGGGGGCGGATGTCATCACGCTCTCCGGTTTCGACGGTGGCACGGGTGCGGCGAGATCGCATGCGATTCGGCACGTCGGCTTACCGATGGAAATCGGCGTAAAGTTGGCGCATGAGGCTTTATGTGAAGCTGGATTGCGCGATGTCGTTGAAATTTGGGCAGACGGTGGCATCAAGTCAGGGCACGATGTGATGAAGGCCATTTTGCTCGGAGCCAATCGCGTCGGTTTTGGCACGATGGCCATGGTTGCCATTGGATGTACCGCTTGTCGCGCGTGCCACAAAGACACGTGCCACGTTGGCATTGCAACGCAGATGCACGATCTCGAAGAAGCGCATGCGAAAGGGCTGAAGGCTTTTGAGCCGCGCGACTTCGATTCGGCAGTTGCGCAGTTGGTCACGTTCTTTACGGCCGTCGGCCAACATGTTGGCGAATTGACCCGCAAGCTCGGCGCAAGTCGGACGCAGGATCTCGTTGGGCGCAGCGACTTGCTCGTCCAGCTTCATCGCGACGCTCGCCTTGATACTTCGTGGCTGTTGCGCGTAAGCGAGGAGCATCTCGGAAAGGGTTGTGTCGTCAAGGCACGTACCTTTGAAGAGGCGTATGGCGATGTGATACAGGATGTCGCGGCGATCGGGGCGGCGACTGGCACCGATGGTATTGTCGCGACGGTTGGCGCACAGGTAAAGGCGATTCGCGCGGTACCGCGCGCCTTGGGTACACGGGTGAGCGGAGAGAGCGTTCGGGCTGGCCAAGGCGGTGACGTCGGTCCGATTGTGCACGAAGGTGTCGCTGGTGCGGGATTTGCGGCCTACCATACGACCGGCATGACATCCGTCGCGCTCGGCGGCGCGCAGGACGGCGTGGCCAAAACAGCCTTCGGCGGCAAAGTCGTTGTCTTAAAAGGGCTGTGTGCCGATGGTGTTTGGCGCGGCGGTTCTGTCGGCAAAGGGTTGGCATACGGGGCTGCAAGCGGACTGTTTATCGTTCAGGGCAATGCAGATGCACGCGCGGGAATCCGTTTGTCTGGGGCCGACATTGTGATTGGTGGCGAGCTTACGGAACCGGTGCGGGACCATCACTCGCACATTGGCAACCGGGCGAACATCAAGGGTTTCGCCTTCGAATACATGACAGGCGGCCGTGCGGTGGTCCTCGGAGATCCAGGACCATGGATCTGTTCTGGCATGACGGGTGGACGCGTGTATCTCCGGCACGATCCGGCAATGGGACTGACCGAAACAGCTCTGCGCCGGCGGATTGCGAAGGGAGCCAAGGTTGCCTTGCGCGTGCTTGATGCCCAAGGCAGGAATGACATCGTTGAATTGCTTGGCGCCTATCAGTTGGAGTTGCGACGCTACGGACAGCAAGAAACGGCTCGCGGTTTACAGCGCTTCATTGATAATCCAGCGTTGCACTTCTTGATGATTGAACCTGCTCATGAAATTACAGATCAGGACATCGCGACGGAATAATTTGCGTTGGTCCCTGTCTATAAAGGCCACCCGGCTGGGTGGCCTTTTATGATGAACGAATTGTAAATCTAAGCGTACAAGCGATTGATATATATACATTCGTGTGTATAATAATACAGAGACGCAATTTCGCTAGAACATGAGAGAGATGCGACAACGATATGGAGTGGGAAGGAGTTTTCGGCTGTGGCAGTGTGGGATATGAACGGCGCTGTAGGGCGCGGATCGTCTGCAGTTGTGCCCTTGGGCTCTAATTATCTGTCGGTCCGGCTGCAAAACGCATTATGGGCGTCACACCGGGTGATGGCCGGCAGAGATTTGCTCCACTTCAGTGATATTGGCGGTGAAGATCTTCGCAACTTGGTTCACCTTGCCGGACTCCTTAAAGAAGCGCAGAAAACGCATTTTACGCACACCCTGCTAGCTGGGAAGACACTCGGTATGATTTTCGATAAATCCTCGACTCGTACGCGGGTCTCGTTTGAAGTAGGTATGCTGCAACTGGGCGGGCATGCGTTGTTTTTGCCGGGAAGCCAATTGCAAACTGGGCGCGGCGAGCCGATTTCGGACACGGCGCAGGTCATGTCGCGCTATGTTGACGGCGTCATGATTCGTACTTATCGGCAAGCCGATGTCGAGGAGTTTGCGGACTGTGCGACTGTGCCGGTCATCAATGGACTCACGGACGAATTTCATCCGTGTCAGTTGCTGGCGGATGCGCTCACGATTCTGGAACATAAGGGTCGCCTTGAGGGAGTCACGGTCGCCTATGTCGGCGATGGCAACAACTTGGCAAACTCTTGGTTGCAACTCGCTCCAAAGCTCGGCATGAATATTCGCGTAGCGACGCCAGCAGGGTACGGGCCGTTGCAGGCGGTTGTTGAAGAAGCCAAGTTCCACGCGGTGCAAAGCGGCACACAAGTATTGGTCACGACCGACCCAGAGCGGGCCGTTGCCGACGCAGATGTCATCTATACCGATACCTGGGTGTCGATGGGCGACGAGGCAGAAGCCGAAGAGCGTTTAGAGCGGTTTGCAGGTTATCAAGTCAATGCAGAATTGTGTGCATATGCCAAAGCGGATTATGTCTTTATGCACTGCTTACCAGCCCATCGCGGAGAAGAAGTAGCACCGGAGATTATTGACGGCTCGCACTCCATCATTTTTGACCAGGCTGAAAACAGATTACATGCGCAAAAAGCCGTGCTGGCCGCAACCATGGCAGATGCAGGCGCGTTCGGGGAGGACTTGTAATGGCTGAAACACTCGTACTTGCATATTCCGGAGGTCTCGATACATCCGTATCCATTCCATGGATTCGCGATCACTATGGCTATGATGTCATCGCCATGTGCGTCGATGTTGGCGAGGGCAAAGATTTAGACTTGACGCAGGCGAAAGCCATCCAAGTAGGAGCGGTGAAGTCGTATCGGATTGACGCCAAAGAGCGATTTGCGAAGGAATTCATCGCGCCGGCCTTAAAGGCGAATGCCCTTTACGAAGGCAAATATCCGCTTGCATCTGCGTTGTCACGCCCTCTCATCGCACAACTGCTGGTCGAGGTGGCGGTGCGCGAAGGAGCGGTCGCCGTCGCGCACGGTTGTACGGGAAAGGGCAACGACCAGGTTCGCTTTGAAGTATCCATCAACGCCCTCAACCCGCAATTAAAGGTCGTGGCGCCTGTGCGGGAATGGGGATTCACGCGGGACGACGAAATTCGTTACGCTGCACAACACAATGTGCCGATTCCCGTCAATCTCGACAATCCCTTTAGCATTGATGCCAATCTGTGGGGCCGCGCGATTGAGTGTGGTGTTCTCGAAGATCCATGGCAGGCTGCGCCAGAGGGGGCGTTTGAGTGGACAGTTGCACCCGAGCAAGCACCGAATGAACCCGAGGAAATCGTGATTTCGTTTGCCGAAGGCGTGCCAATCGCGCTTAACGGCCAGCAGCTACCGCTTGCCGAGCTCATCCAGCAACTCAATCAAATCTGTGGAAAGCACGGCGTTGGCCGGATCGATCACGTGGAAAATCGATTGGTTGGCATCAAATCGCGCGAGGTTTACGAGTCTCCTGCGGGACGGGTTCTCATCATGGCTCACCAAGAGCTGGAGCATTTAACACTCACACGTGAGGTATTGCAGTATAAGATGGGGCTGGAACTGGAGTACAGCAAGCTCATCTATAACGGCCTTTGGTTCTCGCCGCTCAAACAGGCTTTCGATGCCTTTATCGACGCGACGCAAAAGCATGTGACAGGGGACGTGCGCGTCAAATTGTACAAGGGTCAGGCTCAGGCGACGGGAAGACAGTCTCCATATTCACTCTATCGGCACGATCTCGCCACCTATGAAACTGGGGACAAATTTGACCACATGGCCGCCGTCGGTTTCATTTCGTTGTTCGGCCTACCGACATCGGTGTACGCAGCGTTGCATCAGGCGAATGGCCCGTCTGCCGAGCTTGTCGATAGCTCCGTTTCGGTCCTCAGTAAAGATGAGGTGGAGACGACGGCATGAAGTTGTGGGGCGGTCGCTTCAGCGAAGATACCAATCAACTGGTTCTGCAATATACATCGTCTATCGGGTTTGATGTCAGGCTATTGCCATACGACATCCGGGGATCGATCGCTCACGCTCGCATGCTGGCCACCTCCGGCATCATCACGCCGGAGGAGAGTCGGAGTATCATAGACGGTCTGGAAGGCATTTTGCGGGATTACGAGGCGGGACAGATCGAGTTCCGCCTCGACGATGAGGATGTGCATATGAACGTCGAGCGCATCCTCACTGAGCGCATCGGCCAGGTGGCAGGCAAGCTCCACACGGCGCGTAGCCGTAACGACCAGGTTGCGCTGGACATGCATTTGTGGGCCCGTGATGCGGTCAAGGCGCTGATTGACGGCGTGCGCAAGTTACAGCAGGCGCTTGTGGAGGCTGCGGAAGCGCATCTCGACGTCATCGTGCCAGGTTTCACGCATTTGCAACGTGCGCAACCCATCTTGTTGGCACATCATTTCCTGGCGTACGTATGGATGCTTCTACGCGACGAACGGCGATTGCGTGGGGTTCTCGACGAGATCGATCAAATGCCACTTGGAGCGGCTGCACTGGCCGGAACGACCTTTCCCATTTCGCGAGAGGCAGTCGCAGAGGAACTTGGCTTCTCCCGCCTTTATGAAAACTCTCTGGACGCCGTATCCGATCGCGATTATTTACTCGGGCTCCTGTTTGCCTGTGCGACCATGATGACGCATCTGTCTCGCTTGTGCGAAGAACTCGTATTGTGGTCAAGCGAAGAGTTTGGTTGGATTGAGTTATCCGACGCCTACGCGACCGGATCGAGCATTATGCCGCAAAAGAAAAACCCGGATGTTCCGGAGTTGGTGCGTGGTAAAACGGGGCGCGTGTACGGGCACCTGATCGCGCTGTTCACGGTTCTGAAAGGCTTGCCCCTGGCATATAATAAGGATTTGCAAGAGGACAAAGAGGGCGTCTTTGACGCGGTTGACACGGTGCTCCCCGCATTGGAGTTGTTAGCCGGCTCGATTCAGACGATGCGGATCAAGCGAGATCGACTCGCTCGCGCGTTTGCCTCTGATTTTTCCAACGCGACCGATCTCGCTGACTATTTAGTGCGTCTCGGTTTGCCGTTCCGCGAAGCGCATGCCGTGGTCGGGCAACTGGTGAGCGACGCCATTGGCAAGGGGACGAATTTGGCCGGGTTGGCACTTACGGACATGCAGGCGCGTTGTCCGCTGATCCGGGAAGATGTGTATGATGTGTTGCCAGAACGCGCCGTGATCGAGGCGAGAGCGTCGCGCGGCGGCACGGCTCCTTCAGCAGTACGACTACAGTTGGCACTGGTTAAAGAGCAGTGCGGCTTGTCTTGATGGGAGAATCGGCGGCGGATCGAAAGGTTCCATCTTTCGACACGTCCGCCGATCTTTCACGTATGCACAGTTGTACGGTATGATAGATAAAATAGTTGGGTAGCTTGAAACAGGGAGTGGAGAAACGTGCTGGTCGTACAGAAATATGGCGGCACATCGGTCGGATCCACGGAGAGGATTCGCGCCGTTGCGGATAGAATTGCGTCTACCGCGAGCGCGGGACATGCTGTGGTCGTCGTGGTGTCGGCGATGGGGCACAGCACCGATGCATTGGTCGACTTGGCGGCCGAGTTGGCCGACAGCCCAGATCTGCGCGAAATGGATCAATTGCTTGCAACAGGCGAGCAAGTGTCGGCAGCCTTGGTCGCCATGCGGTTGTTGACGATGGGCATACAGGCCAAGTCGCTCACAGGATGGCAAGCAGGGATTGCGACAGAACCGGTTCATGGCAACGCGCGTGTTTCGCAGATCGATACAAGGGTCTTGCAAAACTTGATTGCGAACGGAACTGTGCCTATTGTGACGGGATTTCAGGGAATCGCCGACGGTGAGGTGACGACGCTGGGCCGCGGTGGATCGGATACGTCGGCAGTGGCGTTAGCTGCGGCACTCGGTGCGGACGTTTGTGAAATTTATACGGATGTCGATGGCGTTTACACGACGGACCCGCGCGTCGTACCCAATGCAAAGAAGTTGGATGACATTTCATATGATGAAATGCTGGAGTTGGCCAACCTTGGTGCCCAGGTTTTGCATCCACGCGCGGTAGAAAACGCCAAACATTTTGCGGTGCAGTTGGTCGTGCGCTCTAGTTTCACGGAAGGGGACGGAACGAACGTCGTGGCAATGACAGAGAATCGGATGGAAGGCCGGCGCGTAGTGACCGGCATTGCGTTTGAACGGCATGTTGCAAGGTTGGCAGTTGTTGGGGTGCCACTTGAGGAGCACGCACTGGCGGCGATTTTCTCGTCTTTGGCGGAAAATGGCGTGAATGTCGACGTGATCGTCCAAAGCGTCGTCGACGAAGTCGCGGTTGATGTGTCTTTTACGGTGAATGAGTCCGATCTCGGTCGCGCCGTAGAAGTTGTTTCGGCATTGCAGCCAAGCTTGCGGTTTCGCAAAATTGAACGCGAGGCACCCCTTGCCAAAGTGTCCATCGTCGGTGCGGGCATGATTAGCAATCCGGGCGTGGCCGCGCAGATGTTTGTTGCGCTTCGCGACGCACAGGTGCCGATTCACATGGTGAGCACATCGGAGATCAAGGTTTCGTGTGTCATCCCTGCAGATTTGGTCGAAAAGGCAGTACAGGCGCTGCACAAGACCTTCATCGAAGCAGATATGGTGACGCCGTTGACCAACGTATAAGGCAAAACCAAAAGCGGTTTCGCGACCACATCAGCCATCTTTGGCACTTGCCGGGGATGGCTGATGTTCTTTTCATGAACGCCTATATTGACCCGACATCATCGGGGTGGGGAGGGTTATCGCTCGTGCTGTGGGGAGGTTAAATGAGCGAACAAACGGAGCCTGTTCGTTCAGTTCAATAAACAATTGATTAAGACTATTTTTTTACGATTGGTCATATAGAGTCGACGTGTTTGAATACTTATCATAGACATAACATAAGTTTGTTCGACGAACAAATACATGTGCATTTTGTTGGGGGGGTAAACGGTTACACGGTTGCCAATGGGAATGGAACGAAACCGCGTACCTGAAGCGGGAGCAGGGATTGGGGGACATGGTTCCATGAAGCAAGTGAATGATCGTCTTGCACATCGTATGGGAAAGCGTGTCATTCGACTCGTCGATGGATCTGGGGTTGCTATCGCGGATCAAGAGGTACGGGTTCGGCAGATCAACCACAGTTTTTTGTTTGGTGCCGGGATATTTGATGTTGTTCCTTTTGTCAATCAAAGCGTTCCGCAAGAGAAGCTTACGTTTTTGGAAGAGGAAATCAGTAGATTTTTAGAGGTATTCAATTTTGCCACGTTACCGTTTTATTGGGGGCGTTTTGAGCCTGAACAAGGTAAGCCGCAGACAGAGGCGTTAAAGCGGGCTGCCGAATGGCTACAGCAAAAGGGCGTGATTGTCAAAGGACATCCTCTTTGTTGGCATACGGTTACAGCACCATGGCTTTTGGACATGAGTAACGAGCAAATCTTGCGTGCCCAACTCTCCAGAATTGAGCGAGAGGTGTCGAATTTCCAAGGCGTCATCGACATGTGGGACGTGATCAATGAAGTTGTGATTATGCCGATCTTTGATAAGTATGACAATGGAATCACCCGGATTTGTAAGGAACTTGGGCGTATTGAACTGATTAAACAGGTCTTTGCAGCGGCCAAGGCGTCTAATCCCGGCGCGACATTACTATTAAATGATTTTAATACGACGACGAATTACGAGATTTTGATTGACGGGTGCCTCCATGCAGGGGTTCCGATTGACGCGATTGGAATCCAGTCACATCAACACCAAGGTTATTGGGGGCGAGAGAAGCTCGAAGAAGTTTTGGAGCGGTTTTCGCACTTTGGGGTTCCTATTCATTTCACAGAGAACACATTGACATCCGGCCATTTGATGCCGCCTGAAATTGAGGATCTGAATGATTATCAGATTGCGGAATGGCCGTCGACACCCGAGTACGAGGAACGTCAGGCGCGAGAAGTTGAAGAAATGTATACGATTTTATTTGAACATCCGCAGGTGCAAGCCATTACGTCTTGGTCGTTTAGTGACCACGGGGCTTGGCTAGGAGCGCCAGCAGGATTGATCCGAAAGGATAATAGTCCAAAACCGTCCTATGACGTGCTTAAGCGCTTGATTACAAAGGACTGGCACACAGAATGCGTGATAAAGACGGACGGAAATGGAGCGGCACTTGTCGAAGGGTTTCTCGGAGACTATGAACTCGTTTGTCAAGACAAGGTGTCGCGCTTCCGTTTGACAGGCAATGATGGCCATCTCGACTTGGTTATCTAAATAGCTGTTGTCTCCTGTTGCGTGAAACAGCATGGGGGATCTGCATGCGACTTGACTATCCACATTGTAGTTAAAGGAAAGCGTATACATGAGGTTTGGTTCATGAGATGCGCTCTTTGAGGAGGTGAGCCACCTTCAAGCTGTTGAACGGTCGCCTTCTGTACCGCTGAATGCTTCCTGTCATAAAGTTTCCGCTGAGTTCCCGCTTCTCGTTCATCGTTGGATAGCCGTGAGAGACGGACCGTTCTACTGGTTTCAATGATTTGGGAGGGATTGTGATGACGGTTACCTGGAAGAAAGGCGTTTCTGCAGTTCTTGCACTTGGGTGTATCAGCGCACTTGCTGGTTGTTCGTCACAACAGTCGGCAGCAGCTTCGGTGGCACCGGTGAAGGCTGCATCGACAGCCGTGAGCCAAGGGCAACCATTGACGATTGTACCAACTCCATCTGGAACGTTTGCGGACAATTTTAATCCGTTTGCGGTCACCAGTGACTACGGTACCTTTGGATTCATCTATGAAACGCTGTTCTACTATGATACGCAGACCGGGAAGATGTGGAGTGTTCTGGGGGATTCCTACAAATGGAGCAATGGCAATAAGACCCTAACCGTCTCGCTCAACCCGAAGGCGAAATGGACAGATGGACAGGCATTTACGTCACAGGATGTAGTTTTCACCTTTGACTTATTGAAGAAGTACTCTTCGGCAGACACCAACGGCGTGTGGACGCAGCTTGCAAGTGTTGCTGCGAAGGGTAGAGATACCGTGGTCTTCACATTTAAACACCCTAATATCCCGTTTGGTCTGGAGTATGTCTTAGGGACGTACATTGTGCCGGAACACATTTGGTCCAAGATCACCGATCCGACAAAAGTAACCGTCACGAAACCGATTGGCACGGGTCCCTATGTTCTCGACACATTCTCTCCACAAGATTACAAGCTGAAGGCGAACGCCAATTACTATCGAGGTAAACCACCTGTTCCAGAGCTCAATTTCCCGTCTTTCAACTCTAATGAAAGTGCGAACCTGGCTATGATTCAAGGCCAAATCGATTGGACCGCCGTGTTCATGCCCGGTATCCAGCAGGCCTACGCCGCAAAAAGTCCGAACAACCATTACTGGTTCCCGCTTGGCGTCACCCTCAATTTGTCCGTTGATTTGAAAAACCCTCTCTTAAGCCAGACCGTCGTTCGGCAAGCCATGAGTATGGCTATCAATCGTAATGTTCTTGCAACCAAAGGCGAATATGGCTATGACAAGCCGGCGGAACCTGATGCCGTTCCCTATAACATGAGCTCTTGGCAAGATCCAAACTTGCCGGCACAGGACAAATCGTTTACGTATAATCCCGCCGGAGCTGTCGCCTTGTTGAAGAAGGCTGGCTATAAGAAGAACGCTCAAGGTATTTTTGTCTCTCCGAGTGGGAAACCGCTCAGCTTTACCCTGATTGTTGTATCCGGGTGGTCGGACGAAGACACGGATGCTGCGCTCATCGCAAACCAGTTAAAGCAGGTCGGTATCCAGGTCAACGTCCACGAGGTCACGGACAGTGCTTACCAAACGCAACTCTCGTCCCATCAATTCCAATTGGCCATCAATGCAGCCTATGGTGGTCCAAATCCATACTATGTGTACCAGGAAAATTACGATCCGCATGGAGACGCCGATTGGATGCAGTTTAACAACCCGGGCGTAAATCAGGCTTTGGAAGATTTCGCTCAGACGACCAACGCGGCTCGTCAGAAACAGGACATCTATAAGGTGGAGCAAATCGTCGCCGAACAATTGCCGACCATTCCATTGATGTATGGCGCGACATGGTATGAATACAACACAAGCAAGTACACGAATTGGCCATCGGCCAGTAACGCGTATATCTCTCCATCAATCTGGAATTACGAGGGTGCCGCTATCACGGTCATGCACCTGCACCCAGTACACTGAGCCCTTTATGGCTATAAGCAGGCCCAAGACGCGGCCTACTTTTTCATGCACGTTGCCCATGTTGAATCCGAGTGGTCCACAGTAGTCTGTATTGTGCGAAAGTGAGCGCATGTGTTATTCTTGATTCATCGTTGCATTGAGAGTACAGATAGACACGGACGTCGCATGACTGGCGGATTGTGGGAATGACCACAGGGGAGTGCGATGTATACAGTTGCCGGCCGCCTGGGCACTTTGACGCGTTCTGCGTAAAAGTCTCAGCGGCCGTTGCTGTACATGCCGGAGTGGTAAGGAGAATTCGAATGACGACGAAAATTCTTGTAACGGATGACATTTCAAGCGCTGGTATTGATGTGTTGTCGACCTTGCCTGATGCCACTGTCGATGTCCAGACGGGACTTTCTCCATCTGAGTTGCTTGTTGCGATTGCAGACGCGGACGCACTCGTCGTCCGCTCGCAGACGACTGTCACAGAGCAGGTGATTGCTGCTGCGAAGCGGTTGAAGGTGATTGGCAGAGCTGGTGTCGGTGTCGACAATATCGATCTCGAGGCTGCCACGCGCCGTGGCATTCTCGTCATTAATGCGCCGGACGGCAACACAATTGCCGCCGCCGAACACACCTTCGCCATGATGATCAGCCTTGCACGCCACATTCCGGCGGCCAATCGGGACTTGCTCGCGGGCAACTGGAATCGAAAAAAGTGGGTGGGCGTCGAACTTCGCGGAAAGACCCTCGCCATTCTTGGAATGGGTCGCATTGGCACGGAAGTGGCAAAGCGTGCCAAGGTCTTTGGCATGACGGTGCTAGGGTACGATCCGTTTTTGACCGAAGATCGGGCACAGAGCCTCGGTGTACAAAAATCGGATCTCGATTCGGCCATTCGAGCAGCCGATTTTATCACAGTCCACACACCGCTAACAAAAGAGACGCACCACATGATCGACGCAGGGAAGATAGCGATGATGAAAGAAGGGGTGCGGATTATCAACTGTGCCCGGGGCGGCATCATCGATGAGCGTGCGTTAGCGGATGCTTTGCGGCTTGGCAAGGTAGCAGGTGCGGCCATTGACGTGTTCGAGAGTGAACCGCTCGCTTTAGATCATCCGTTGCGTCAATGTGAGAATGTAATCCTGACGCCACATCTTGGCGCCTCGACCGTTGAGGCACAGGAAAACGTAGCTATTCAAGTGGCGGAGGAAATTGTCCAGGTTCTTCGCGATGACACCTTCGAACATGCGGTCAATCTCCCGAGTCTAAGCCCGCGACAGAAAGAGCGCTTGGCGCCATATTTGGCTCTTGCGGAGCAACTCGGTTTGTTTGCCGCGCAACTCGCACAAGGAGCGCCGTCGCAGATGACAGTCACATACGCAGGCGATGCGGCTGATCCAGATGGCGGATATTTGACGCGCACGGTACTTAAGGGCTTTTTCGGCTTCCAATACAGCGGTGAAGTGAACTACGTCAACGCTTTGCGCTACGCGGAGGATGCTGGCTTGCGCGTGCAAGAGGTACGTGAGTCGCGCGGGCGCGTGTATACGAATGAGATTTCCATTTCATTTGCCACCGACGCGGGTAGCCACCGTGTCTCTGGCACCCTGTACAGCGAATCTGGGCCGCGCATTGTCGAACTTGACGGCTATCCCATCGACATGCCAATTGAGGGCATCTTGGTCTATACGCGGCATGAAGATAAGCCTGGTATGATCGGGCGCATTGGGACGTTGCTCGGCGATGCACAAATCAATATTGCCGGTATGCAGGTGGGACGTCGCGAAACGGGCGGCGAGGCGGTTATGCTGCTCACTGTGGACAAGAGCGTGCCAAACAACGTGATCGACGAGATTGCTTCCCATGATGGAATCCGCATGGTGCGTGCGATTGAACTGTAAGTCCGATGGCGGTCGATAGACCGGTCGTATCGTGTGGTAAGAACGACAGATAGAGGAGTGGAGTTCGTGAAACGAGCGGACAACTTTAACGCAGGGCCAGCAGCCTTACCGTTGCCGGTACTCGAGCGCATTCAAGCAGAGCTCCCCAATTACAGCGGGACGGGCATGAGCGTCATGGAATTCAGCCATCGTAGCGCGGAGTATGAAGCCATTCACAACGATGCCCAAACACGCCTGCGGCGACTGCTTGGCATCCCTGATGGCTATCAGGTGTTGTTTTTACAAGGCGGCGCGAGCTTGCAATTCGCGATGTTGCCGATGAATTTTCTGAAACCGGGCGAGAAGGCACTATACGTGTTGACCGGATCATGGTCGCAGAAGGCGGCAGATGAAGCCGGGCGCTACGGCGAGTTGCTGATCGACGATTGGGCCAAACAGGGCGGTTATCGGGACATTCCTACATCGATTGCAGGAGATGACCCGTCGTTGCGGTATGTTCATATTACGTCGAACAATACCATTTACGGGACGCAGTGGCGAGCGTTGCCAAAGACCACGGCGCCTCTCGTTGCGGACATGTCGAGTGACATCTTGTCGCGGCCTGTCCGGGTGGAGGATTTTGCGCTGATCTACGCAGGTGCTCAGAAAAACATCGGACCGTCCGGCGTCACCGTCGTGATCGTTCGCGATGATTTCTTACAAACGGCAAACAGCGATGTTCCGACCGTTCTGAAGTACAGCACTCATGCGCAAGCGAATTCGCTTTATAACACGCCGCCGACCTTCGCGATTTATGTCATGTCGTGCGTTTTGCAGTGGGTGGAGGAGACCGGTGGCTTGGCCGGGATCGTCGAACGCAACCAGAAAAAGGCGGCTGCTGTGTATGACGTGATCGATACACATCCGAATCTGTACCTCGGACATGCGGAAAAGCGGGCTCGTTCTGAAATGAACGTCACGTTCCGTCTCCCAAGTGACGAGTTGACGAAGTCGTTCTTGGCAGAAGCTGCAGAGCGCGGTTTCGTGGGCGTCAAGGGTTACCGCACCGTGGGTGGTGTGCGCGTCTCGCTCTACAATGCGGTACCTGTTGAAGCCGCTCTGCGGTTCGCTGAGTTTATGCAAGATTTTGCGCGCCGCAATGGCTGATGGAGGTTTTGGATGTATACGACGGTTTTGTTCGATATCGATGGCGTCATGTTAAGCGAGGAACGGTATTTTGATGCTTCTGCACTCACGGTGCACGAATTGTTGACCAGTACATCGTTCCTTGGCTTGCGTTCGATCTCGCCGGCATTTTCTCCGGCGCCGGATGACAGCGTGATCGGCCAGATTCGCAAGGACGTCTTTCAGCGCGATCAGGTACTCGAGCGCCTCAAAAACGTGGGTGTGAACGCAAATTGGGACATGGTTTATTTTGTCTTCGTCGCTGAATTAGACGCACTCCTGCGACAAAGTGTCAGTGATCGCGCGTTTGCCATGCAAATAGCGAGCGCGTTGACTGGCGGATGGACTGTCGAAGCGTTGCAAGCAATCGGCGACGCTGCACGGGCAAATGGAATTGAGCACATTGTCCGTTGGGACGCTTATGACACTTTGTATGCGGGCTGCCACTCGCGGGCTGAGCTCATGGATGCGGCGGCCAAGGCTCTTTCCCAGCACTGCTCCGGTGGCGATCCGCACGATCTCTGGAACATCGGACAAGCCACTTTTCAGGAGTGGTACTTGGGGGATGGCTACACGGGCAAAACGACAGGTAAACAAGGTTTTCTCACGAGCGAGTACGCCATCGTCCCCCCGGACGCATTTTCGGAATTGCTTACCGAGTTGAAGCAAAAGGGTATTGCGATGGGCGTTGCCACAGGACGGCCGCGCATCGAAACTCATGTACCACTCACACACTTCGGGTGGCTGCAGCATTTCGATCTCGCGCACGTCACCACCGCTTCTGATGTCGTTGAAGCGGAGGAGCAATGTCCCTCGGCGCGGCCACTGTCGAAACCGCATCCGTTCTCTTATCTGCGTTCATTGACGGGCGATCACGATGTGGAAAGCTTGCTGGCTTGCGAATTGCCTTTATTCGATATGAAGGACAAGGTACTCATTGTAGGCGATTCGATTGCGGATGGACTTGCCGCACAACGCCTTGGTGCTTCGTTTGCAGCGGTCTTGACAGGGCTTGAAGGAGAAGGGGCACGTCCGAAGTTCGAGCGCCTGGGTGCGGATTATATCTTCGAAAACGTGTTGGGTATTAAGTCGTTGTTTTAAGTCTTGCGAATCCTAAAGATCCGTGTTAATATATCAACTGTCGCGCGATACGCGAGGACAGTTGTGGAGAGATGTCCGAGTTGGCCGAAGGAGCACGATTGGAAATCGTGTAGGCGGGTAAAACCGTCTCGTGGGTTCGAATCCCACTCTCTCCGCCAAAGTTTATGGTTCGGCCAGTGTCTTCGCTGGCCGAACAACTCTGTGTAGAGGATGGCGGCGTAGCTCAGTTGGTCAGAGCACACGGTTCATACCCGTGGTGTCGGGGGTTCAAATCCCTCCGCCGCTACCAAACCAAAACAGATGCCACCTTGGCTCAGGGGTAGAGCGGCTCACTCGTAATGAGCAGGTCGTCGGTTCGAATCCGACAGGTGGCTCCATAATGAAATGCCGCAAAGACCGGCTTTTCGGGGTTTTTCGATCTGGAATTCGGATCGCAAAAACCCCGATTTTTAGTATTTGGTGTGGCTCAGGTGCGCCTGCAAGAAAATGGGATATAAGCGCGGTTTATACGATTGTAGGATAGTGCATCTCCGCGCTTTTGAGGTCAAGCTTTGGCTATCCTGGCCTAGTGCATGAAGCAGATATAACGATGTGGTTAAGTAGGCGGCACACGACAATAGGGCTTCCCGTACTCACTTGGGCCTGTTCGCAAATCGACATGCGATAGAATTTGCAGCTCATATACCATATTGCACCATGATGGAAGGGTCAGTGAACTGACAGTTGTGCTCGGAACAATGACCCAGCCGTTGGGTTTCGAGTGGTTAGACGGTGTGCTTTGTGGTGGACTGGGTGGACTGCTACAGGACGTCACCTTCCTCACAGGTGCAAATGTGGGGAATCGTGCGCAACTGCAGGACTGGCATGTGGACACGGTAAAAGTACGGAACACGTTGCTTCAGGTCTACCTGAAGCAAATTCTCGAAACGGGTTTTGTTCACATCGATCTATATCCTGGAAGCTCACTCGTACAAACAGACGGCAAGTTGGCTCTGCTCGACTTTGGTATGGTGGCAGAGTACAGCAAAGCGGAACGGAAAACCTTTCGCCGCTTGATTCAGAGCGTTTTTCTCAGAGATGCGCTCGGTGTTGTTGAAGATTTGCAGGAGTTGGGTTACTTGCCAGCAGAGGTCAATCCTGCCGAGTGGCTGCGCGACATTGGTCCGGTTACCGGACGACTAAATGCCAACCTCATCCGTCGCCTGCGGTCACAGCAGTTGTTTCGACTCCAGGCGCGGTATATGCTGTTAATACGGTGTCTGGGCCTCTTGAAGTCCGTTTTGACTGAGCTTTCGCCGAATGAAACGGATTGGCTCGGTGTGATGTCAGAGCATGCGCTGCCAATCCTGATGGGCACTGCCGGGGAGTCCGCAGTTCGCGCTTAAGCTGTCCCGGGGTCGCGAATCTCAACAGAGACCGGAGGGGAGTTTGGATAGAAAGTCACGGTCCGCTGTTTCATGGAAACGGAGCGCGTTTACTGCCTAGCTGGCTGAACAGACTGCTCATAGCAGTTATTTCACTGGCTGGCGTAACGGTGTTGGTGCTTGGCATCATATCGGTGGTTCGGTGACCCTCCACCAGAGGGTCATTCCACATCGACTTCGACGCGTCCTTCCCGGATGCGCACTGCAAAGGTTTCTACCGGAATCACGCACGGCATCCGCGTGGCCTCTCCAGTGCGGATGTTAAACGCCCCGCCGTGGCACCAGCAGACGATTTCGTTTTCTTCGATCTCCCCCTCAGAAAGTGAACAGTCCTGATGCGTGCAAACATCCGACGTCGCATACCAGCCGTCTTCGAGGTGGTACACGGTCACTGGTACGTCTAGAGCGGAAAAGTATTTCATATCTCCCACAGCGATCTCCGACTCATCTGCAATTGACACCCATGCCATCTCGGGTCTCCTCCTTCGTTCAAACACTATTCTGTGTTCCTCATGGTAGTGGGTAGTATGACCGATTTCCCTCGTCATCGACCGCAATCAGAACAGGCTGACCGCCGCAGTCCAGCGCAAAATGGTCGATCCGCCAGCCGGCTTCAACATAAAAGTCTCCGTTTGCGACAAGCCGAGCGTACGGCCGATCCCGCTTGTACTCAAGCGGCATGTCCTGCACAGCATTCGTCCAGTCTGCAGTTCGTTCGAAGTACGCGTTCAGATAAGTCGTCAAGTGCGCCAATTCGCTGTCATGCCAAACCAGCTTGAAGCGGACAGTTGTGGCGCTTGATTTGCAAACAGACATGCTTCGTCCCCCTCTACACCTTTACGACGGCCGCTGTGCTGTTAGCAAAACTGCCTCGTAGTGCATCGTAAATCCGTCTGCGTGGTCCCGGTCAATCGCATCCGCGATCTCCGACTTCATGTCCGGCGTCGCATAGTCAAGCAAATGAAACAGCTCTCCAAAAAAGTCGAGAACGGCCTGACCGTTCGCGAAGGAAAAAGGAAGCAGTGTTTTTTGCTGTGCGACCTGCTCGAAGCCGACCGCGTGCATGGCATCGGGAAGCGCATCCGCCTGCGAAAATTTGACGAGAAACGGCCTCGCGAGACTGATCATGTCACCGAGGGAGGCAGCGGCCACTTCGAAAAATTCACCCCACGTCTTTCGGCCCGGCACGGTAAAGCAGGCTACGCCTCCGGGGCGAAGGACAGAAAAGACCTCAGACATGCTCTGTTCCGGCCTTGGGAAGAAGGGAAATGCCAGGTTGCAGAGGACGAGGTCAAAGGAACCAGGAGCTAACGAGATGTGACCTGCGTCCATCTGTGCAAAACGGATGTTTGAAACGCCAAGCTTTGCGGCTTCAGCAGCGGCGAGACCAACCATCGACTTGGAAGCGTCCACGGCAGTGATAGCGAGCTCCGGGTTTCCAACGGCAAGCGGGAGTGTGAGAGTCCCGGGCCCGCAGCCGAGATCGAGAACTTGTCTCGCATTGAGATATCCCAATTGAAACTGTGCCTGTTCGAGCAGGATACCCGCAACGCGCGGCGAGATCAGCCTGCCGACGGTGTCCTTGTACAGGATGCTGCCTTGTTCAGTTTTGAAGTTTGGGATTTTCATCGCGATCCCTCCACGTGGTTCCAACACGAGTCCTCAGGCCGAAGCCGCCAGTTGATGTCCGGGCGCTTCGTCGATTTCAGCGACTGGACTAGGGCCTGACACGCGTCCACGCCGAATTCTTCTTGATATCTGGTGAGGATGCTGTCCACGGCGTGACGGAACAGCGCTGGCCGCTCGCAGTCGGTTTTTGCCGTCACTGAAATCGTCGCCTGTTCTGTACCAAGGAGAAAATGTTCCCGAATCCTCATCTGCTCGCACTTCCTCTCTTCCATCTACTAACTACTGTGTCAGTGTACGCGGATCTCGTGTTTGCCACTGTGAGTAGCGTCACGGTGACCGATGCTCACGTGAAACTAGAACAGTTTGTGACAACACCTTTGCTTCGGATAAAGGTGTGATTTAGCGCACACGTCGCCCGTCATGGGGGGACGTTATTTTGTACCGCACGAATTGAGGGAGTCCGGAAGGACGAGGGTTCATGGCCCTGCTGAACTAATCCGACATCCGAAGATCGCACATCACGGGAAGGAGTGAGTGGACTTGTTTCCAAAGCCTAGACGATTGGAGGGCCCCATTGCGTCGGTCCTAGTCTGAAGAGACTAGTACGTTTCAGTTCAGAGATGGTCCCATCGTGTCTGCCGCAATAATTGCATCTAAGATATAGTTCTACCACTGGCACTTTGCCTTCTCTTTTTCGAATGGAGGACTGCAAGATGCGACGTTCCGTCATGATGATGTCGATGGTTGCAATGATTGTTTCCTTTGTAGTGTGGTCCATGATTTCCCCAGTTGCACCACAGATGACCAAGGCCATGCATCTTAGTGAGTTTGACAAAAGCATACTCGTAGCAACACCCGTACTTCTTGGTTCACTCTTCCGCATTCCAATTGGCATGCTGACAGACAGATTTGGCGGTCGAATTGTTTACACTGTTTTAATGGTTTATCTCGTCATTCCGTTGTTCGGAATTTCATTTGCACATCACTTCGGCACGTTTGTGTTTTGGGAGATTCTACTGGGCGTCGCCGGAACGTCATTCGCAGTCGGCATTGGCCACGTTTCAGCATGGTATCCTCCAAAACAACAAGGCTTGGTGCTGGGGATTACCGCACTTGGTAACATTGGTACTGCGGTCGCTGGTTTCTCCATCCCCGTGATGTTCTTACATCTTGGCTTTGCGAACACGGCACGCGTATTAGTTATCCCAGTGCTCATCATGGCTGCATGCTTGTGGCTGTTCACGAGAGACGCGAAATCCGAAAAGGCAACATTAGAGCCTACCGTAAATCAAGCAAACGCCATGAAACTAGACGCCAAAGGTTTCTGGACCACCTCAAACCTATGGGTTTTATCCATGTTCTATTTTATTACGTTCGGTGGGTTCGTTGCTTTTGGCAATTATCTCCCGACACTTTTACAGAGCATTTATCACATGCCGCCAGTCAGTGCAGGACTTCGTGCATCAGGCTTTGTTGTGCTCGCTACCGCGTTGCGTCCTGTCGGTGGTTATCTCGCAGATAAGATTGCACCAAAGAACTTGCTCATCATGACATTTGCCGTAATTGCAATCATGGCCGCTGTATTCGGCTTTGGTATGGCGAATATGGCTGTCGCGACGATTGCTGCATTAGTCATTTCTATCATGCTTGGTATCGGCAACGGTGCAGTGTTCAAGTTGGTGCCAACCTATTTCCCACATACAACTGGGAAGGCAACCGGCATCATTGGTGCCATCGGTGGTATGGGTGGATTTTTCCCTCCGCTTGTCATGGGTGCTCTGAAACAAGCAACAGGTAGTTACTTGGTCGGTATGTTGTTCCTTGCACTTTCTTGCGTGATTGCGCTGGTTGTTCTACTCATCCAGTACCGCACGAGGAAAAGCGCGCCGACGAAAAGGGTACGTGTCGCTGCTTGAGTTTTATGTATGTTGAGAACACATAAGTCATCACGATGAAGGTATCAAGGAGGTTTTATTTTGTCAGGTCCGGCATTGAAACAACTAGATGCGCACCACGCGATACACGAAGCAGCGTTTCACGAGGCACAGGAGATGACGGTATTGTTCCACCACCTGGTGGAGAAAGGGGACAGCGAACGCGCCGTTGCACTCGCTGAAGCCATCCTCGATCACTGGAAAACACGGACGCTTCGCCATGCGGCGGACGAAGAAATCGGTTTTTACCAAGAATGCCGCGAGGCAATGCCTCATCGTGCCGAGGAAATTGCGCAATTGATTCGCGATCACGATTTAATGCGCAACCTTGTCGCCGAACTCGAACAACTTTTGTCACACACGTTCGATAGCCGGGCCATTTCGTTTCGTTTAGACGCACTACTGTGGGTGAACGAAATACATAGCCGCGACGAAGAACGATGCTTGCTCGACGGGCAGGCTTTACGAACAAACGATGTCAAACAAACCTTGGAGGAGAGTGAACCGCTTGAACGCCAACTACAACAACCAGTTTGAGGAACAGTTTCGCGAGTTTGCACTAGAGACCGACAAGGAAGATCTACTTGCAATTTTGCGAATTCGTTTCGGAGAAGTCCCGCCTAATGCCAAGGCATTTATCATGAAAATGAGTGATGCTACGTCCTTGGAACGCCTCATTCTCGTCGCGTCGAACGTACCAGATTGGAAAAGCTTTCTCAACGAGTTACAGGAAAGTGTGAATGCGTTTCGGATTGCCGGAGAACAGTACCGACCTGTCTGATACACACACGAAATCTAATCTTAATAAAGCACTGTCTTACGCTTTCGCACGCATAGAGAGGATGGAAACAATGGAAAATCGGCGCAAATCGCTGTTTAATGGACTAAATCATTTACGTCGTCGCTCGGAAACATTTAATGAAAACTGGTCGCAAGCGACAGCAGGGAAAAGGGATTGGGAGCAAATCTATCGGAATCGCTGGCGTTTTGACAAAGTGGTTCGATCGACACACGGGGTAAATTGTACGGGTTCGTGCAGTTGGAAGATTCACGTAAAGGACGGAATTATCACGTTTGAAACACAGCAGACCGACTACCCGTCGCTTGGTGCGGATGTACCGGAATACGAACCGCGAGGTTGTCCTCGTGGCGCGAGTTTTTCGTGGTACGAGTACAGCCCCTCACGTGTCAAATATCCATACATTCGTAGCGAACTATTGGTCCTTTGGCGCCACGAAAGAGATTTAGGCAATGATCCGGTCACAGCATGGCGTAACATCGTGTCGGATAAAGAAAGGCGTTCATCGTATAGATCTGCTCGCGGGAAAGGTGGTTTCGTCCGGACCTCGTGGGATGAAGTAACAGAAATTATCGCAGCTGCAATCATTCACACGATTCAAAAGTATGGCCCAGACAGGGTTGTTGGCTTCAGTCCGATCCCGGCGATGTCACAGGTGAGTTATGCGGGCGGATCGCGATTTTTGTCACTTCTTGGTGGCACGATTCTCAGCTTTTATGACTGGTATGCGGATTTACCGCCGGCGTCCCCACAAATCTGGGGAGACCAAACGGATGTGCCGGAGTCTGCGGACTGGTACAACGCGGGCTACTTCATCATCTGGGGTACCAATTTACCGATGACGCGTACACCAGATGCACACTTTATGGTTGAAGCGAGATATAAAGGCACAAAAGTCGTCGGGGTTAGCCCAGACTACTCTGAGTACATCAAGTTTGCCGATAAGTGGCTCCCAGCAAAAGCAGGAACCGATGCGGCACTCGCAATGGCCATGACACACGTGATTTTGAAAGAGTTTTATGTCGATAAAGAGACACCGTACTTTGCAGAATACGTCAAACAATACACGGATTTACCGTTTCTTGTACAAATCGACGAAACGGAAGATGGCTACGCAGCCGGTACATTTTTGCACGCAGCGGATTTCGACGCATCTATCGCGCAGGGCGACTGGAAAACAGTCGTTTGGGATGAAACGACGAATGCACTGGCGGTGCCAAAAGGGAGTCTCGGCTATCGATACGACGGATCGCAACAATGGAACCTTCGGATGGAAAGTGATGACGGCACACCGCTTTCGCCGAGTTTAACACTTATTCACCAAGCCGACGCAACCTTGCCGATTCGCTTTCCTTACTTCGGCGACAACAAACCGTCCGTATTGTCACGGCATGTTCCGGTGAAGTACGTGACGACGACCGATAATCGAACAGTGGCAGTTACGACTGTACTTGATTTGTTGATGGCGCATACCGGTGTCTCGCGCGGACTCGTCGGTGATTATCCGGTCGATTTTGACGACGCATCTTCACCTTACACACCGGCTTGGCAAGAAGCGATTACCGGCGTACGGCGGGAAGATGTCATTCAAATCGCTCGAGAATTTGCTGACAACGCAGAAAAGACTCAAGGTCGGTCGATGATTGCACTTGGCGCTGGGACGAACCACTGGTACCACAGTGACATGATTTATCGGGCAATTATCAACTTAGTGCTTTTGACGGGTTGCCAAGGCGTCAATGGCGGCGGATGGGCGCATTACGTGGGTCAGGAAAAGGTACGTCCGCTCGAGGGTTGGAGCACCATCGCGTTTGCAACTGACTGGGTGCGTCCCCCGAGACAGATGAATGGCACCTCGTTCTTCTACTTTGCGACGGATCAATATCGGTATGAAGAGTTAGACACACGCACGATGGGTTCACCCGTGAAAGCATCGCGTTTTCACGAGATGCATCCAGCGGATATGAACGCGATGGCTGCGCGACTTGGATGGTTACCATCGTTCCCGCAATGGACGCAAAATTCGTTGTCTGTCGTTAACGAGGCGAAAGAGCACGGTGCGACGACGAACGAGGAAATTGTGTCGTGGGTGGTTGAGCAGTTGAAACGTGGGGATATCCAATTCGCAATCGAAGATCCGGACAACGAGGACAACTTCCCGCGTGTGTTTTTTGTCTGGCGGTCGAACTTGCTGGGATCGAGCGGTAAAGGCCACGAGTATTTCTTGAAACATCTTTTAGGCGCAAGTGGCCACGTGTTGGCTGATGAAAAGGCATCTTGGCAACCGTCCGACATTGTCATTCGAGATGCGCCGGTTGAAGGCAAAGTAGATTTGCTCGTCGATATCGATTTTCGGATGACAGGTACCGGACTTTATTCGGACATCGTCTTGCCTGCGGCAACGTGGTATGAGAAGCACGATATCAGTTCGACAGACATGCATCCGTTTATCCATCCCTTTAATCCGGCCATTTCACCACCGTGGGAAACGCGGACCGACTGGGTTGCGTTTCGCTCGATTGCAGAGACGTTTTCAAAACTTGCAAAGGACCATTTGCCCGCTTGCGACGACATTGTCATGTCACCACTCGCGCATGATTCAGCCGATGAACTCGCAAATGTGGGTGGGAGAGTGCGTGATTGGCGCAAGGGTGAAGTGGACGCAATCCCTGGAAGGACGATGCCAAAAATCACAATTGTGAAGCGCGATTACCCAAACCTCATTGATCAAATGACGACACTCGGCCCGTTATCCCAGAAAGGATACGGCGCAAAAGGGATTTCGATTTCCGGCGAGCATGCCTACGAAGACGTCGTGAAACGAAACGGCAGCCGCGAGGTGCTTGGCGCACAGCGGCCGCAAATTCACACTGAAATTCAGGTGGCAGAGGCGATTTTGACTTTGTCTGGTGCGACAAATGGACACCGTGCTGTGGAAGAGTGGACGGCCTTGAGCCAAACAACGGGTCTCAATTTGAAAGATGTGTCGGCAGGACGTCACGAAGAAGCCTATACATTTGCAGACATCACCGCGCAACCGCGGCTATCGTTCGCGACACCAGTCTGGAGCGGGCTTGAAGGAGAAGGGCGACGCTATTCTCCATTCACAGTCAATGTGGAATTCAAGGTTCCATGGCACACCTTAACGGGTCGCCAGCACTTCTATGTCGACCACGAAGTCATGAACGACTTTGGCGAAACTCTCCCGCTCTATCGTCCGGCACTTGGCATTATGCCATTTGCAGATGAAGATGCTGCAACGCTTGGCGAAGGTCAGACGGTGATGGTTCGGTATCTGACGCCACACCAGAAGTGGGGCATTCATTCAACCTATAGCGACAACCATCGGATGTTGACGCTGTTCCGCGGTGGACAGACGATTTGGATGAGCGAAGAAGATGCGAAGAAAATTGGCATCAAGGATAACGATTGGGTCGAAGTGTTTAATCGCAACGGTGCTATTTCCGCGCGTGCGGTGGTGACTTACCGTTTACCCATGGGCATTGCGATGATGTACCACGCGCAGGACAGAACCGTCGGTGTACCTGGTAGTCAAATCACAGGCGACCGAGGTGGTACGCACAACAGCGTGACACGCATTATTCCGAAGCCGACACACATGATTGGCGGCTATGCACAACTCAGTTACGGTTTCAACTACTACGGACCGACAGGACACCAACGTGATGTTATGACGTTTGTACGACCACTTAAAGAGGTGAATTGGCTTGAAGATTAAGGCGCAAGTTGCAATGGTGATGAATCTTGACAAATGTATCGGGTGTCACACGTGCAGTGTTACCTGTAAAAATACTTGGACAAACCGCCCCGGTGTCGAATACGCCTGGTTTAACAACGTCGAAACACGGCCAGGTCCGGGATACCCAAAGCGCTGGGAAGACCAAGAAAAGTTTAAGGGTGGATGGCGCTTAAAGAACGGCAAGCTCCAGTTACGTGCTGGCGGCGCAGTCCAGAAGCTAGCCAATATCTTTCATAACCCGGATTTGCCAACGATTGACGATTATTACGAACCGTGGACATATGACTACGAAAACTTAATTGACAGTCCAAAGAAAAAGCATCAACCCGTTGCTCGGCCGCGTTCTCTTCTCACAGGCGATTTTATGAATCAGCCTGTGTGGGGTCCAAACTGGGATGATGATTTAGCGGGCGGATCGGAAATTGCACCGACCGACCCAAACTTTGACCAGATTGAACAGCACGTGAGATTCGCTTATGAGCAGACATTTATGATGTACCTGCCGCGTATTTGCGAACACTGCTTAAATCCGGCATGCGTTGCCGCGTGTCCATCAGGCGCCATCTATAAACGCGATGAAGATGGCATTGTCTTAGTAGACCAAAATGCATGCCGCGGCTGGCGGTTCTGCGTCAGTGCATGCCCGTACAAAAAGGTGTACTTCAACTGGAACACGCACAAGGCAGAAAAATGTCATTTCTGCTATCCACGGCTTGAGTCTGGACTGCCGACCATTTGTTCAGAAACGTGCGTTGGCCGCATCCGCTATCTTGGCGTGCTGTTGTACGACGCGGACAAAGTCCGCGCAGCTGCTTCCGTTGAAGACCCGAAAGATCTGTATTCAGCACAGTTGGAAGCATTTTTGGACCCGTTTGACCCGGAAGTGATTGAAAAGGCCAAAGAAGCCGGAATCTCTGACGCTTGGATTGAATCTGCACAACGGTCGCCTGTTTACAAAATGGCGGTTGAATGGAAAATCGCATTGCCACTGCATCCTGAGTTCCGGACGTTGCCGATGGTGTGGTATGTACCACCTTTGAGCCCAATGATGAGCATGGTCAAAAATGAGGAGCATCTTAGTGTCGACGGCTATCTACCGACGGTGGATCAAATGCGCATTCCAGTCGAATATCTGGCATCCATCCTCACGGCTGGCGATGTTCAACCTGTTCGTAAGGCCTTATTAAAACTTGCATCAATGCGTGCGTACATGCGCGCAAAAAACATTGACGATCTCGACGGGAGTCAGTTACTCAAGCAAATCGACTTAACCACGGAACAGGTGCAAGCGATGGCGAGATTGTTTGGTGTTGCAAAGTACGACGAGCGTTTCGTGATTCCAACAGCCAATCGCGAAACGACACCGGACCTTGGTTATGCACAAGGTGCTTGCAGTCTTGAAGATATTGCGCCACCAGAAGGTATCGTGTCACCTGTTGGCGCAGGCCAGCGAGGTGAATTCTGATGTTCGAGACAGCTACACAAACGAGCAAAGAAGTACGCTCGAAAACACGTTGGAAGATTCTCTCAGTGCTGCTTTCCTATCCGGATCACCCTGCGTTTGAAGGATTGCTAGCGGATGCACTTGACGTTTCGCTCAATGCGTTAGACGTCGATATGGCGAAATCCGTAAATAACTTGCGCCATCTGCCGTTGCCAGAGTTAGCAAAAGTTTATGTGAATGCGTTTGACATGAACGAAAAAACGTCCCTCTATCTCACCGCGCACGAGTTAGGGGAGAGTCGTGAACGAGGTGCTGCACTTGTCAAGCTACACATGATTTTACGAGTCATGGGGTACGAAATTGAAACGGGTGAGTTACCGGATTACTTGCCGGCGTTGTTTGAGCTATTTGCTGAAGCGGACGATGACGAAATGCTTCACGAATTGAAGTATCGTGTAGGCATCGTTTGCAAAGCAATTGAAGGTCGATTGGAAGATGAACACCCGTATCGAAGCTTATTCACTTTAGCGGCGCTATCTCTTCCGAGTGAATCACAGCGAACAGCAAGGTTTGATGAATCAAGCACCGTGCAACAAAGTCAGCCAACGCTTACAGCCCCGTGCGCATTGTCAGCAGATCATGATGACGCGCTTCCAATGCCGTACCCGTTGGTTTACGACTGATGGACGTGGGAAGTGCTCATGGTGAATGAAAAGAGGCGTCGGAAATGTTTCTGTGGGTTATTTTTCCATATATGTGTCTCTGTTTGATGATTGTAGGCTCTATTTTTCGCTTCGTTTATCGGCCGAAAGGCTGGGGATCAAAATCGAGTGAAATTCTTGAAAAGCGCCTGCTGCGTCCAGGCAGTCTCATGTTCCATTTTGGGATGCTGGCCGTCATTGGCGGACACGTGATGGGGCTTGTCATTCCCATATCGGTGTATCAATTTTTCCACATTTCAACGGAGTTTTATCACCACGTACTTGCGGATACAATCGGTGGTTTAGCTGGCGTTGTGACGTTTGTTGGCTGTTCACTGCTTTTAATAAGACGCATTGTGAATAAGCGTGTACGACATAACTCCACGCCATCTGACTTTATCTGTCTGGGTTTATTGTGGATTGTCATTGGACTTGGTGTAATGCAAACTGTGGGTTATAACAATGTTGTCGGTCCTTATGAATACCGAACGACAGTGGGTCCTTGGATTCGAGATATTGTTCTGCTTCATCCAAACCCGAATTTGATGCACACAGTCCCTGTATTGCTCCAGGTGCATATCGTGGCGTCGTTCATTCTATTGGCTTCGATTCCTTTTACACGCCTAGTGCATGTGTGGAGTGCGCCAGTTGGTTACGTTGCAAGGCCGCCTATCCAATATCGGAAACGGTACAGTGTACACGAATGATTTCAAGTTCAAAGATGGCATTTCATCAATCCAGCTCAGCCACTGTAGCCTGAGCTGGATTGTTACTGGTGTGACGTGATATGGGTTACAACGAAGAGGGATGTCATCTATATTGGTCCCGTAGCCGACCCAGACAGATGGCGTAAGGTAAAATAGACGTAGTAGGTGTTTGACTCATGCTAGGGCGTAATTGGAAAGTGGGCGACATTGTGTTGGAAGGGATGGTTCCCGGGGCGAATATAAGCGAGGTTTGCCGATAGCATGGTGTGGCCCAAGTCTGTATTACAAGTGGCGTGACGCATTTATGACTGGCGGACGAGCAGGGCTTCAGTCAGCTGCTTCTACCAGGGAGCAGGAGTTGGGAAAGTGGTTGCAGGAAGCCGTGAGTCAAATTGGCGAGCAGGCTATGGAAATCGATGTGTTGCGAAAAAACTCGAACTGGGGCCGGAAGTAAGCAGCCGTTCTTTGGTTGCTCAGCTCGCTAAGGAAGGGTTTCGGGTCCCAGTGATTGTAAAGCATTAGGGCTGAACCGGACGTACTGTTACAGATTGCTGAAGCCGCCTGCGCCAAATCCGAACAGACCTTCTGTGGACAAGGACGCTCTGGTCAAACAGTGGATCCAAAAACCGTGCGAAGAATTCCCCACATACGAATAGCTGTGATTGACGCTTGTGAGCGCGAGATTATAGGCTACTCGTTTTCCCAGCTTTGCCGTACAGAGTACCTGCTGAAGGCTGTGGATATGGCGCTGAACTATCGCTTCCCGCACGGCGTTTAAGGTGCCGGATTGAAATTGCGAATGGACAACGATTGCCAGATGACAAGTCGCCGGTTCATCGAATCGATGAAAGCCTGCCAAATCAACCACGGGCGGACGGGCTACAACAATCCTGATGCTGACGAATACATCGGGCATTTCTTCCGGTCTCTGAAAGAAGAAGAGGTCGGCTACAGGAATACAGCAGCTTTTCCGAGGCTAAAGCAGCGGTTCAGTCGTACATCCATTTTTACAACACGGACCGCTCTCATTCCGCACTAAGTATCGCTCGCCATTGGAATAAGAAATTGGAAAATGCAATAGAACTTAGCGTTAGACGGTCTGACTTGAAAGTCTACCATCTCTCTCTTAAAAGCCATCTCCTCTGTCTTGACAAAGTCGGGTTCAATACGATCTAGATTTCTCAGGGTATTCTTGGTGGGTAGGTAGCAGTCCTACGGCAGTGGCTAGTTTTCTTTGGCGCTCGATAGTGCGGCAGCGCACACTTTGATTTGGGCGAAAGGAATATACTCCGTATGAATAGGAGGCGTAAACTACGATGGCAGACTTACAATTTTCTACACATTTAAAATGGCGTGGTATGGGAAGAGATGGCGAAGGAGTAGTAACCCTGGCCGAAGATGGTGTTGTCTATTCTGCCCCGGCATCAATGGGGGGAAAGGGCGTTGGAACAAGCCCAGAGGAACTCCTCATCGCAGCCGTTGCAAGCTGTTATAGTGGAACGCTGTTTCGTTTGTTGAAAAAGGCTGGCCTACCAGTCGAAGAGCTGGAGATTACAGCTGAAGGGGAAGTAACGGATTATCCCACGCAGGCCAAGTTTTCGCGATTACGGGTCTCACCTATGATTTTTGGTGCGGACCAGTCTAGATTCGAAGAGTACGCACGCGTCGCGACGCAAGCACGAGATGATTGCTTCATTGGAAAGGCGATTGCAGGAAATGTTTCGTACGACGTCGGGAAAGTTGATGTCAAGTAAATGTTCCCCGTGGACTTTCGGGGGTAGTGGTTGTAGCGATGCTTTTTTGCCGTGTTTTCTCGACTGCCATTCATAGACAGGTGGTAGGGCGTTGCTGAGTCGAGCGTAAGGAAGAGGGGATATAGCTTAAAGGTTCGAGAGCATTTTCTGCTCGGCACAGAGCACGCGACAGTCTCTGTGACCGCAAAATCGGATTGCGATCGACAAACGCTGTTTCTCCGCGCAATCGAAATGATTTGGCCAGATATCAAGAAGAGTTTGGTTTGGAAGCCTATCGCGTTTTGGTAGAGTCACTTCAATCTTCGGAGCGCTCGGAGATTAACTGGAGACTTCGCCCGGACGATTCATGCTGGAACCGTATGAACGAGTGAGGGTAAAGTACCAGTGCTAGGGGTGTCCGAACGGAAGGTGTTCACGTCGAAGATTGGCGAGATGATGGGGGAAGCCATGATCTCGCCAATGCTTATTCAGCCATGTGTGGGCACTGTTCTTCGCGATTGACCAATCCCCTTGTCATGCATGAAGTGGCGAATATACGTATGTCTCCTGTGTGACGTTTTGAAGAGCAATCCAATATGCGTCACGGGCCATGATCAGCTCTTCGTTTGTAGGGATGACGGCCACTTTAATAGGCGAGAATTTACTTGAGATGACGCGTTCCCCGGATTCCTCGCTGTTTTTCGCAGCATCTAAAAAAACGCCCGTGTATTCAAGACCCCGACATATTCTTTCGCGTATTTCTGGACTATTTTCCCCGATGCCAGCGGTGAAGATAATGGCATCTGCTCCATTCATGCGGGCCATGCACAGACCAATATAGTCATGAAGCTTCATAACAAAGATGTCGAGTGCCAGCTTGGCTCTTTCATGTCCTTGTTTCTCCGCCTCGAGCAATACACGTACATCATTGCTTAGACCTGAGATACCAAGAAGTCCACTTGCATGGTTTAAGATATCCAGAACCTGTCTCGTCGTAAGACCCTCCAACCCTTCGAGGAGGGGAATCACTGCCGGATCAATGCTTCCGCTTCGTGTTCCCATGGCAACACCGGAAAGTGGCGTTAGGCCCATAGAGGTCGCATATGAGGCGCCATTGCGAATAGCTGTAACACTTACACCGTTTCCGATATGGCAACTGATGAGTCGGAGCTTGGATCTCGGGGTGTCGAGTATCTGCTCAGCTCGCTCCATTACATAACGATGGCTGCTCCCGTGAAACCCATACCTGCGAATTTTATGTTTTTCATAGTATTCGTAAGGTATCGGGTACAAAAACGAAGTGGGAGGCATGGTTTGGTGAAAACTCGTATCGAATACGGCTATGTGTGGAATAGTGGCGTAAAACGTTCTAGCTATGCGGATGCCTTCCAAATTGACCGGATTGTGCAATGGGGCCATGTGACAGATGCTTTGAATTTTATTAATCACTTCATCTGTAATAAGGGTCGATTCAGTGAAAAGGTCTGCCCCGTGCACGACTCGATGTGCCACGACGTCGATCTCGCTACCAACGTGATCAAAAATGTTTGCGAGGCTAGCATGAAGATCGCCGCCATAATTATGCTGAATGTTACCGCTATCCGTGATCGTCTCACTAGGCATGTTGTAGACCTTATATTTGACAGAACTGCTGCCACAATTGAGAACGAGCACTCGTTTTGGCTTAAACGTTTGGATTTCGTGAATGGCGTCAACCTGTATGATCTTTACAATGTCGCCTGACGACAGTCCCGAGGCATTTGCCTCGTCGGTGTCGATGTGAAACTCAAGTCTGTAATGTTCACTTACACGACACAGAACACGTTCAAGAATAACCTCTCGTTCACCTTTGGTTACCACGGACACGAAATCGCCGTTTTTGACCCCCAGTTCAGAAGCCTCACTTGGATGCATGTGAATGTGCCGTTGTGCCAGAATCACGCCACGTTCGAGCTGCAATGTTCCCTTTGGACCGATGATCTCGATACCGGGAGTCCCCTCGATATCTCCGGAATCACGAACAGGCGGGCAGACGCCGAGTACATAACTGTCCGTCTTTGATATCTCAACCTGAGAGTAGGACCGGCACGGGCCCAACACGCGAACATTCGGGATCAGTCCCTTCGGTCCGCGTAGGGTTACCGTTTCTTCGCACGCATACTGCCCAGGTTGGCGTAAGGACTTTCGTACACGAAACACATGGTTCTTACCAAATAAGCGATCGGCATCAGCTTCAGTGAGGTGGATGTGGCGATTGGATACACCTACTGGAACATACATATGGAATTCCCCCCCGTTGCGAATTGCCAAGATTTAAGACGATCTCATTATGGCCATGCGGGGGTTGTGCAAAAAGAAACGAATTGGTCATCTTCTTTTATCCGGATGAACTAACTTTCTAGTAGTACAAAAGATCTACCCGTTCAAGAAATAACGAACACTCACAAGACATAGTGAACATTCAATTGTGCGGCAAATGCAACGCTTCCAAAAAGGCCTCACGAAGGTTGAATAAGGGCGCAAGAACGTTCTATTCAATACGATAATCGACACCATCATCATCGTTCAGGTAGTCGACATATAAATCTCGTCCGTCAAAATACCAAGCATCGTCGTCGCGAACAAAATATAATCTGCCATTACGCTGCTCACTCGCTACGATGTTCTCTGGTCGTTCCACTGACAAGCCAAGGGAGAAGCCAGGTTGAATGGTTGAATGTCCACCATATCGAACTTTAAAGCGTATCCCCTCTCCTTCCTTGACGTTCAATACGGATTCCATCCATTTCGCGGCTTTCGGATCGATCACAATTTTCATCCACATCGCCTCCTTTAAGACTTCTTTCATTATAGGTGATCTTGTCCGGCTTTACGTGAATAGTTCGGACCTGTTGTTTTAGGTTACGCGAATTAGTCCTTTCGGCTGTGTTCCGCGGAAAAATAATTAGTCTTTACGGGCATGGCTGAATGATATGTTTGTGTCTGCTGGTTTTGTGCGGACATCCTGAAAATAAGGGCATGAAGGGAACCTAAACAAGTGCCTAAGGGAGGCGAGTAGCATGGTGAAACTGTTGCGTGAAAACGTGTTTGTCAGATGGATTCTCACTGCACTACGAATTTGGATTGGTGTCGAGTGGATCCGTTCGTCTCTTACGAAGATTGGTTCTTCAGTCTGGACGGGGAGTCAGGCTGGAATTGCAGTGGAGGGATTTCTTAGGAGTGCCGTTGCTCAAAGTGTCGGGACACACCCGAACGTTCAAGCGTGGTACGCCTCATTTATCAAGCAGTTTGCTTTGCCGCATGCAAGGTTGTTTTCATACGCTGTAAGTTTTGGTGAGCTGTTAGTAGGCATCGCCTTAGTGTTTGGGTGTTTTACAACGTTTGCGGCGCTGGTGGCCGTGGTGATGAATATGGCATATCTGCTCGCCGGCACGACAAGCACCAATCCGAACATGGTGATATGGGAGATGTTTCTGCTCATCGGTGGATTTAATGCCGCTTATGTCGGATTGGACTTCTTTATCATCCCGCGGTTACGGAGGTTCGTCACACTCTTTCAACCTAAGGGGGGCTCTGACTCCCGTCATGTACGCAAGCTTTCTGCGTGATTCGAAGGAGCCTACCGTGGACTTTGACCTTCTGGTCCAATATAACCAGTCGAAAAATAGGCCTTGTGGAGCTAGTGAAACAGTATGAATGTGCCTCATGGCCCAATCTGCACGGTCTTATGATGAAGTCAAGTTTGCGGCACGAGTAAGGAGCGACTGATTATGAAAACAATTCTTTTGGCGACAGACGGTTCGCAGGGAGCCATCCAGGCGGGAGACATGGTGATTCAATTTCTAGACGCCTTTCCAGACGCATCTGTCATCGCTTTGCATGTCACACCGCCCGCATATGCGACAGCAGGCATAGGTATCGGTTTTGTTGCAGAATTGCCGGAGGATGACTTGAAGAAAGTGGTTAATAACGTCAAGCAACGTGTTGAACAGCAGTTTGCTGGATATGAGTCTCGAGTACGGTTTCGGAGCGCATTCGGCCCGCCCGCGGTCACAATTTGTCAAGTAGCGGATCAAGAGGCGGTAGACTTGATTGTACTTGGAAGTCACGGCTATGGCGTCGTAGACCGATTGTTACTTGGAAGTGTCAGTAGCAGTGTCGTTCATCGCTCGCATGTACCAACACTCGTTGTGAAGTGAGAATCATGGTAGATGGCATTTCGAGAACGGATGATCTATCCACATGCTGAAGCTAGCACGGCGTTTGTACGTTTTACGGATTCAATTCATAGTGGAAGTGATAATCATGAAGACGTTCGCTGTATTGACAAGCGGAGGCGATGCGCCGGGGATGAATGCGGCGATTCGATCCGTTGTGAGAACAGCCTCATTTTACGAATGTAGGATTTTCGGTATTCGACATGGATATCAAGGAATGATCGATGACGATGTGTTGGAATTGACCCCCGGTTCTGTGGGTGACATCATCCAACGGGGTGGAACAGTGCTTCAGACCGCACGATGTGAAGCTTTTAAGACGCCAGTAGGGTTGGCGAAGGGAATCGCGACCTTACAAAAGCATGGTATCGAAGGTCTTGTCGTCATTGGAGGCGATGGTTCTTTTCGTGGAGCCTATGCATTGGCGCAATATGGAATCCAGGTCATTGGAATTCCAGGTACCATCGACAATGATATTCCAGGGACGGACGAATCCATCGGCTTTGACACCGCGGTCAATACGGCTGTTGAGGCCATTGATCGGATCCGCGATACAGCGAGTTCGCATGATCGTACGTACGTGGTAGAAGTCATGGGTCATCATTCTGGAGCAATTGCTCTGTCGGTCGGTATGGCAGCGGGAGCAGCTTCCATTTTAATTCCTGAAGAACCGCAGGACCTTGATCGTGTTCTTGCTCAATTGAATAAGGCGAGAGAGCGTGGAAAAAAGCATCCGATTGTCATCGTGGCAGAAGGCGCGGCGTGCGCGATGGACGTGGGAGAGTTTCTGCGAAACCATATTGCATCGGAGGTTCGGGTAACGGTACTGGGACACATTCAACGGGGAGGCTCCCCGTCTGCTCGAGATAGGATCTTAGGGGGCCTTTATGGGACAGAAGCTGTTCGGTTGTTGCTAGAGGGGATGACGAATCACATGGTGGCGATGTGTGGCGCAAGAGTGACGGCAGTACCCTTTACGGAAGTCTTCGACCGACAACATGAAGCAAATCTTTCTTATCACCGGATTGCAGACACACTTGCGGTCTAAAAGAGTCTGAAGATGAAACAGAAGCAAGGTGGTGCATGCATGGCAATCAAAACGAAGCCAACGCGCATTGTTGTGGTTGGAGCGGGCGCTGTAGGAGCCACAACCGCATATACACTGTTCTTACGGTCGCGAGCTACAGAGATTGTTCTTATCGATACAAATGTTCGCAAAGCAAACGGAGAGGTCCTGGACATGCAACATGGTCTTCCGTTTGTTGGAGGTTCAAGAATTTGGGTGGGAACGTACCAGGACTGCGCCGATGCGGACATCGTGATTGTAACCGCCGGTGTTGCACAACGACCTGGTGAGACCAGGCAGCAATTGCTTGTCCGAAACGTGCGGATTATGCGAGATGTCGTCGGTCAACTGAGAAGTTATAACTTCCAAGGTATTTTACTCGTTGCGACCAATCCCGTCGATGTACTTTCGTACGTGGCGAATAAAGAAGCCAATTTGCCTGCAGGGCACGTAATAGGTTCTGGCACGGTTCTTGATAGCGCACGCTTTCGGTTTTTACTGGGGTCCGAGTTAGGTGTCGATCCGCGAAGCGTTCATGCACATATCATCGGTGAGCACGGTGACACCGAGGTGCCTGTCTGGAGTACGGCAAACGTCGTTGGCACACTTATTGACCTCACAGCAGAAAAACGTCGACGTGTCGCGCTGCAGACTCGCAAAGCTGCCTACGAGATTATCGAGTCTAAAGGATATACGAGCTATGCGATCGCGCTGGCTTTAGATCGGATTTGTACCGCCATCTTGTACGACGAGCATGCGGTGTTGAACGTGTCCACCCTGCTCCACGAATATCGCGGCATATCTGATGTGTATATGGGCGTGCCGTGTGTCATAGGAGCGAGCGGGGTCGAAAACGTGATCGATTTGCCGCTGTCGGTGAGGGAGCAGACCGCCTTTGAGGCATCCGCACGAGAGCTGCGGGCGCGAATTCAACAAGCATTAGCTATTGCAAAAGAGGGGGAAGCATGATGAACATTGTCATGATCGTGAGCGAAATCGACGACGTTGATCGCCTGGGGCGTCTTAAGCAGTATTTTGACGAGGTCGATGATTTTCGGATTACTGTTCTGTACATCTCCGATCCGCAAGAAGGACTATGCCTTGATACAGGAAACCACGCTCACTATATACTTCCAGACGCTGAACTGGTGTTCAAGCAGGAACTGGAAGATCGTGTATCGCATGTGTTTTTACATTGGCTCGATCGCGTCAAGTTCCGACACGAGGTCGGCAATCGCAGCGTGGTCATTGACCGCGTCATCCGCGAAGAGCATGCGGACATCGTGGCCGTATGCCGCAATCGATGCGATGAGGATTTACTGGCAAGCCTGGGGACACATCGTGTGCTTTTTGACGATACAAGCCTGGAGCTTCCACTCGCAAACTAGCCAGCCATAAAATCGTGCTTCCCCCTCCGTGTGAGGGGGTTTGCCACCCTTGCGGCACTCATCGCCACTGACTTCGAAGTCGATGGTCATTTGTTGCTGCCGCACTTTCATATTGAATATTCTAATTTTATTCGTTACAAAGAGGGGGGGAGGTGGAATGATGACAAAGTCCGAAATGGCCTTGCAGATCATTCGAGGGGCTCTGATTGACATGGCTTTAAGAAATCGCGATCGCGAAACGTTTGAAAACGCTACCAGTGTGGATTGGCGCGAACGAATTATTCTCGGAAAACAAGAGACTCAATCCTCTGCAATTTATCACCGCATCAAAAATGAAATGAAAGCAGAAGGTTATGGAGACAAAGCCATCGAAGATGCTTTGCGACTTTTGTCACGGCCGACGAGTTTGTTGGCCATGCACGCGATTCGGTCTTATCTAGATGGCATCCGTTCGCCATCGACTAGGGCAGTTGTGCAGCACTTCATTTCCGAGCCAACCATCATTCCGAAACTGAGACTATCATACGGGCCGCCGAGCGTTTACTCGAGTTGGTTTGTAATTGAGCGCGATCGCGTTGAATATATGGGCGAGACGGTTGAAACCTGTGAGGAACTCGCGGAGATTGCGGAACATCTGGATCTCGTTGTCATTTATCTAAGCCGGGATTCCTATTCGTTTGCTTAGGTGATCGAGTTCATCGGCTGAGTCGATGATGGAACTGGAGGGTTCCAGTTACGCATGGAATGGCCGTGCAACTTGCATTAGTTTCCAAGCGGGGATACCGTTATACTTGAACGTCAAGAGAGGAGGATTGTTGATGGATTTTCATCACATCATGGTGGCTGGTGGCGGCGTGCTTGGCAGCCAGATTGCTTACCAGACGGCGTTTCACGGTTTTGAAGTGTATTTGTACGATGTGAATGACGAGGCAATCGAGCGCGCCAAAAATCGAATAATTGGCTTGAAACCAGCGTATCAGCGCGACTTAGAAGCCACTGAAGACGAGGTCAACGCGGCGTTTGCGCGAATTCAGTTCTGCACAGATCTGAAGGAAGCTGTAGCCAAAGCCGATCTCGTCATCGAGGCGGTACCAGAAGTGCCGGACATCAAAACGGCATTTTATGAACAGCTTGCCAAGGTGGCTCCGGAGAAGACCGTTTTCGCGACAAATTCGTCAACCTTATTGCCAAGTCAGTTCGCTGAGGCGACGGGGCGACCGAGTAAGTTTCTTGCTTTGCATTTTGCAAATTCGATTTGGGTGCACAATACAGCCGAAATTATGAAACACCCGGGAACCGATGATCAGGTATTTCAGGACGTGATCGAATTCGCCAAAGCAATTGGTATGGTGCCGTTGCCGATTTACAAGGAGCAACCTGGATATATTCTCAATTCACTGTTGGTGCCTTTTTTGGAAGCCGCACAAATGTTGTGGGTGAACGGAGTGGCGGACCCGGAGACTATCGATAAGACGTGGATGATTGCGACTGGGGCACCCGAAGGGCCATTTGCCATCCTCGATACCGTTGGCGTGCGTACGGCTTACAATATTGCGAGTGGGAAAGCAAAGGCAGGAAAGCAGGAGTACGACCAGCTGGCGGCCAAGCTGAAAGACATGATCGACCTTGGTAAACTGGGGCGTGAGTCGGGTGAAGGTTTTTATCGCTATCCACACCCACGCTTTCGCGATCCGGATTTCCTCAAAAGCTAAAAAAGCTAAACGCGTCACCAAAAAACCCGCGCAGTACCATACCTGCGCGGGTTTTTTGGACTTGTCTTATTGCGCTTGCCCAGCCTTGATCCACTGTGCAACGGTGACTGTACGACGAGCTTGATGTTTGATGGCTGCGATGGTGCCTTCGTCGATGACGCCATCCTCTCGCGCTGTCACGCTTGTCCCATATGGATTGCCGCCGGACGTATATGCGGATGCATCCGTGAAACCGGGCGCTGCGATGATGGTACCCCAGTGGTACATCGAGGTGTACAGCGCTAGGATGGTTGCTTCTTGGCCACCATGCGGGTTTTGTGCGCTCGACATCGCGCTCACAACTTTGTTTGCTGTTTTGCCTTGAGCCCAGAGGCCGCCAAGCGTATCCATGAACTGTTTGAATTGCGATGGCACGTTACCAAAGCGCGTTGGCACGCTAAAGATGATGGCGTCTGCCCACTCGACATCCGCTGCCGAAGCAATTGGGACCTCGCGCGTCCTGTCGTGGTGCGCCTGCCAGGCTGGGTTCGACGCGATAGCTTCTGGGGGAGCTAGTTCCGGAACTTTGAGCACTTTGACGTCGGCGCCCATTTCACGTGCGGCGTCAGCAGCATATTGTGCCATTTGGTAGTTGGTGCCGGTGGAACTGTAGTAGATGATTGCGAGCTTGACCTTCGTCATGGCGGTTCCCTCCAAGTTCTTGGTTTATCTCCGCAGAATCTCTCTCTTTACATCATATACTTACAATTTGTAAGCACATCATGCGAGAGCTATGATACGGCATAAACTTACTTTGTGTCAAATCCAAGACAAACATAAGCAAAGAAACGGGGTGTTGCGATTGGCGGATGCGACGATATCGCCCTCTGTCACCTTGGGAGCCAAAATCGCAGATCAGCTACGTTGCCGAATTGTTTCGGGGACGTTGGCGAAAGGGGAGGTGATATCGGAGAATCAACTGGCTCGCGAGTTTGGCACGAGCCGATCTCCGGTTCGCGAAGCGTTGCGCGAGTTGGCTCACGAAGGCGTGATTGAGCTTGCGAGAATGGGTGCGATCGTCAAAGGATTGGATGCCGGCGACGTGCAGGAATTATACGACGTTCGCTTCTTGATTGAACGCTTCGCGTTCAGTCGGGTTGCCGCGCAATCGGACGACGCACGATCCGCCTTGTGCACCGAGTTAACGCAAATGGTCGACAAGATGGAATTGGCTGTGCGGCATGGCAACCACGTAGAATTTGCTGCTTGGGATTTACGGTTTCACGAGCGCGTTGTGGCAGCTGCAGGGCACAAGCGGTTGTGGCATATGTGGGGTGAAATCCGGGAAATCGTGCACGCGACTCTAGCCGTGGTGACCGAACGGCGATTGGAACGTTCTCCCGACGATATGTCTGGGTCGTTAGAGCAACACCGCGAATTGGTCAAGGCACTCGTCATTGGCAACGAAGACCTAGTGCTAGCTGTCGTTCAACGACATTTGGAGGAGACCAAAAGCCTGGTTGAGACGCTATTTGGACTTTCATAGACTGCTTTTCTGCGTAGTCATCGAACGGTTCATGCCGGAATAAGATGTCGACAAGTATACATGTCGATCGCGGGGAAATCCGCGTCGGCCAAAGGAGGCTAGCAGATGGAAAACGCGCTTGGTTTAGAGCCAAGGGCAGCGGCGGCGATTTCGCGACTGGTGGAAAAGTACAGTCCAAGTGGAACCAAGATTGGCTGGCTCATGATTGCGTCTATTTTCATCGAGGCTTGGGACCTGTACTCCATCTCATTTGTCATTGTGTTCATTAAGGCCATCTACCATCCTTCCGCGTTGATGCTCGGTTTAGCATCTGCGGCAACACAGGGCGGGGCGCTCATCGGTGCCTTGATTGGTGGTTGGCTGACCGACAAAATCGGCCGCCGCGCGGTGTTTCTCGGCACCATGCTCATGTTCTTCGTCTTCGGCGTGTTGCAAGCGTTTGCAACGGATATGACGATGCTGGTCATTATCCGCTTCATTATTGGCATTCCGCTAGGCACGGACATCGCAAACGGGTATACGTACATCATGGAGTTCATGCAGAGCGGAAAGCGCGAAGTCATGGGCAACCGGTGGCAGATTATGTTCGCCGTCGGCGAGGTAGTAGCCATCGCGGTTGTTTTATTGTTCCTTGGCATTGGTGTCAAGGATGCTTTGCTCTGGCGGATCGTGCTTGGTTTGTCAGGCGTTCCGGCCATCATTCTGTTCTTCCTGCGCCTCAACTTGCCAGAGACGGCCATTTGGCTCATTCAACGTGGTAGGTATCGCGAAGCGAAGGCCATCGCTCGTCAGATGTATGGCGATCCGCTGGAGATGCTTCCGGATGCTGACGAACCGGTTCCTACGCCGAAACTTCGCGAGTTTTTGCGCGACCTGCGCAAGGACCCTGTGCGGTTCCGGGCGAGCTTATACGGCTGGATCGCAGGTTTTATGCAAAACGGCGAGTTCGCAACGTTCGCTTTTTATCTACCGGTTCTATTCGCTCTCGTGCATGTGACTGGAACGTTTGACACGGATTTGATTACGCTTGCGGTCTATGTGGTGGCTCTCATCTCTGGTTTGGTCGGACCTCTGATCACGCCAAAAATTGGTCAGAAGAAACTCAGCATCTGGGGATTCTCGATAGTTGGTATAGCCCTTCTCATTGCGGCGGCTGCCCTGTACACAGGTCACAATATCCTTTTGCCGTTTGCCGCGGGGCTGATGCTGTGGGGTCACTATTGGGATGCTGAAAACTGTATGACCATTCCGTCCATGGTCGCGTCGGCGCGCTACCGCGGAATTTCGAGCGGCTTTGCGTATATGTGGATCAAGGTGTCAGGTTTCTTAGGTATCTTTTTGTTCCCGTCGTTCTTTGCCATGATTGGAACGGCGAATGCGACGTTGTTCACCGTTTTGTTCCCGTTGTGTGGCTTGCTAGCTTCTGTTTTTATCCTTCCGGAAGTTTACGGTTACGTGAGCAAGGAAGGTTGATGTTTAGCAGTGTGAAAGAAACGTGATGTTTTCGGCACGAGTTACGTGCTATCGTTTATAATCAAAGAGATCTTGTATACAAGTGTGCGGACCGGCAAGCCAACCTTTTGAAACCGCATACAAGTTGGCTTGCCGAGCCCGTGTTCCCTGGAATGAGGTGATGGCGGTGAAAATCGCCTCGGTGGAATGGTTTCTTGTTCCTCCCCGTTGGCTGTTTGTCAAGGTAACCGATGAAGAAGGTTTGACAGGATGGGGAGAACCGGTCGTCGAGGGACGGGCGCGCACCGTGGCAGCGGCCGTAAGTGAGTTGCAGACGTACGTCGTCGGCGCAGATGCGGATCGCATTGAAGATCTTTGGCAGGTTTTGTACCGTGGGGGGTTCTACCGCGGCGGTCCGGTCTTGATGAGTGCCATCGCCGGCATCGACCAGGCGTTGTGGGATCTCAAGGGCAAGCGCTACAACCTGCCGGTCTACGAGATGCTAGGCGGTCGGGTACGCGACAAAATGCGGGTGTATGCGTGGATTGGCGGCGATCGGCCGAGCGATGTCGGCATGGCGGCCAAAGCGCGCATGGAGCAAGGGTTTACCGCAATTAAAATGAACGCGACAGAAGAGATGCACTGGATTGACTCGCATAAAAAGATCGATGCGGTGCTGGAACGAGTACAGGCGGTGCGCGACGCGGTGGGCGAGGACTTTGGAATCGCCGTCGATTTTCACGGTCGCTTGCATCGTCCCATGGCTAAAGTCCTTGCACAGGAACTGCGCCCTTTCGATTTGATGTTTATCGAAGAACCGGTATTGCCTGAAAATGACGAGGCACTGCGCGAGATCGCCCAGGTTGCCGCGATGCCAATTGCGACCGGAGAGCGGTTGTATTCGCGATGGGACTATAAACGGCTTTTGGCAGGCGGATACGTGGATATCATCCAGCCGGACTTGTCGCACGCGGGCGGTATTTCGGAGTGCAAAAAAATTGCCGCGATGGCCGAAGCCCACGATGTCGCACTTGCACCTCACTGTCCCTTGGGTCCGATCGCGCTGGCTGCTTCGTTGCAATTGGACGCGTGCACGCCCAATGCGTTTATCCAAGAGCAGAGCCTCGGCATTCATTACAATCTCGAGAACGACTTGCTTGACTATGTCGAGGATCCTTCGGTGTTTGCCTATAACGATGGTTTTGTTTTGCTGCCTGACGGGCCGGGATTGGGGTTGAAAATCGACGAAGCCTCTGTGCGAGAGGCCGCCAAACGCGGACACGATTGGCGAAATCCTGTCTGGCGTAACGTGGATGGATCGGTGGCGGAATGGTGAGCAACGCATATGCGGAACGGTTTCGCCAGGCTGTTGCAGAGACGGGCGTGATCGCGATTGTGCGCGGTGTGCCGTCCTCGCACGTCATCGAGCTTGGTCAGGCTTTGTACGCCGGCGGCGTGCGAGTGATGGAAGTGACGTTGAATACGCCGGATGCACACCGTTCGATTGCGGCTTTATGTCAACATTTCTTCGGACGCATGCAGATCGGGGCAGGTACTGTGCTGTCGGCGAGTGAGGCAAAGGAAGCGATAACGTTGGGGGCGTCGTTCCTCGTGGCACCCCATGTCGATCCGGTCGTCGTGCAGGCTGGTTTGGCGGAGGGGGTACCGGTCTTGCCTGGAGCGTTGACACCCAGCGAAATCGTGGTCGCGCTTAGAGCCGGTGCACCGATGGTGAAGGTGTTTCCGGCAAATCGCGGTGGCACTGCATACCTTCGGCAAGTGCGGGCAGTGGCACCCGGTTTGCCACTGGTGGCGGTTGGGGGCGTTACGTTGGCGAACGTCGAGGGTTTCTTCGCCGCTGGCGCGAAAGCGGTTGGTCTAGGCAGCTCACTCGTGGATCGCGAAGCGATTAAGGATGGCAATTACAGTGTGATCACATGCCGAGCGAAAGCGTTTGTCGAGGCATATAGGCGTTCTCGTATCAGATAGGGAGGGGACAGGATGGCGGATGTGACGGTTTCGCACGCGGACCTTCGGAGGATGGTGCAAAGTGCATTGTCAGGGGCAGGCGTGCCGCGCGATACGGCGGGCGTTGTCGCGGATGTGTTGGTGCATGCCGATCTGCGCGGTGTGCATTCGCATGGCGTGTTACGAACGGAACATTATGTGCACCGCGTGCGCGCGGGTGGGCTCAATCCGCATGCGACTCCGCGGTTTCGGCAAACCGGACCAACGGCAGGGCTTGTCGATGGCGACGACGGCTTCGGACACGTCGTCGGGAAATTCGCGATGGAACGTGCCGTTGAACTGGCAGCCGTACACGGAATTGGCTTTGTCGGCGTGCACAACAGCAGCCACTGTGGCGCTTTGTCCTATTTCGTACAGATGGCCGCGGGCGCCGGGTTCATCGGCGTGGCGATGACGCACACCGACGCATGCGTGGTGCCATTTGGGGGACGGCGCCCATTTTTCGGCACTAATCCTATAGCATTCGCGTTTCCAGCAAAGCACCATCCACCCATCATCCTCGATATGGCAACGAGTGAAGTGGCATTTGGTAAAGTCCTGCAGGCGCGCGAGGTCGGTAAACAGATTCCGACATCGTGGGGCGTTGACGCAAAAGGTCGGCCCACTGCGGATCCGTCTGCGGTAACTGCCTTGTTGCCTTTGGGCGGAGCGAAGGGCTACGGGCTGGCGCTTGCTATCGACGTCCTGTCTGGGATCCTCACCGGGGCTACGTTTGGACCCCATATCGTGCCGATGTACGGCGAATATGAACAGATGCGTAAGCTGGGGCACCTTTTCATGGCGCTCGATCCCGGCCTGTTTCACAATCGCGACGCGTTTGTTGAAGCGGTTGATCAGATGATTGAGGAACTCCATCAAGAACCAGCGGCCGCAGGCTTCGCAGAAGTGCTCGTACCCGGCGAGCCGGAACAGCGCAAAGAGGCGCTGTATCGTGAGCAAGGTGTGCCCGTTCCAGAATCTGTGTATCGGTATCTGGCCACGGCGGCCTCCCATGATGCCTCTGACCAGAGTGAGGGATGACTATGGACGATCATCATGCTCCATCGATTATGCAACTGGCAGAACTACTCGCGTCCTATCGTGACGATTTGTACGAGATTCCGACGCACGCGCCTGGGCCTTCCGGTCGACTGCCGCTGACGCCTGAAATGCTCAGAACGTGGGCGAGCGGAGACCTCTTTGGGCTCTCGCAAAACGTCGGCATGGGATGGGATCCCAAAAAGGTGCTTGGTCAGCACATGCTCATTATCAGCACGCAAGGAGGGCTGCGCGCCGCTGACGGATCGCCAGAGGCTCTCGGTTATCACACGGGCCACTACGAAATTGGACTGCTTGTGCAAGCGGCAGCGCGCGAATTGCGGCGGCTTGGCGCGGTGCCATTTGCAGCAGCGGTCAGCGATCCCTGCGACGGCCGTTCCCAAGGCACCGCGGCGATGTTTGACTCATTGCCATATCGCAATGATGCCTCTTTGGTCATGCGGCGCCTGATTCGGTCGTTGCCAACCCGCAAGGGTGTATTGGGGGTGGCAACGTGCGACAAGGGGCTTCCGGCGACGATGATGGCCTTGGCTTCCATCGGACGCTTGCCCGGCGTGCTCGTGCCCGGCGGCGTGACCCTTGCACCCGAGGAGGGCGAAGACGCTGGTAAAGTGCAGACCATCGGTGCTCGTTTCGCGCACGGGGAAATCAGTCTCGAATATGCGGCGGAAGTTGCTTGTCGAGCCTGTGCCAGCCCTGGTGGCGGATGTCAATTTTTAGGCACTGCAGCAACTGCACAGGTTGTGGCCGAAGCATTAGGCATGGCGATTGTCCATTCCGCACTCGCACCTTCTGGACAGCCGATATGGGAAGAAGTAGCGGTGCATTCGGCCCGCGCTTTGTTGCGCCAAGCTCAACTTGGATGGGGGATGGCGGATATCCTGACGGACGCTGCGGTGCACAACGCCATGGTGGTGCACGCGGCAATTGGCGGGTCCACCAACTTGCTCCTACACATCCCGGCCATCGCCCATAGCGCCGGGCTGTCCATGCCGACGGCCGCCGATTGGCGTGAAGTCAACCAGGCTGTGCCGAGGATCGTCAGCGTGTTGCCGAATGGGCCGGTCGATTATCCAACCGTGTATGTCTTTTTGGCTGGCGGTGTGCCAGAAATCATGTTGCATCTGCGGCGTGCGGGGCTGCTCGAGACTTCGGTCAAAACGGCATCAGGTTGTAGCTTAGACGACGTTCTCAATTGGTGGCAGGATTCAGAGCGCCGGCGCCGTGTGCAGGATCGGCTCAAAAGTGCAACAGGTGTCGATCCGGACGACGTCATTATGTCTCCCGACGTTGCACGAGCCCGCGGTCTAACCTCGACTGTCACATTTCCGACGGGCAACCTGGCCCCCGATGGGGCGGTGATCAAATCGACGGCCATCGATCCGTCCGTCGTCGATGCTGACGGTGTGTATCGACACATTGGCCCGGCGAAAGTGTTTACGAGTGAGCGGCAGGCGATAGCGGCCATTAAAGGCGGCGCAATTGAGCCGGGCGACGTCTTGGTGCTCATCGGGCGTGGTCCAACCGGGACGGGTATGGAAGAGACCTATCAGTTGACGTCCGCACTTAAGCATCTATCGTTTGGTAAACATGTTGCCTTAATTACCGATGCTCGTTTTTCCGGGGTCTCGACAGGCGCTTGTATTGGTCACGTCGGCCCCGAGGCCCTAGCCGGTGGCCCCATTGGAAAACTGCGCGATGGGGACGTCATCGAGGTGATCGTTGATCGGATTCGATTGCAGGGGTCTGTCAATTTAGTGGGTGTCGGGGACGAGCGATTCGACGCAGAGGAGGGAACGAGGATTCTTGCAAAGCGGGAGCCTCATCCAGACCTCGCGCCGGATCCCGATCTACCTGACGACACGCGTTTGTGGGCAGCTCTACAGCGTGCCAGCGGGGGGCCCTGGCGGGGGGCGGTATACGACGTAGAGCGAATTCTACAGGTCATTGAAGCTGGAATCGCGGCTCTCGCAGCGAACGACGATGAAACGAGTAACCAGCATGTGACGCAGATTTGACGCGAAGTACGATGATTCATGTTCGTAACACGGGAGGGTATCGTTTTGGAAGCAAAAAATTGGGTAGCTGGCGAATGGAGGATACCAAATGGCGGATCGTACGTTGTCAACAATCCGTCGCGCCTCTCTGAGGAAGTAGGCGTCGTCCATACGTCGGAAGAAGCCGATGTTATCACGGCTGCAGAGGCCGCCAGACGCGCGTTGCCAGGATGGGCGGGGCTTGCTGGCGCGAAACGAGCAGATCTTCTTTACAAAGCGGCCGATTTATTGGCCGCACGTGCGGATGAGGTTGCGGTTTTGGCCAGTCGTGAGATGGGGAAACCCATCGGTGAGATGAAGGGTGAGGTTGTCCGTGGTGTCAATCTCCTGCGTTACTATGCCGCTGAAGGGGTACGTGCTGTCGGCAGTGTGATTCCGGCCAGCCAGGAAGGCGTGCTGCAGTATACAAAGCGTGTCCCACTCGGTGTCGTTGGCGTGATTACGCCGTGGAATTTCCCAGTCGCCATTCCAATTTGGAAGATAGCGCCGGCACTCATTTGCGGAAACACCGTTGTCTGGAAACCTGCCGAGTTTGCGTCCCTGACCGCCGCCGCCGTGGCTCATGTGTTCGCGGACGCTGGACTGCCGCCAGGTGTGCTCAACTTGGTCGTCGGGGACGGTGCTGTCGTCGGCCAGGCGCTCGTCGAACACGCGGCGGTGGACGCCATCAGCTTTACCGGATCGACCACCACTGGTATGCGTGTCGCGACAATTTGTGCTGGCCGCAACATGAAGTACCAAACGGAAATGGGTGGCAAGAACGCCGCTGTTGTCCTCGCCGACGCTGACCTATCCGTCGCTGTACCGGCTGTGGTGAGCGGCGCGTTTCGATCCGCTGGCCAAAAGTGTACGGCGACAAGTCGCATCATCGTCGAAAAGGCCATCTACGAGCCGTTCGTCGATGCGCTTTCGGCAGCAGTGCGCGAACTGTACGTCGGCGATGCGCTGGATCCGAAAACCTACTTGGGACCGGTGGCTTCCAAGAGCCAGTACAGCAAAGTGCAATCCTATGTCGATCTCGCGAGATCGGAAGCGAGCCTCGTCGTCGAAGGCGAGTTACAAGTCTCGCCTGATACGGGGTACTATGTGAGCCCACTCGTTGTGACGGGAATGGACGTCGGCCACGCTTTGGCACAGGAAGAGGTCTTCGGGCCCCTGGCCTGTATCCTCACGGCGGATGGATTCGATGAGGCCGTGGAGCAGTGTAATCGCACGGTATATGGACTTAGCGCGTCCGTTTTTACGAGTAACCTTGAGCGGGCGATGCGCTTTCTAGACGCAGCAGAGGCAGGCATGGTTCGCGTCAACCTTGAGTCGGCGGGCGTCGAATATCAGGCCCCGTTTGGCGGTATGAAGCAATCCAGTTCGCACACGCGCGAACAAGGCCAGGCTGCGCTCGACTTTTACAGCCAGGTAAAGACGTGCGCGGTCTATTACGGCGCGTAGGAGGGAATGGGATGAAGACTATCCGTTACATGCATCCGGTAGACGGTTCCGTTCATCTTGGCATTGTGGTCGGCGACGATGTCTATAGCGTTACGGACAAGGTTGCGTCGTGGACAGATCCTGTGCCCATGTGGCAAGCGCTACGGGCATTGCAGCTGGACATGCGCTCGGTTGAGGAGCGGTTATGCGTTGGGGACTCGTTATCCTATCGAAATCTCACTGGCGAAGGTCGTCTTTTGCCTCCAGTGCTGGCACCTGAAGTTTGGGCAAGCGGCGTCACCTATGAGCGAAGCCGAGTCGCTCGCAACGCCGAGACACAGCTGCAAGACAGCGTGTACGACCGCGTCTATACCGCGACACGCCCCGAATTGTTTTTCAAGGCCACAGCCGAGCGCCTGGTCCCGCCTGGTCAATCCTTAAAGTTGCGCTCGGACTCCGCGTGGATGGTGCCTGAGCCTGAATTGAGTGTCATTATTTCCAGCCAAGGCGATATCATTGGCTACACGATTGGCAATGACCTGAGCTCGCGCGATATTGAAGGTGAAAATCCGTTGTATTTGCCGCAGGCGAAGATTTTTGCGGCGAGCTGTTCGTTGGGACCTGCGCTCGTGTGGTGCGATCCCGCTGTCGATCCGCTGGCATGGGAGATTGAGATGCGGATCGAACGCGCTGGAGACACGGTGTTCTTGGGAAACGTCGCTTTGACACAACTGCGACGTCCGCTTTCTGAACTTGTCTCCTATCTCTTGCGCGATAATCCCATTCTTGATGGCACCGCGTTGATGACCGGGACTGGAATCGTGCCGCCGGATGAATTCACCTTGCAACCAGGAGATGTTGTTGCCATTGAAATTCAAGCCATAGGACAATTGGTCAATCCGATTTCAGCGCAGGGTACGCGTGCGGTCGCCATGGAGGCTGGCGTTTAAAGTCGATTGTGTTCGTAAAAAAGGACCGCCCTATTTGGTGGGCGGTCCTTTTTTACACGAATAGAGAACAAAGTTAGCTACGTGCAACAGGGCGACCGAGTGGCAGAATGGTCTTGCCTGCGGTGGCGTTAATCACCGTTGCAAATGAGGTGTACAAGGCCGTGAGGCCACAGATCAGGCCAACCCATCCGCCCGGTTGACTGCCCATCACGCCAAAGCCGTGAAATGCTAGCAAGAAGAAGGCGAGCCACAGCGTCAAAAAGACGAAGAACAAAGCCCGATTGAGATAGAATGTGCCAATCCAAAGGAATAAAGTCAGGATGCCAAAGAACAACAGAAAAACGCCCAACCCGGCCGGGGGTGCCGCCTTCTCGATAAAATAGAACGCAATCCAGAAGGCACCGTACGATGAAAAGGCTGTAGCTCCAAACGTGTTTCCTTTGCGAAATTCCCACATGCCGGCGATAAACTGAGCACCGCCGCCGTAGGCAAGAGCCAAACCAAGGACGACACCCAGAGCACCTGTACTGACGACGCCCGCATTGATCAGACTAAGAATGCATGTTGTAATACCGAATCCGGCCAGCCCAAGCGGACCGGGATCGGCGATTTTTGTTTGTTCTGCCATGGCAAATCCACCTTCTTTCCCAATGTCGCGAGTGGTGCGACAACGACATTCCGGTACAATCGTCGAAGTTCAGGTTGTGGACATCACCTCCCTTGCGTCAGTCCTGATCCTTGTATTGCGCTTTCAGCGCTTCCACAACGCTTGGATCGGCCAACGTCGTCGTGTCGCCAATGACCCGCCCTTCGCCGATGTCGCGCAACAGGCGGCGCATGATTTTGCCACTGCGTGTTTTGGGCAATTCTGCTGTAAACAGAATCTCTTCAGGCCGGGCCATCGCGCCAATTCGTTCGACGACGTGCTGTTTTAATTCAGTGACGAGATCGTCGGACGACGCGATGCCTTCGCGCAGGGTGACAAACGCGGTGATGGCCTGGCCTTTCACTTCATGTGAGCGGCCAATGACGGCCGCTTCGGCGACTGCCGGATGCGCGACGAGAGCGCTTTCCACTTCGGCGGTGCCAATGCGGTGTCCCGACACGTTGATGACGTCGTCGATGCGTCCAAGAATCCAAATGTACCCGTCTTCGTCGAGGTGGGCACCGTCGCCTGGCAGATAGATACCTTCGAATTTGCCAAAGTACGTGTTGCGGAAGCGTTCGTCGTCACCCCAGACCGTGCGGAGCATCGATGGCCAGGGCTTGGTGATGACCAGATACCCACCATGGCCAGGGGGAACCGAGTTGCCATCCTCGTCGACAATATCGACTGCGATCCCGGGAACGGGCCTGGTGGCGGAACCAGGCTTCGTCGTGATTAAGCCTGGCAGTGGTGCGATCATGGCGCAACCTGTTTCGGTTTGCCACCACGTGTCGACAATGGGGCAGCGCTCTTGGCCCACGTACTTGTGGTACCACATCCATGCCTCTGGATTGATGGGTTCACCCACGGTCCCAAGCAGGCGAAGCGAGCTTAAATCGTGCTTTTCGACATACTGCGAGCCCCACTTCATGAACATGCGGATGGATGTCGGTGCGGTATAGAGAATGGTCGCGCCGTACTTTTCGGCAATTTCCCAATACCTATCGCGATCCGGAAAGTCGGGAGAACCTTCGTACATGACAACGGTGCCACCGGCTGACAGTGGTCCGTACACGAGATACGTGTGGCCAGTGATCCAACCAATATCCGCCGTGCAGAAGAAGACGTCGTTGTCTTTGAGATCGAATACAGTGCGCATGGATGTGTTGACACCTGTCAAATATCCAGCCGTCGAGTGAACAATGCCTTTCGGCTTTCCCGTCGTTCCTGACGTATACAGCAAAAACAGATAGTCTTCCGAGTCCATCGGCTCTGCTGGATATGGGGAAGTGGGGGCACTCGCCATGAGATCTTGCCAACGGACGTCGCGGCCCTCGTGTAGCGTAATGCCGGCCTCTGCACCCACGCGCTCAACGACGATGACTTTCTCGATTGGGGTGTCGACCACGGCTTCATCGGCGTTTGCCTTTAAAGGCACGATTTTACCACGTCGCCAACCGGCATCTGCCGTGATGAGGAGTTTGCTGTCCGCGTCGATGATCCGATCGCGCAGAGCTTGCGCGGAAAATCCCCCAAATACCACCGAGTGAATGGCCCCGATCTTGGCACACGCGAGCATCGAGATCGGCAGTTCAGGTACCATCGGCAAATAGATGGTGACGCGATCACCTTTTTGTACACCCAGTTCGCGCAACGCGTACGCGGCTTTGTCGACCTCACGACGCAACATATCGTAAGTGAGTACACGACTGTCACCAGGCTCGCCTTCCCAGATGATGGCGGCTTTGTTCTTGCGATGTGTCAAGGTGTGACGGTCCACGCAGTTGTATGCGGCATTCAGTTTTCCGCCGATAAACCATTGGGCGTGCGGCGGCTCCCAATTGCAAACGCTTTCAAAATCTTCAAACCAAGTGAGCTCTTGAGCCTGCGCCGACCAAAATGCCTCTGGATCCTGCAGGGCGGACTCATAAATCCCTTCATCCTGAAAATTTGCCTGCTGACGAAACGATTCCGCAGGAGAGAAGGTCCGGGATTCGTGCAACAATGTATCGAGTTGTTCTTTTGGACTCATTATGTCGGCTCCTTTCGACCAGTCGCATCATATGACGATAACGACAAGTTCAATTGGTTGTTATTATCATAGAATAAGTTGTCTGAGAAAACAATCAGTGAGGGTGAGTGTGGTGGTAAACACTATATGTGGGCGATTCTGCAATATGATTGCTGACGCAGGGATGGTTCCAGCAAAAAGGCTGCTCTTTGCGCAACTTGTGCGCCAGCGAGCAGCCACATTACGAATGAGGTGACAATCAGGCTTCGTCGTCTTCTGAGTCGTCGAACAGATCGTCGTTATAGGCGTCCACTACACGTTGCCATTCTTCGTCATCATCGATCTCGGCCAGGACCATTTGATCTCCATCTTCGCCATCAATTCGGAAAATGACGCCTTCTTCCATTTCCTCATCAATCGGCAACAGAACGGCATAGTCCTTTTCATCGACGGTCAACACTTCGCCGAGGACAAATTGATGTTCCTGTCCGTTTTCGTCTTCGAGTACGATGATTTCATCGTCGTGATCGTGATCATGCAAATGTTCATCCGCCATCGCAAGCTCATTCCTATCCGATATCAAAATTTGGCTGGTGCCATGCCTGAAAAACATAACACCATATGGTACGAGTGTCAACGAATCATCGTTGAAACATACCGCAAAACAATCCGACGCGCTACATGTTTTGCGGAGGTGCTGCGATGGCGGCAGCAAGGCGGCTGGTGACGGCGTCAAGCAGATCATTCAACTGTCTTTCGGCCGCTTCGAACGATTGGACATCAGGGATGCGGTTGAGCTCGGACAGCAGGGCATCCGCCTTTTCGAGTAGATGCCGATAGTGCAATGGTGGCACTTTGCGGGCCTGAAATTCGCCAATCTGTTCGCGCAGGTCGCGAAACTGCCGCAACAAGGCGGAGGCCTCGCGGTTTGCGGAAAGACGAGCCTGCGCCTCGCGATATGCTGCGGCCTCGTCCGATTCGGCAATCAAGTCAGCCAATTCGCTCGCTTGCACAAGCAGTTGGTTTCTATCCAAGGCCCATCACCCCCTGTCAGCCTAACCCGTGCGCATCAGACTCATACCAGGGGTTACGGAAGTCGGCGCGTACGCCAGAGAGCCGACTCTTCCTCGCGATCAATCTCTTCAAGTTCTTTGACTGCGATCTCAAAGGCGACTCGATCACGCCGATCCAGCGCTTGATCAATCTGCATGCGAATTCGTTCGCGCCGAAGTGCTCGTGCTTCCACCTCGGACAACACTTGCTGTACTTCTGGCGGAATGGGTAGGTCTGGTAGATTCACAAAAACGTACAGCTTCTCGCTGGACGATGTGTTGGCGAAAAATGACTGCAACGCTGGCAGGATTTCTTCTGCCTGGCTCACTTTCTTAATGCGCCCGTTAATAGGAAGACGAGCAATCATCCCATGGCGGCCGATGATGAGCAGTGGCACGTTCTCCAGCACGATGTTGGTTGCTTCAAGTTGGCCGTTACGAGCAGCGAGAAAATCGATGACTGCTTCAGCCCCTGCAGGGAGAAGTTTGGTTTTCAAAATCAAGATATCGTCTTTTGTCATCATCGAGTGTTCACTCCTTTTGGCGGAGTTTGCTGTTCTGACCGATCATACGCCTGGTGACATGCCTTCGCGCACCCTGTAGACGAAGCGGCAGCTTTACAATTGGAAAAACGGCGCTAGTCCGTGCGGCTCGCTTGTGACCACCGAAAGTGGTGCAAATATTGTAGCAGAAGAGCGGTCTAAAGGAAACGTGACAAACGCCAAATTCCCAGGTCACACATGCTTTCCCTGTGTCGCGCACCGTGTCGACGACATACTATCCGTGGGGGGATGGGCCGATGAACGAGTGGGTGTATTTCGCGGGTTTGTACGACAGTAAGTTCGAAGCGTACTGTGCGGTGATGTGGGTCGAAGCCGACGAACGCATTCGACGCACGGCGCAGCCCACGGAAGTTGAGGTTTACCGTTCGCGCAATGGGAAATACGGCGTGCGTTTTCGTTCGCAAACCACGGGCGCGGCGAGCCGCTCGCTTGTTCGCCATTAGGCATCGACCATCTTTTATGCGAAGTATGAAAAACAGCCATCCAATGCGGATGGCTGTTTTTCACATGATTGATCCTCAGTGCTGCGTCGAGGGGTAATCGTCATCGCGATCCATCAAAAACGCAACGACTTCTTCGGGCAAATGGTCGCGCTCTTGACCTTTCTTCTTTACTTCATCGCGCTGCTTTGCGTTGGCAGAAGACGGTTGGGCCGATTTTGTCTGTTGACTTGATGCCGCTTGTCCCTGCTTGCCTTGCTGCACTTGTGTGGTTTGTTGCTGAGGATTCAATAATGCTTGTGCTGCCGAGCGAATGGGGCACCAGCCAGTGACGCCTTCGGCAACCTTCATCGCGCCATATCCCATCAAAAAGGCTTTGGCGAGCGGTGATTGGCGCCTGCCGCGAGCAGCGCTGGCAATGCTGATGACACCCGTCGCCAGCCGGAAGTAGCGATCCGCCATAGACAAGTTTGCTTGCACGCTATCGCCTCCTTTGTGGTCAGTCATGCACAGTATCCGCAAGCCAGCGAAAGCCCATGCTCACGCACAGGCAGATCACATGTTTTTTTCAAATCGAATTGACTTTGACTATCCTTGACTAAATGGCGTTTTTCGTACATCATGGGTATTGTAAGAGGTGTGATGAAGAGGAGGCTTGGGGTATGAGTTTAATTCCATATGTAGTGGAACAGACCTCGCGTGGCGAGCGCAGTTATGACATTTACTCGCGCTTGCTGAAGGATCGGATCATCTTTTTGGGCACTGCCATTGACGACGATGTGGCGAACGCAGTTGTCGCTCAGCTTTTGTTTTTAGCCGCCGACGACCCGGATAAGGACATCCAGATGTACATAAACAGCCCAGGTGGCTCGGTCTCGGCCGGCCTTGCGATTTATGATACGATGCAGCATATCAAACCAGACGTCAGCACGATGTGTATCGGTATGGCGGCGAGTATGGGTGCGGTGCTTTTGACCGCGGGTGCAAAAGGAAAGCGATTTGCGCTACCCAATTCGGAAGTCATGATTCACCAGCCGCTGGGCGGAGCACGCGGGCAAGCGTCTGATATCGAAATTCACGCGCGCCACATTTTAAAGACGCGCGAACGTTTGAATAAGATCCTTGCCGAGCGCTCAGGACAGCCTTTAGAACGCGTCGCACAGGATACGGATCGCGATAACTTTATGTCAGCCGAAGAAGCGAAGGCGTACGGCCTGATCGACGAGGTCATTTATCGGTAATCGCGGTTCTGTGCCAAGTACCGAGGTGCGTGATGCGCCTCGGTCTTTTCATTGGGGGGATTTATTTGGAAGATGTGCTCTACTTCGATTATGCGGCAACAGCGCCGTTGTCGCCTGTGGTGCGCGCAAGGCTACACGAGTGGATCGATGTATTTGGCAACCCCTCGTCGTTACACCGGATCGGGATGGAAGCTGAAGCGCTATTGAGTAAAGCGCGCACGACCCTGCGAGAGGCATTGGGAGCAGAGCATGGGGACATCGTTTTTACCGGCGGCGGCACAGAGGCCAATAATTTAGCTATTTTTGGAAGTGTAGAACTGTTGCACAACCGAGGGAGCCACGTCGTGACCACGGCCGTCGAACACCCGGCAGTTCGCGAGGCATTTGGCAGGCTCAAGGAGCGCGGGTTTGAGGTTACTTACGTGCGTCCCAACGAACAGGGCGATATTGAAGTCGACGACGTGCTCTCGGCTGTGCGCCCCGATACATCCTTCGTTTCGGTCATGCATGTCAACAATGAGACTGGCGCCATCTTTCCTGTCGAGGCGTTGGCGGACAAGCTCTCGGCATGGCCGAAAGTCCGTTTTCACGTCGATGGAACACAGGCCTTAGGGAAGATTCCCGTGTCACTTGTGCGCCATAACAATATCCACCTCTATACTGCGTCCGGGCACAAGGTCGGCGGGCTCAAGGGTGTGGGTGCGCTGTACGTCCGCCAGGGCGTGCGCCTGTTGCCGCACGTCGTGGGGGGCGGTCAGGAGTTTGGCTTGCGCTCTGGCACGGAAAACGTGCTAGGTGCCATCAGTTTTGCCGAAGCAGCGCGGGAAGCGGTAAAGGACATGGAGGCTGCAAGACAAAATGCACTGACACACAGGCAATGGTTCGTCAATCGCCTGAATCAGATTGGGCATTGGGTCGTGTTGTCGCCGCGAAACCCCTCGCCCTACATCGTTTACGCGGCATTGCCCGGGCTTAGGGGCGAAATCATCGTCCATGCATTGGAGGAAAAAGGGCTATACGTCTCGGCCGGCAGTGCTTGTTCCAGCGGTAAGCGATCTCGCCAGCCAAGTCACGTGTTGACGGCGATGGGCGTGGACAAGCGTGTCGCGGAGGGTGCCGTGCGCTTTTCATGGCATCCGCGTACATCGCGGGCAGATCTCGAACGCGCATTGGCCGTGGTGGAGGAACGCACGCAGTGGTTACTTGGCATGATGGGAAGGCGGTAGAGGACATAGATGTACAATCACATCTTGATACGTTACGGAGAATTGACGACAAAAGGTGCCAATCGCTCTGATATGGAGCAGATTCTTGAGCGCAACGTGCGCCAGGCGTTGGCCGAATGGCCGCAGGTGCGCGTGGGTCGCATTCATACGCGCATCGTCGTCGAACTCAATGGGGCTCCGGTCGAACCGGCATTGCAAAAATTACAGCGCGTGTTTGGCATATCCTCGTTTTCTCCTGTCGCGGTTGCGCCGCTTGACATGAAAGCGATCTGCGAGACGGCTATCCAGGTCGTCAAGCACGAGTTGGCGGGCAAAGGGGCATTTAAGGTCGAGGCACGGCGCGGCAACAAGCAGTTTCCGCTCGACAGCCCTGCCATTGCGCGTGAAGTGGGCGCATCGGTCCTGCGGGCTCTACCGGACACTCGCGTCGATGTCCATCAGCCAGACCTGGTGCTGGAAGTCGACGTCCGCAAGGCGCAGGCCTATGTGTATCCGCGGCGCGTGCCAGGGCTTGGCGGATTTCCAATCGGTATGAGCGGTCGCGCGATCGCGCTGTTGTCCGGTGGCATCGACAGCCCTGTCGCTGTCTGGAAGGCGATGAAGCGGGGGTTGTCACTCGATCTGGTACACTATCACAGCTTTCCATTCACGAGTGAGCGAGCGCAGCGAAAAGTCGAGGATTTGGTAGGCATCCTTGCGAAGTGGGGAGGTCGGCTGCCTTTACATCTTATTTCGGTCACCGAGATTCAGGCGGAGATTCGTAAACATTGTCCAGAAAGTTTGCGAACCGTGCTTCTGCGTCGGATGATGTTCCGCATTGCGACCAAATTGGCTGCGGAATGTCGCGCTGGTGCACTCATCACCGGCGACAGTCTGGGTCAGGTGGCGAGTCAAACCTTGTCGGCGCTCAACGCGGTCGACGCGGCGACCACACTCACCGTCATTCGGCCTTTGGCGACAGAGGATAAGCTGGATATCATCGATGTTGCCAAACGGATTGGAACATACGAGACTTCTGTACAGCCGTTCGATGATTGCTGTTCGTTGTTCGCGCCAAGGCGTCCGAAAACCAATCCCAAACTAGACGAAGTGGATCGCGCTGAGGAGCGTTTGGACGTCGAAAACTTAGTGGCAGCGGCGCTCGATTCGCGGGAATGCAAAATGATTGGGGCATAAGTGCGGGGGATGGATGGTCGGCGGATCGGACACGCTACAAGCGGAGGTGGCGGTGGAGTGCAAACCATCCGAACCGTGTTTCGTCTGTTTCGGACGTTTTCCATGTTGTATACGCTTTGGCGCGGTTCACGCGCTACCCAAATCTTATACATTGGCTCGTTGGTGTGGCGCTTTCTGCGCGGTCAAAAGGTACGTCCACGGCCGCCGCGCGTCGTCGTCACATTTGTCGATCCGCACACAGAAGCGATCTACAAACGACGGGGCTGGCGGCGGATCGAGCGGCGGTCTGGGAACTGATGCCCTCTTTGGTTGCGATACGTTTAATCATTCTTACAAGTGGTTATAACAAATGATAGCGTCGTGATAACCACGACAGAACGAATGTATCGGAACGTTGGTCTCGTTAGCGAGGCTTTTAAGGAGGATGACATCATGCGCCAGACGCCTCGAGCCATGCGCCAAGATGCGTGGACGACGGAAGACGATGAGATTCTAGCTGAAATTGTCTTGAAACACATTAAACAAGGTAGCACGCAGCTTGCAGGTTTTAACGAAGCCTCGCGCAGGCTTGGCCGCACGGCTGCAGCGTGCGGCTTTCGCTGGAACGCCTGCGTGCGCAAGCAGCAGCGCCAAATTATCGAGATGGCGAAAGAGGAACGCAAGAAGAGCAAATCCGAGCGTGTGCAAGCCCAGATGGAAGGCGGCGACGTCGATCATCCGACGGCAACGCTGATGACTTGGGCGCAGGTACTCCGCTTTTTACGTCAAGAAAAAAACACGGCTCAAGAATGGGCTTCGCGTTGGCGAAGTGCTGAACGGCAGGCGAATGAGTGGAAGAGCCGTTATCGCGAACTGCAGGAGGAGTATAGAAGGTTACGCGACGAACTGACTCGCATGCGCTCGAACTATGAAACGGTGGTTCAGGACTACAAAGCCCTCGTTGAGATTATGGAGCGAGCGCGTAAAGCTGCCTTGCTCGACGATACGCAGCTTGGACCTGAGCTGGCCGAAGGTTTTATGTATCAAATTGATGAGTTCGGCAACCTTGAAAGAATTGAGCATGGGCCAATGGAGCGGGCGGAATAAGCCTGCTCCTTTTCATGTTGGTGGGAATGCCGGAAGAGATCCAAAGCCATCCTATCGTTGGGATGGTGACAGATATGCGACTAATGTCTTGGTTGCACAAGTGGCCGCGTTTGACAAAGTGGGCTGCTGTTGGCTGGATGTGCGGTGTCCCGATGTTTGTCGGTGGCTGTTATGACCGACAGGAGTTGGAACAGCAAGCGTTTGTCAGCGTGCTCGGTGTGGATGCGGCACCTGGCAACCTGATCGACTGTACGTTCCGTATTGCTCAACCTATCAACCCGTCGGGTGGCGGCAGTAAGGGTGGCATGGAGCCACTGGCTGGCAAAGAGCCCGTAACCGTGCGGGCGCGTAGCATTTCCGAGGCGATGGTCATTGCCGGCGGATCGATTGAGCGCACGGTGACGTTTTCGCACCTATCGCTCATCGTATTCGGTAGCGATCTCGCGAAAAAAGGTATCCAGCCGTACATTGAGCCACTGACCCGCTACCGGGAATTTCGGCGGACGGTACCGGTCTCAGTTGCGGTCGGACAAGCCAAAGACGTGATTGACGCATTCCAGCCCATGCTGGATACGGCCATCACGCGCATCGCGGACGGTGTCGCACTCGTATCGCAACGAACCGGCGTCGCACCCGTGTGCCGGATTCAGGACCTGATTGACGGCATGGAAAATCCGCATGAAGATGCAATTGCCCCGCTTTACAGTTTGAATCAATACGTTAAGGGAAGCTCGTTGCCGGATAAGCCTGGTCTTAGTTATGAGGCGGGGACAGTCGAACGCCTTGGCGGCAATCCTGTCGACTGGATGGGGGCAGCCGTCTTTCGCGGAGATAAACTGGTGGACACACTCACCGGAGAAGACTGTATCTATCTGCGTTTGTTGCAGGGTGGCGTGCATCACGCGACATTGAATTTGTCTGACCCAGAAGATCCGTCGCGGGACATTGGGCTGGAATTGCACAAAGAACGGCCTGCGGAATATCAGGTCAGTCTCACCAATCCCGTAAAAATCACCGCCTCAGTACCGATGGACGTCGATGTCATCAACATTTCGAGCAGTCGCAACTATGTCGACCCAACGGCTCGCGCGCACTTGGAAAAGGAATTGGACAAACAAGTGAGTACGCGCATGCAGTCGTTGTTAAAGCGCCTCCTGGTCGCGGATCAAACCGACGTCGTTCCTGTATCCAAGGCTATGCGCGGACAATTTGCGACCTACCAACAATTTGCAGCCTTCCCGTGGGAGGAGCGCCTGCAAAACGCACGGATCAACGTGCGCGCCGATATTCACGTGCGCCGCTTTGGCGTGCAAACCGAGCCGGTGCAGCAGCGGGCGTAGGTGTCGGTTGCACAGGCGCGACGGGAGGGCTTGTGGGCGGGGTGTTGTACCAGTTGGGCATTTCCGGACGCGGGCCTCGCGGCTGGCGTGATGGCTGGGTGTGCACGTGTGGGGGCATTGGTGTCTGTACAAACGGTCCCGGCCAAGGTGCGGGTGGCTGCGGACGCGGAAGCTCTTTTGGTGCCGTTTCGACCGGCGCGGTCGATGGATCCGTGCTCGTCGTGTTTTTGAGAACGCTGCTAATCATGGCTGCAAATAAAGATTGGACAATGGGAGATTCGAGCATGGCGAGCAAATCGCGCGCAGATACAGGTGCTTCACCGACAAGCGCCGCTCCCTTAAGCGTCTTGGTCAGGGCCACGGCCAAACGCTGAAATTCGCTTTCGGTCAGCCCCAATTCGCGCGCCATGGCTCGAAAGTGGCCTCTGGCACCGCGGTCGTCTTTTGTTTTGCGCTGATTGACTCGTGATTTTGCCATCGGATCGCTTCCCCTTACACCTGTTTGTAGGGCCACAGATCCAATTCATGCGAGCGCGTTGACGAATGCGCAGGGCAAACGCCCCAATTCGATTACGTCAGCAAGCCACCGTTGACGCCGATCACCTGACCCGTGATAAAGTCCGCGGCCGGATCGGCCAAAAATAATGCAGCTGCAGCGACGTCCTTTGCGCTGCCAAGGCGATGAAGCGGCGTCGCTTCGACGATAGCGGCTTTCTCGTCGGCGTCAAATGGTGCCAACATGTCGGTGTCAATGGCGCCTGGCGCGATGGCGTTGACCGTAATGTGTAGAGACGCAAGTTCTTTTGCGAGCGACTTGGTCCAGGCGATCACGCCGCCTTTCGCAGCCGCATACGCCGCTTCCATGGCCGCGCCGGCGATTCCGTGCATGGATGCGATGTTGACGACGCGAGCGTGCGGGTGCCGTCGAAGATATGGAATGGCGGCACGGGTACAAAGAAAAACAGAGGTGAGGTTGACAGCCAAGATGTGTTGAAAGCGCGCGAGACTCATCTCCATAGCCAGTCCGTAGTCCGCAATCCCTGCATTGTTGATAAGGATACTCGGCGGGCCTAACTCCGTGCTGGCGAGCAGGAGGTCTGCGACGTCCGTTTCGTCCGCGACGTCTGCCTGGATGGCCGTCGCCCGCACACCGTATTCTCGACATGCGCTCACCGTTTCGGCGGCCAGGCTGGCTTGACGGTGGTAGTGCACGGCTACATTTGCGCCGCGAGCAGCCAAACCGATGGCGATGGCTCTGCCAATGCCACGCGAGGCGCCGGTGACAATTGCGGTACGTCCGGCGAGAGGACGTGCGCAGTTTTGACAGGGTCGATGTTGGCTCAATCGATCTTACAGCTCCTTACGATTTTACTTCCCCGTTGTCTTGTTGCTATGATGGGTTTGGCCATCATGGGATAACGAAGGGGCGATTCCTCCTTGAAATGTACCATTCATCAAGCGCCGACTGGCAACCGCTTGACGGACGCTTATCTATTCGATTTCGCATCGGTCGCCCACCTGTATGATGGGCAGAATCCGACACTTGAATCAACATACATAACGCGGGCAGACAAGGTCGTGGATTGGTTTGACCAAGCGCATCGGCAACAGTTGGTTGACGCCTTGACCGTGTATAGTTTGCAAATTGGCGCGAGCGCTGTACAGCGCGAGGCGATTGCCAAGCTTCTCGATCCGCGAAGCGTCGCGGTCGTAACGGGCCAGCAGGCCGGACTCTTTACTGGCCCATTATATTCCATTAGTAAGGCGCTGTCCGCCATTGGCGTTGCGGCCGAGATGGAACGGATCTTATCGCGACCCGTCGTACCCGTGTTCTGGATTGCTTCCGAGGACCACGATTTTGGCGAGGTCGATCACGCCTACGTCATCGACAGGGACGATGTGGTGACGCGCATTCGCTTGCAGCATCACTTTGATCCACACCAGATGGTCTATCATACCCCGCTTGCCGAGGGGCAGGTCGTGAGCGCAATCCATGAGGTTGATCAGCTCTTGCCGGAAGCAGAGTACAAGACACAACTGTTACACAGTCTGGCATCCGCTTGGCAGGAAGGCGACTCCCTCGCCGTCTGGTACGCACGATTGCTCGCACAGCTGTTGCGCAATCATCCAATCGTTTTTCTAGATCCATGTCTTCCTGCATTGCGTCGTCTTGCTTGGCCCGCCTTTGCTCATGCGTTGCAACATGTGGAAGATGTGCAGGCCAACTTGGAGCAGGCCTACGGAGAGGTCGTCGCTGGTGGATTTGTGCCAGAAGTCGTGCGCGATCCACTGCATAGTACGGTCTTTCGCGTCGTAAGTGGCCGCCGCTACGTTCTTGAGCGCGCGGATGGGGGGTTGCGCACGCGCGGGCACGGCGAAGAGAAGAACATTTCAGATTGGCTTGCGGTGGGCGAACAAGAACCGACCGCGTTTAGCGCCAATGTCCTATTGCGCCCCGTCGTTCAAGATTATCTTCTACCCACACTGGCGTATGTGGGAGGGCCTTCGGAGATTGCTTATCACGCTTTGGCGCGTGCCGTCTTTCATGCACATGAGCGGTCATTGCCGCCGCTCATCATGCGTCAGCGCATGCGGATTGCCGTGCCGAGTGTGTGGCGAGCCATGACTCGTTGGCAAATTGAGTTTGCGCAGGTTCGCGAGCCAGCGGATTTGGTGTACACGTATGCATTAGGCGATCTCGCCAACGATATCGAGGCTTGCACGGAGCAAGAAGTCGCGGCGATTGGGCAGCGACTGCTGGACATTTCGACCAAGTATAGGGAACTGGGGCCGCAGGTAGATATGTTGGTGCAGCGGCACATGAAGCGCGAAGCCGAACTGTGGGCACAGCTTCGTCGGAAACTGTTGCACCTTGCTGAACGGCGGCGGGGCGACGATGTGCGCCAATTGCGCCGCATTGAGCGCTGGTTTTGGACGGACGGCCATGAACAGGAGCGCCGCCTTTCGCCGCTGAACCTGTGGAGTGAACTTGGGTGCGATTGGTTCGGGAGTCTACCAGTCTGGGGGAGCGTCGGGCAACCCGGCGCCGTGCTTGAAATCGTTGTGGACTAACTGCGAAATGGCGTCAGTTTAGGGCGATCCGGCCGCAATTTGCGGCTTGGGTCGCCTTTTTTGTGAATGGGAACTAAAAAATTTCCATGGCACTTGTGGCAGGAGATCCACAAGTGAGGGCGAACAGGTATAATCGTGGTGGAAAGTGGGGCAAAGTGGGGAGTTTGAGCAGGCAGGTGGTGAGTGTCGTTGTTCATGGGTGAATTTGAACATGCCCTCGACAGCAAAGGGCGGCTGACCGTGCCTGCGAAGTTTCGCGACGGTTTGGGGGAGTCGTTCATCGTCACCCGCGGCCTCGACAAGTGTCTGTTCGTCTACCCACGCGATGAGTGGAACGTTTTAGAGAGCAAACTAAAGTCATTGCCGATGACACGCGCTGACGCGCGTGCGTTCGTCCGGTTCTTTTTTTCAGGAGCGAGCGAATGCGAACTCGACAAACAAGGTCGAATTCTCCTGCCACAAAAGTTGCGCGACTACGCCGGGTTACAAAAGGATTGCACGCTGCTCGGGGTGTCGAATCGCGTAGAAATTTGGGACACAGAAATCTGGGCAAACTACGCGGGCGAAGCTGAGTCGTCGTTTGCGGAAATCGCGGAAAACCTCGTGGATTTCTCCTTTTAACCCAGCGATGAGGTGATGTGCAGGTGGAATTTCGGCACGAAACGGTACTGCTGACGGCAACCGTGGATGCCTTGGCGCCACGCTCCGGTGGTGTATACGTCGACGCAACGCTCGGCGGGGGCGGCCATACGCGTCTGTTACTTGAGCGTTCGCATCCGGGTGGGCGCGTGATCGCGATGGATCAAGATGAGATCGCGATTCGCAATGCAGCCACATTGGTTGCGGCTTATCCGAAACGCCTTATGTTGGTGCATGCAAATTTCGCCGAAATGGCGGAACGGCTACCCGGTCTAGGTGTCACAGAGATCGACGGCGCGATGTTTGATCTTGGCGTGTCCTCTCCGCAGTTCGATGTGCCAGAACGTGGTTTTAGCTATTGGCACGAGGGTCCGCTCGACATGCGCATGGATCAAACGGCAAAGCTTACGGCTGCGGATATCGTCAACAGCTGGACACAAGCAGAACTGACGCGCATTTTCCGCGACTACGGCGAAGAGCGCTTTGCGCGTGCAATTGCGCAGCGCATTGTGGAGGCTCGAAGCAATCGTCCGATTGTGACGACGACGGAGTTGGCGGAGATTGTGAAGGCTGCCATCCCGGCGCCCGCTAGGCGCAAGGGACCGCATCCTGCGCGGCGAACGTTCCAGGCCATTCGAATTGCCGTCAATGATGAACTCGGCGTACTTGAGCGAGGTCTTGCGGGGGCGTTCTCACTGTTGCGTACCGGTGGCAGGCTTGCCGTGATCAGCTTCCATTCGCTTGAAGATAGGATTGTGAAACAGCTGTTTAAGGAACTGGCAACCGGTTGTATTTGCCCGCCAGAACTCCCTGTTTGCCAGTGCGGCAGACAACCGAAGGGGCGGCTTGTGACTCGGAAGCCAGTGTCGCCAGACGACGTTGAAGTGCAAGAAAACGCAAGAGCCCGTTCGGCAAAATTGCGCGTGATCGAAAAATTGTGAATCACGTAAGAAACAAGCATTGAGCATGGGAGGAACGGTTTGAGATGGCTGCATTACAGGAGGAGGTTCGCACTCGGCGGGAATCGGTTGTGCGCACGCCGCTCGTCGACGAGCGCAGGAGGCAACACGAGCAGGAGCAAAGAGCAAAGAAGCAAGCGTGGTTCAATCGGGTAAGCTTGGCGTTCTGTTGCTTGGTCAGTTTTGGCGCCGTGTGGATGGTCGCTGCCAAGGGCGCTCAAATCTATGAGATCAATCAAAACAACGTTCAGTTGCAGACCCAAATTCAGCAACAGCAGGCGGTCAATGCCATGCTTAAGACGCAGGTGGCACAATTGGAACAGCCATCACACATTCTGAATGTCGCTATCAACCAACTTCATATGCAGTACAAAAATCCAATTGTGATACCGAGCGATCAAACGGGGCAGTGAGCAGATGAAGCATGGGTATGACATGAACCGCAACCGCAGAGGGCGCCAAAAGAGTTGGAAACGCGAGAAACAGCGGATTTGGTTTGTCCAGGGGATGATGGTTTTAAGTCTTGCGGCTGTGGTTTTTCGAGTGTACGACGTGCAACAGGTTTATGGGAGATCGCTTAAAAAGGCGGCAGATAAAGTGATCGATGTCACGAAACCTCTGCTTGCACCGCGTGGGGCGATTCTCGACGCGCAGGGCAACGAAATAGCCTACGATGTCCCCGCCTATTACGTCGACATTCAGCTTCAACACGTGCGGCCGTACGCGGCTCAGGCGGCTGCGATACTCGCACCCATTCTTGGGACAAGCGAATCTTCGCTCGTCGCATTGTTGTCCCGCGACGATCGCCCGAGCGAATGGATCCAACTGCCGACCCCGGTGGAAGCGACGGTCAAAGAGAAGCTGGCTGCTGCATTCAATGCACATGCATGGGCGCCTGATGCGAAGAAAATTGCATGGTACAACGACATCACCTTTACACCGACGGAACAGCGCGTTTATCCGTACGATGAGTTTGCCGCTAACGCAATTGGTTATGTATCAAAGGGCACTGGGCAAAGCGGTGTCGAATTGGAATACAACAAGCTGTTGGCAGGTAAAAATGGCGTGATGTCCTACCAGCAGGACCCGACGGGGGTACCCTTGCCTGGTTCCATTCACATTACACAGGCCGCCAAGCCGGGGGATAACGTCCAATTGACCATCGACGATACGATTCAAGGGTACGTCGAGCACGAGATGGACAGCCTGATGGCCAAATACCAACCCGCGCATGCGGCCATTATCGTTTCCGATCCGCAAACTGGAGCAATACTTGCCATTTCGAGTCGGCCCACCTTTAATCCCAATCAGTACTGGAAGGCCAGCCTTGATGCCTTGTCGCAAAATTGGGCTGTCAGCAGCGCGTTCGAACCGGGCTCCACGTTTAAGCCGTTTGTCCTTGCGGCTGCTCTGCAAACCAACTCGATTGGACTCTATCAGACGTTTACATCGGGTCAAATCACGATTGACAATCAGACGATTCACGATTGGAACTATACAGGCTGGGGAACGTTGACGTTCCAGCAGGCCCTTGAAGAGTCGTCGAATGTCGGGTTCAGTAAGATTGCCTTGGCGTTGGGGTGGCCAAACATGAACAAGTACCTCAACTTGTTTGGCTTTACGCAACCGACCGGGATCGATCTCCCAAATGAAGCGACATCTTTGCTTTTTCCAAAGTCGGAGCAAGGGCAACTGGAATTGGCGACGGCCGGATTTGGTCAGGGCATTGCTGTGACCCCATTGCAGCAGATCGCAGCGATGGACGCCATCGCGAACGGCGGCAAGCTCATGCGGCCATATATTATGCAGAAAATCACAACTCCATCTGGGAAAGTGGTTGAACAGACAAAGCCTACGGTCGTGCGCGATGGCTTCCTATCCCAACAGGTCATCGACGAAGTTCGGCAATCGATGGTTCTTGATGTCTCGGATCCGAAGCATGGTATCGACAGTGGTGCGGCCATCCCGGGTTATGAGGTGGCCGGGAAAACGGGTACCGCGCAGATTGTCGATCCGACGACGGGTCAGTATTACAGCAACCGCTTTGAGACGTCGTTTATCGGCTTTGCACCGGCCAATGATCCCAAGGTGGTTGTCTACGTGACCGTGTACTGGCCGAAAACGGCTCCCGACGAGGCGTGGGGAAGCACGGTTGCCATTCCGCCAGCTAGGGCCATTCTTCAGGAGTGTTTGAATTACTACCACATTCCACCTACGGGATCTATTTCGGTCGCTCAGGATACGCAAGGAGCGGGCCAGGTGCAGTACGTCGAGACGCCCAATATCGTTGGAATGACCTCGGCACAAGCGAAACAGACGCTGGCCAACGACGGCTTGACGGGCATGTTTGTCGGTACGAGCGGTACGGTCACACGTCAGTGGCCAGAGGCAGGGATCCAGGTGGCGAAGGGCAGTAAGCTTTATGGCCTCTTGCAAAACGCGGCGGGCACGACGGTCGCCATGCCCAATCTGACGGGTCTTTCGCTGCGCGATGCAACAAATTTGTTGGCAGCCTTGGGGTTGAATATCCATCCTTCTGGTTCCGGGTATGTCGTGTCGCAGTCGGTGGCAGCCGGGACAACAGTTCACATTGGCAGTGGTGTCGATGTGACGCTTAAGCCTTAATGACTCACATACCGTCGCATTCTAATTCAAGAGTTGTCCGCATAGGCTAGTCTCAACGAACAAGCATGGCTTGGGGGCGAACCTGTTGCGCGTGACTCGAGGAATGATGCGACGGCGCTTAGTCGTGTTGCTAATGACGCTGTTTGCAGCGATTCTAGCGTTGGTTGGACGGCTCTTTTTTGTACAGGTGCTGCAGTCGGGATGGCTTGCCGGCCTGGCGAAAAGTTCCTGGGATCGGACGGTGCCACTCGCTGGCATTCGCGGGAGCATTCTCGACAGTGCAGGTCAACCATTGACGTATACGGCGACAGCGCCGACGATTGTTGCGGTTCCTAGCCAGATCAAGGACAAGCCGGGTACTGCCAGAAAACTTGCGCCCATTCTGAACATGTCGGAGGCCAGTGTGTTGCGACAAATTTCGCAACGCGAGCTCATGGTGTACATTCGACCGGGCGGACGTCAGATGTCGGAAGCCAAGGCGAATCAGATTCGCGCGCTTGGCTTGCCTGGCATTTATCTAACTGAAGATGGCAAACGCGCTTATCCGTATGGCGATCTCGCTGCGCAAGTGCTTGGTATCACGGGCTATGAGAACGTTGGTTTGACTGGCCTTGAGAAACAGTACAACTCCGTGCTCACCGGCCAGAAGGGCGGCATCACCTTTTACGCGAAGGCTAACGGCGAACTCATTCCGGGCGAGGGACAATCTGTCGTCGAACCGACGGATGGCGACGATATCAAAACGACCATTAACCTGCAGGTACAGCAGTACGTGGAGCGCGAAATTGAACAAGCCGTCGCGGAATACAATCCGGATTCCGTCACGGCCATTGTCGAGAATCCGCAGACGGGCGCGATTGTCGCGATGGCCAACTATCCGACCTTCAATCCGGCGGATTGGCGCAATGCTTCGCCCTCGACGTACAACCGCAACCTTGCTATTTGGCAGACGTTTGAGCCTGGTTCCACATTCAAAATTGTCACCCTGTCAGCCGCGCTGCAAGAAAACAAAGTCAATCTGCAGGACAGTTTTTACGATCCGGGCTATTACGAAGTGGCTGGGCACCGCATTCGCTGTTGGAAGGCAGGCGGACACGGATCAGAGTCGTTTTTGCAAGTGGTTGAAAACTCGTGCAACCCTGGCTTCATCGCTCTTGGTGAGCGGCTCGGGAAGGAGAGCCTATTTTCGTACATTCGCAACTTTGGGTTTGGGCAAAAGACCGGTATTGATCTTCCCGGTGAAGGCAACGGCATCCTTTTTAAACTGAACCGCGTAGGTCCACTGGAACTTGCCACAACGGCATTCGGCCAAGGTGTTTCGGTGACACCCATTCAACAGGTGATGGCCGTAGGGGCAGTGGCCAATGGTGGCAAGTTGATGAAGCCCTATGTCGTCTCGGAAATTTTAAACCACGACACCGGGCAAGTGGTCGAAGAGACGAAACCGACCGTGGTCCGTCAAGTCATCTCGTCAGCTACCGCTGCCCAAGTGCGATCTGCGCTCGAAAGTGTCGTAGCCAACGGCAGCGGCGGTAAAGCCTACCGCGATGGCTACCGCATCGCTGGTAAGACCGGCACCGCGCAGGTCGCGAAGAATGGGCACTATGAATCTGGGCACTACATCGTATCGTTTATCGGCATGGCACCGGCGAACCAGCCGAAACTGGTAGCCTATATCGCTATTGATAATCCTCACCCCAAACATGGCGTGGTGTTCGGTGGCGTGATTGCCGCGCCAATCGTTGGCAATATCTTGGACGATGCCTTACATGAGATGGGCGTCCAACCAAGCCCAGAGGGGCTGCCTAAGAAGTATCGTTATCCCGAAGTGCCGCCTGTCACGGTGCCGAATTTCCAAGGGTTGACGCTGAAGCAGGCGCAAAATCTTGCGTTGCAAAATTCCGCAAATCTTAAGGTCGACATTCAGGGCCAAGGCCAGGTCGTTGTCGCGCAATCACCGGCAGGTGGTAGCAAGGTGGAGCCGGGTAGCGTCATCAGGTTGTACCTGGGCGATGGCAAGCCCAGCGGCAATTGACAAGGTGGAGGCAAACCAATAGAGTTGCCAATGGACCTGAGGCCAATCTCTGAGCCTCGAGGGGGGATAGCCATGCGTTTGAGACAGCTTGTACAGCCGTTTCTCAACTATCAAATTACGGGCGCCGAGAACCCTGATATATTGCACATCGTCACCGATTCTCGGCAGGCGACCGCAGGGACGTTGTTCGCGGCAATTCCGGGACATACGGTTGACGGCCATGCGTTCGCGGCGCAGGCGGTGGAAAACGGAGCGGCCGCCCTTTTGGTCGAACGCCGGATCGAGAACATTCGCCGTGACGTGCCACAAGTCATCGTTCGCGATTCCAGGCACATGTCCGCACTGCTGGCGGATCGCCTGTTTGGGCGGCCGTCGCGGCGGTTGCGAGTGGTTGGTGTCACAGGCACGAACGGTAAGACGACGGTGACGCATTTGGTCCGCCATCTTTTGGAGGTGGCCGGCAAGCGGACGGGTGTCATTGGTACGGTGGGTGCGAAGTACGGTGACGTTGAACTTCCGTTGCCCAACACGACGCCAGAGGCGGTCGAAGTGCACCGGCTGTTGCGGGCGTTTGCCGATGCGGGCTGTTCCCATGCGGTGATGGAAGTATCATCGCATGCACTGGTCGAGCGGCGCGCCGCGGGGGTCGCGTTTGCGAGCGCTGCATTCACCAACTTGACCCAGGATCATCTCGATTTTCACGGCACCATGGAGCGCTATGCAGCGGCCAAGTCACTTTTGTTCGCTCGTCTCGGCAACGCGTTTGACGAATCGACGGGCAATGCCCCACACGCGGTAATCAATGCCGACGATCCGTGGGCACAAACGATGATGGATGCGACCACCGCGCCAATTTTGACCTACGGCATCGAACGCGAGGCTGACATTCGGGCCGAAGACGTACAATTGTCGGCAGCCGGGGCACAGTTGCGCGTGCGCACGCCGGTCGGAATTCTCACTGCACACACAGGCTTGATTGGCCGTTTTAATGTGTACAACGCCCTTGCGGCGATCGCGATCGCGCTGGTCGAGGGCGTTCAGCTTGACACCATTGCTACTGGACTTGCTTCCTATGCCGGTGTCCCGGGGCGTTGCGAGCGGATCGACGGCGGTCAGCCGTTCGGCGTGTTTGTCGATTACGCACACACACCGGACGGCGTCGCGAACATCCTCACCAGTGTGCGGGAGTTTGCCGCGGGCCGGGTCATTGTCGTTATTGGTTGCGGCGGCGATCGCGATCGCACGAAGCGTCCGCGCATGGCCGAAACGGCTGCCCAGCTTGCCGATCTTGCGATCTTTACTAGTGACAACCCGCGTAGTGAAGACCCATATGCCATTCTCGCCGATATGCGAGCGGGCATACCGGCTAATCTCGCCAGCAAAGTGCGGGAGCAGGTCGACAGGCGGCAAGCGATACGGGATGCCATACGCGAAGCACGGCCTGCAGACATTGTCGTAATCGCGGGGAAGGGCCACGAGGACTATCAGATCATCGGCAGCGAGCGATTGCACTTCGATGATCGCGAAGAGGCGCGCCTGGCGATTGCGGATTTGCGCGATCAGTTTTAGGAGTTGCCCGAAGAAAGGTCGGATGGCCAATTCGGCCACGCGTTTTAGGGGGAACTGAAGTTGGACTTACAGGCCTTACTATTTACAGCGATCGCGGCATTTGCGATCGGGCTTTTGCTCGGGCCCATCGCAATTCCTATTTTGCACCGTTTGAAATTTGGCCAATCGATCCGCGAAGAGGGCCCGCAACACCATCAGGTGAAAGCGGGGACGCCGACAATGGGTGGGGTCATCATTCTTATCGCGGTCGTGTTGACGACGCTTAGGTTTGCGTTTGACAATCTCGACACGGCGATGTTGTTGGTGGCGACGGTCGGGTTTGGTCTCATTGGCTTTGCCGACGATTTGATTAAAATCCTCAAAAAGCGCAATCTGGGATTGACGGCAAAGCAAAAAATCGTGTTGCAAAGTCTGTTGACCATTTTGCTCTTTTTGATGCTGTACCTGCAGCAAGGGCGCAGCGAAGGCTTTGCCATTCACATCCCATTTTCGAACTGGGCATTATCGATTGGCGTATTGTATATTGTTTTTCTCCTGTTGGTGCTGGTGGGTACGACCAACGCGGTGAATTTGACTGACGGATTGGATGGACTGCTCTCCGGTTCGGCCATCATGGTCTTTGCGGCGTACGCCATCTACGCGTATTGGCACACGAATTACGACGTCGCGCTGTTCTGTGCAGCGATGGTTGGTGCTTTGGCTGCGTTCTTGGCGTTCAACCGCCACCCGGCAAAAGTGTTCATGGGGGACACAGGCTCGCTTGCGATCGGCGGAGGGCTGGCGATGGTTGCTGTGCTCACGCACAGTGAGCTTGCGCTGATCCTGTTCGGGCTGGTGTTTGTGATCGAGGCTTTGTCGGTGATGATTCAGGTGTTTTCGTACCGGACTTTTGGCCGACGTGTGTTTCGCATGAGCCCCCTACACCATCATTTTGAACTTGGCGGCTGGTCGGAGTGGGAAGTCGTGCTTCTGTTCTGGTTTGCCTCGTTCATTTGTGCGTTTGGCACGCTCGCACTCTTGTCCTACTAAAACGAAACGGAAGGTGACCGGAAGTGGACAGGTATGGCGAACCTCTTTCTCTGTGGTTGCGCGAACCGGGACATGTGCTCGTCGTCGGATATGGCAAAAGTGGGGCCGCGGCTGCTCGTTTGTTGGCAGGGCGCGGCTTTCGCGTGACCGTGACGGATCGCGGTGACAAGCCAGAAGCGGATGAAGGCATCAAGGCCCTAGCAGGGCATGGTGTACAGTTTGTCTTTGGCGGGCATCCGCCAGAATTGCTTCATACGCCATGGCAGTTTGTCGTGAAAAGCCCTGGCATTCCGTATACAGTTCCGTTCATTGAGCAACTCGCCGCAAACAAGGTGCCTATTTTCAGCGAGATCGAAGTGGCGTCGTGGTTCACAGAACGGCCTATTTATGCCATCACCGGATCGAACGGCAAGACGACGACGACGACGCTCGTCGGCGAGATGCTGCGCGCGGCAGGACGGCTCCCTTTTGTCGGGGGCAACATTGGGACGCCGTTCGCCGAAGCGGTGCTAGAGGAGCCGACGGATGAACCGGTTGTGCTTGAGGTATCCAGCTTTCAATTGATGGGCACCTGGCGCTTTCGGCCGCGAGGAGCGGCCTTGCTCAACTTCTACCCGGCGCACCTCGATTACCATGGCACATTCGAAGCGTATCAGGAAGCGAAATGGAAGATGTTTTCCAAAATGGAGCAGGGCGACACTGCTGTCCTCAATGCGGATCAGGATCTCGTCGCCGGCGGTGCCTCGCGCTTACGTGCGGACGTGCACTATTTCAGCGTCGATCACGCGCGTTTTGCCTTCGGCGTCGGCGTCCAGGATGACCATATCGTGATCGCAGAGCGCGGCGATGTCCGCAGATTGTTGCCCATCGCGCAGGTGGCATTGCCGGGCCGCCACAACTTGCAAAATGTCGTCGCTGCGGCCGCGTTGGCACAGGCAGCCGGGGCGTCTGACGAGGCCATTCGGCAGGTTGCAGCAACTTTTCAAGGCGTCGAACATCGCCTCGAGTTTGTGCGGGAACTTCATGGCGTGCGCTATTACAACGATTCGAAGGCGACCAATCCAGACGCGGCGCGCCAAGCCCTGCGTTCGTTTGCGCATGGCATTGTATGGATTGCGGGTGGACTGGACCGTGGACTGTCGTTTGACTCGTTGTTGCCGGAGTTGCGCGGGCGCGTCAAGGCTGCCGTGTGCCTTGGCCAGACGCGCGAGGCGTTGCGGGATACGTGTCAGCGAGCCGGGGTCGAGCAGATTGAACTTGCGTCCTCGCTCGACGAGGCTGTACAACGCGCTTATCGCCTGGCCGAGCCGGGGGACACCGTATTGCTGTCGCCCGCATGCGCGAGTTGGGACATGTTTAGCTCGTTTGAAGTTCGGGGAAGCATGTTCAAAGAGGCTGTGCATAGACTGTAGCAGCGTGTCCAATGGGCGGCTTGTGATCGCCGCCCACGCGGGCCGCTCACACAGCCTGTGCCAGCGCCAGCTCGCTCACGAGCGGTTTGTCAGGCACCGGTGCGTCTGAGGAGGGGCCAATTTGTTTCAGACTCGCGCCACTTCTACGCCGCGTCAGGCGGGCGATCTCGCAATTGTCGGCGTCATTCTGGTCCTCTTATCGTTTGGGATCACGATGGTGCACAGTGCCTCGTCCGTCGTGTCTGCGACGCGCTTCGGCGACCCGTTCTATTTTTCCAAGCGCCAATTGATCTGGGCGATCATCGGCGTCCTCTGCATGTTTTGGTTCTCCCGCATCGATTACCACGTGTGGCGCAAACACGCGCCTAAGCTCGCCGTCGCCAGCTTCGCCATGCTTGTCTTGGTGCTCATTGTGGGCGTCAACCGCGGCGGCTCGAAGGCGTGGCTTGGCATCGGATCGCTTGGCATTCAACCATCCGAATTTGCCAAACTCGGGCTGGTCGTATTTCTCGCCCATCTGCTCGCCGAATCGGCGGATCGCATGCACTCGTTCTGGCGTGGCTTTGTGCCGCCCATGGGACTTGCCTTGGTTGCAGTGGGCCTCATCATGCTGGAACCAGACCTCGGGCAGAGCGTCGTGATCATGGGGACGACCGTCATCATGCTCTTTGCAGCCGGCACCCGAATGTCGCATTTGGGCGCGCTTTTCGGCGTCGGCATGCTCGGTTTTGGCGGTCTCGTCGCGGTCGCGCCCTATCGAATGGATCGCATTGCTGCCTTCATTGATCCATGGAAATACCCGCTGGGCAAAGGTTATCAGATTATCCAGTCGTTATACGCGCTTGGGTCCGGCGGTATTTTGGGTCTTGGCCTTGGCAATAGCCGTCAGAAGTTCCTCTACTTGCCCGAGCCACAGACAGACTTTATCTTCTCCATTATCGGCGAGGAGTTAGGGCTCCTGGGTGGCATCTGCGTCTTGCTGCTGTTTGCCGTCCTGGTGTGGCGCGGTATACGCACGGCCATCTATGCCCCAGACGAGTTTGGGACTTTACTTGGCGTCGGCATTACTGGCATGATTGCGGTGCAGGTTTTGATCAACATCGGCGTCGTCACGGGATCGATCCCGGCGACAGGCATCACTTTGCCGTTTATTAGTTACGGCGGATCGTCCTTGACGCTCTTGCTCAGCGGCGTCGGGATTCTCTTGAATATCTCGAAGCAGGCTGGAGTGGTTCGATGAAAGTCGTATTGACGGGCGGCGGCACTGGGGGACACATTTACCCGGCGCTGTCGCTTTGGCGCTATATGCAAAGGCGGATCGATCCGCTTGATTGTCTCTACATCGGCACGCGCAACGGACTGGAACAATCGATTGTACGGCCGCTCGATTTGCCCTTTGTCACAGTCGACGCCGCTGGGCTACGCAGACAGGTATCGCTGCAAGCGGTGCGCACGTTGCTCGTCACAGCACGCGGCTATTTTCAGGCGCGGCGCCTCTTATGGCGCTTTCGTCCAGACGTTGTCGTCGGCACCGGCGGCTTCGTCACGTTGCCGGTGGTCTTCGCCGCCAAGTCGCTTGGAATTCCGAGCGTGATTTGGGAGGGCAATGCCCGCCCAGGGCTGACAAACCAACTGTGTGCGCGCAAAAGTGAGGCCGTGGCTGTGTGTTTTCCCGAAAGCGAGAGGTATTTCCGGGGCGCCCGGCGCGTTGTCGTCACAGGGAATCCGCGCGCTAGCGAGGTCGTCTCGGTCGACTCTGCGGCCAAGCGACAAGCCTTGGATACCTATCGCATTTTGCGCGGACAAAAGGTTGTCCTCATTTTTACCGGCAGCCGGGGCTCGGAGTCAGTCAACCGGATGATCGCCCAAATGTTGCCGCGGTTTGCGCAACATCCGGATTGGCGCTGCCTGTTTGTCACTGGCGAAGCGCATTACGATGAGACTCGGCGCGAGTTAGGGGAGTTGCCGCGAAATGTCTCCATCCATCCGTTTATTTCTGACATGCCAAGCTTATTGCCGCACGTCGACTTGATCATTAGCCGCGCCGGAAGCAGTACACTTGCTGAGATTTGCGCTTTAGGTATCGCGTCCATCCTGATCCCAAGTCCGTATGTGACAGCGAACCACCAGGAGGAGAACGCGCGCAATCTCGTGCATGCTGGGGCCGCTGCGATGATACGCGAACAGGACTTGACGGTGGATCTGCTGTGGGATGGTGTGGTCGAGTTGCTGAAGCCGGACAAGCTCGCAGCGATGAAGGAACGCGCGAAGTCATTCGGACAACCAGAGGCTGTCGAAAGGCTGTACGATTTGGTCATGTCGGCTGTCCGCAGCTAAACGATGTCGTGGCGGCACGGTTCGCCGGCTGCCGCATATGATGCCATGCGGAACCTGGGCGTAGGCTGGCGTCATCAAATTTGCACTTGGAGGTTCACGCATGGGCTCTGAAGCAGTCCTCTCTGTTTTTACGTCGCACGGCGTTGCCAACATCGTGTGTGACGAACCGATGCAACGGCACACCACTTGGCGCATTGGTGGCCCGGCCGACTATTTTGTCGTCCCTGCCTCGCTTGACGAATTGCGCGGGACGGTGCTCGCCGCACGGCATCTCGGCTTGCCGATCACGGTGATTGGCCGTGGTTCAAATGCGCTCGTCCTTGATGGCGGTATTCGCGGTGTCGTCGTCAAGCTCCATGACGCATTCGCAAAGGTGGAAATCGAGGGCACCGCGATCATCGCGATGGCAGGCAGGTCGTACGTATCCGCCGCCAATATTGCGTTGCGTCACGGCCTTGCTGGCCTTGAATTCGCGACTGGAATTCCTGGTTCCGTGGGCGGGGCTGTGATGATGAATGCAGGCGCGTATGGCAAGGAGACGTGCGAAGTGCTGGAATGGGCGGACGTGATGAATGCCGACGGCGAGATCGAACGATTGCAAAACGCCGATCTGAAGTTCGGATACCGCTACAGCATCTTAAAGGACCGATTTGGCATCGTGACGCAAGCGAAATTTGCATTGTCACCTGGCGATCGCGACGCGTTGGTGAAGCAGGTCAAACAGTGGTCGCAGAAGCGCGTCGAGTCCCAACCGCTTTCTTGGCCGAACTGCGGATCGGTGTTTCGCAACCCAGAAGGCACGCATGCGGGTCGGCTCATCGAAGCCGCAGGTCTTAAAGGATTTCAGCATGGCGGCGCAAAGATCAGCGATAAACACGCCAACTTCATCGTGAACGTCGAGGAGGCGACAGCGGCGGATGTGCTATGGCTGATTCGCCACGCCCAACAGGTGGTCCGCGACCAGTATGGGATCGAATTGGAAACTGAGGTGCGTGTGCTGGGGGAGCCAATCTCAGGGAGGTGACGGGTGTGGATATGCTGAGAATCTATGGCGGCGTTCCGCTCTCTGGCGAGACGTCGGTCTACGGCGCGAAAAACGCCGCGCTGCCGATTTTGGCGGCGACCGTGATGGTCAATGGAACGACGGTCGTCGAAAACGTACCCGATTTGGAAGATGTGCATGTTATGGTCGAAATCCTGAGGGCGTTGGGCGCAAAGGTGCGTGTGGATGGCGACGTGATTGAGGTTGACGCGTCGACTATCCACAGTACCGATGTCCCCATGCATCTGATGCAAAAGATGCGGTCCCCTATCTTGCCTAATATGCTTTGAGCCGTAATTCACAAGCCATGATATAATTATTGGAATGGAGAGATTACAGATGAATGAAGGCTAGGAGCGATTTCGAGATGTACGACGTATGTGTCATTGGTGCTGGGCCATGTGGTCTGGCCGTCTCCGTAGAACTACAGAAACGCCAGATCGATCATGTCGTTCTGGAGAAATCTTGCATTGCCTCGACGATTTATCGTTTCCCCACACAGATGATCTTCAACTCCACCCCTGAGCGGCTTGAAATCGCCGATATCCCTTTTTATACGCAGGGCGGAAAACCAACGCGCCAAGAGGCGTTGAACTATTATCGCACAGTAGTCGCTCGCCTGAAGTTGCCAATCAGGCAATACGAAACGGTGGAGCAGGTTGCCTGGGACGATGGGCAGATGGCGTTTTCCATTCAGTCCCGTACGTTGGCAGGACAAATGATCCAGACGTTCGCGCGCCAAGTCGTGATCGCAACCGGATATTTTGATCACCCCAATGCGCTCGGCGTTCCAGGCGAAGAGTTGCCACATGTCCAGCACTACTACCGCGATGCGCACCCATATTATGGGCAACGGGTCGTGATTGTCGGCGGCACCAATTCCGCCGCCGAAGCGGCCATCGACTTGTATCGGGTCGGCGCCGAAGTCACACTCATCCACCGTGGTGCTGCTTTATCCGACAAAATTAAGCCGTGGGTGCGGCCGGAAATCCAGAGTTTAATCGATCACGAGCGAATTGCCTTCCACTTTCGGTCTCGTGTGAAGGCCATCTTGCCAGACAGGGTGCAGGTGGCGACGCCAGAAGGGGACATCGAAATCGCGGCGGACCACGTGCTTGCGCTCATCGGCTATCATCCCGATACGCCGTTTCTGTCGGAGCTGGGCGTCGAAATCGATGCGGAGTCTGGCATCCCAACACATCATCCGGAAACCTATGAGACGAACGTAGCCGGGATCTTTATCGCGGGCGTGGTGGTCTCCGGTTATGACGCCAATCGAATTTTCATCGAGAACGGGCGTTTGCACGCACCAGCGATTGCACAAGCCATTCGCGATCGCCTGGGGAGCCGGATCTAATTCTCGTCCGGCAAGGCGAACAACCTCTGCCGCATAGCGTCTGGTAGGGGGGATGTGGTGGTGAAAGTGCGCGCTTCGTTTGTCTACGTGGAGTCGAAGCAGGCGCTCGTTCCGTTTGCCGACGCTGAGGAATTGTGGCGAGAAAAGGCAAGGCAAGTCATCGAACCCCTTGTCCGGCGCAAGTTGACTTCTGAAGCGGGGGCGAGAGGCGATGACCGATAAGCGGTTGGCGCTTTATGTTCGCGTCTCGACCGAGGAGCAGGCACAGGAAGGCAACAGCGTGTTTGAACAAGAGGAGCAGTTGGTGCAATTTGCAAAGGGCAATGGCTACAGCGAATTTTCCGTTTACCGCGACGAAGGTTATTCCGCGAAAAACCTGGAGCGGCCCGCAATGAAAAGACTGCGCAGCGATATTCGCGCAGGGAAAATCGTCGGTGTCGTGACGACGCGAATCGATCGTTTGACGCGCCGGGTTGCCGATTTTGCGAAGTTGATCGAAGAGATGAACGAACACGGAGTGTTCTATCGTTCCACCCGCCAAAACTTCGAAATCGGCACGGCCATGGGCCGCCTCGTTGCGCAGATTTTGTCTGTCATCGCCGAGTTTGAACGCGAGATGATAGCCGAGCGCGTGTACGAAAATCTGTTGTCCATGGCAAGGCGAGGCACATTGGCGCAAAAGCCGCCTTATGGCTATGATCTCGTCGCAGGCCGCCTCACACCCAACCCACACGAAGCGCCTTGGGTGCGCGAGGCGGCAAGGCTTTTGCTCAGTGGGCAAGGAGCAAGGCAGGTCGCAAAATATCTGAACGATAGAGGCGTGCCTTCGAAAACCGGCCGCTTGTGGTCGGAAACGGCAATACGGACGCTTTTTCAAAATCCGGCTTTGATGGGGACCGCGGTGTGGAATCGACGCAAAGGCACCGGCAGGGCTCGCGTCGAGCGCAATGCTGAAGACTGGATTTGTATCGAGCAGGCACACGAAGCCCTGCTCACGAGTGAGGAGTTTGCGCAGATCAATCGTTTGTTTCAACGTCGCCAGTCACTGCCGCCGCGAACGCGGGGGGCGGCGCGGTTGCTCTCCGGGATCGCCAAATGTGGGTACTGCGGGGCCAACATGCACGCCGGGTGGCAGATTTATGAGCGCAAGGACGGCCGTCAGCGCCGGCGCATCTATCGCTGTGGCACATATGTGCAGACCGGTGGTTGTGTGGCCAATCGCGTCGATGCGGAAGAGTTTGAACGCTGCGTGACAAGTCAGGTGCTTGCCGCTGGGACCGCGAAGATCCATTTTTCCGATGTGCTTTTGCGTGCACAAACCGACCCGAAACGGCGTGAGGCAGACTTGCGCAGGCGGCAACGGCGCCTGCAGCAACGAATCGATCGGCTTATCGACGGCTATACGCGGGGCGTTCTTTGCGAAGAGGATTTTCGCCGTCATGTATCACCGTTGCGGGCGGAGATGAGCGAATGCGATGCGCAACTTGTGGCGCTTGCAACGGCCACACCCGATCCTGAGCTTGCGGCGCGCCAGCGCCTGGAGCGACTTTGCACGGATCTCGACGGTGATGAAGCCGCATTGCGGCTTGCCGTGCTCGAGCTCGTACAAGAGGTACGCGTTTTTCATCGCGATCGGAGCGCGGTGCCTGAGCTTGAAATCGTCTATCGCTTATGACGATGCGCCTTATTGCGCCTTATTAAGCACAACACACTGTATGGGTTCCTCCATCTTCCTGATGGGACCACTACTCGCCCGTTTTGGTGAAGTGACCGTGAGCAAGCCGGGGGGGTGTGTCATCGGTCAGCGGCCCATCGATTTTCATTTGCGCGGCATGCGTGCGCTCGGTGCGCGAATTGAGGAAGAGCACGGTGATATCCGCTGCACGGCAAAGAGGTTGCTCGGCACGCATATTGCATTAGACTTTCCTTCGGTCGGTGCGACCGAGAACTTGTTAATGGCTGCGGCCTTGGCAGATGGTACCACCGTGATCGAGAACGCCGCGCGAGAGCCGGAGGTCGTCGATCTGGCGAACTTCCTGCGCGAAGCTGGCGTTCGCATCGAAGGCGCAGGGCATGACCGCATCGTCGTGCACGGTTGCTCAGAACTTCGCGAGATCGGCTATCGCATCATTCCGGATCGCATTGTGACGGGAACGCTGATGTTGGCAGCGGCCGCGACGATGGGAAAGATTACGTTGACTGGTGCCGAACCTGGGCATTTGGGTGCTGTCATCCAAAAATTACGAGATGCGGGTGTTCGCGTCGACACGGAGCATGATATAATTACGCTTATCTGTGATGGCGCCCCTTCGGCCGTCGACTTTCGGACGGCGCCGTTCCCTGGTTTCCCCACTGATTTACAGGCGCCATTTATGGCGTTTCTAACCGTAGCTCAAGGTACCAGCGTGATTCAGGAAAGTGTGTTTGAGGCGCGCTTTAAGCACGTGGATGAACTCCTGCGCATGGGCGCCGACATCTCGGTGGATCTGAGGACAGCCATCGTGCGCGGTGTACCGAATCTCTCCGGGGCCAAGGTATGTGCCTCTGACCTGCGCGGTGGCGCCGCGCTGCTCGTGGCAGGTTTGGCGGCCAGCGGCGTAACCGAAGTCGACGGCGTGTATCATATCGATCGCGGCTATCAGGCGATTGAAGCGCATTTGTCCACCGTTGGTGCGCGCATCGAGCGCATCAAAGTGAATGACTAGTGCAATGGGTGCCGCGCAAGCGGCACCTGTCATGGGCAAGTTGAAGTAAAGGGCGTGAATGCATGCCACATCGGCCGGAGACGGCAGAACAGCGCGATCGACGCAAGGCTCGCAATCGAAAAATCGTCGTAGGATTTTTTGTCTTTATCGGCCTGATTGTGGCTTTAGAGTCGCCGCTCGCCCGCGTTCGGCAAATTGCCGTCAAGGGCAATACCACCATTACGCAAGCTGATGTTGTGGCCAACAGCGGCGTCGAGTTGGGGGAAAGTCTGTGGCAGGTCAATACCAAGCAGGCAGCCGCGCGAATCGAACGGCGGCTACCGATGGTACAGTCTGCTGCCGTCACAGTCGACTGGCTACATGGCTCTGTGTCTCTCGCATTGCGCGAGCGGCAGGTGGTGGCTGTATATGCAGACGCTGGCTCGTTCTATGAACTGCTGAACAATGGATACGTGTTTGCGGCGGAACCATCGTCCGCCGGCTTGCCATATCCGCTCGTATCGGGACCTGATGAACACGTGCAAGTCCATGCGATGATGAACGGGGATGTCTCGACGGTCTGCAGGCAGTTGGCAAAAGTGCCGGCAGGCGAACTCACGGAGGTCTCCGAGTTCCATATCAATGGAGATGGAACAATTTCTATGTATTTGGACAACGGGTTTGTGGTACTTGCGGATGCTGACAGTCTGGCTGGTGCGGTAAACGCAATGCAATCTGTCGTTCATTACTTTGTGCAAAAAGGGTACAAGCCTGGTACGGTGGATTTGACAGGTCAACCTCCGTACCGCTATACCCCGTTTGCTACCGTCACGAATGGCTCGCAGCCGACGAGTAGTGGTCAGCAGAACGCGGGGACAGGTGCGAATGGTGTTGTGGGAACGAACAAAGCGGCAAATGGCTTGACATCACAAACCGGAGGCGGTAAACCGTGAACGCGCAACAAAGGCTTACATGGTCGCTGACCACTGTATCGGTCGTGCTCGGGTTCATGATTGCCGTCAGCTATCGGCAGAATCATGTGGCTGCGGCCCTCGGTGTGCTCGATACTGGCAGTTCAGCCGTCAACCGTCAGTTGACGCAACGCCTGTCGGAGTTAAAGGCGTCAAATCAGGAGGCAGACCAGACACTCGCCAACCTGACCGCCGAGATTGCACAGTACGAACAAAAGTCGGCCGGATCGAGCCAATCTTTGCAAGACCTGCAGGCGCAGTTGAGTGGGGAACGCATCCTCGCAGGCAGTACGCCTGTCCATGGGCCTGGTGTCGTGCTGACCCTGAACGACGGCGATTCAGGGGGAACCGATATCGAGCAAATCTTGGCGCACGATTGGAACATCCGCAACCTCGTCAATGAACTGTTCACCGCGGGAGCGGAGGCTGTGGCCATCAACGACTATCGAGTCGTTGCAACGTCGGCCATCCAGTGTCAAGGGCCGGTCGTATCGGTCAATGGCCACCGGCTCGGTGCACCGTTTACCGTCTCGGCCATTGGTGACCCAGCGACGCTCACATCTGCTCTTGAAATTCAAGGAGGCATTCTTGACGCATTACGTCAACAAGGGCTGCAGGTGTCAACGCCACAAGTCGAGAATGATATCGACATGCCGGCCTACACAAACTCGTTGCAGCCGGTGAATTGAGGTGAGGCGATGAAACGGCGCAGTCTCGTTTGGGGAGCGACAGCCACAGCCATGGCTCTCGGCTTCATGCTTACCGTACAGCTGACCTCGCAAAATTCGTTTGGGCAACAATCTACCAGCTATATTGACTTGCGCACGCAGGTGCAGGAGCAAGCCCAGGAACACTTGTTGTTGGAACAGCAGGTATCCAAGTTGAATGCCCAGCTCGCCGAGTATCGCGCAGCGAGTGGCAGTACCAGCGAGTTGCGTGAGGTGCTACAGAAGGATGAAAGATCACTGGAGCAGCAGGCGGGCATTCTTCCTACCTCGGGACCTGGCATCACCATCACGATTCAGCCTGACGCCAAGCTTGGTGCCAATCCGGCGCAAATGGCACTATTTCCGCAGCAGGCTGACCAGTGGCTGGACGAGGTTGTCAACGTGTTGCTTGGCAATGGCGCCACCGCGATATCCATCAACGATCAACGCCTCGTTGCGACGTCAGCGATTCGCCTTGTGGAAGTGGATGGGATTGGGGGCGTACACGTGAATGGCCATCCCATCACCACGCCGTACGTCATTCGTGCGGTAGGCAACATTCAAGATATGCAGGCGGCATTGACAGTAGAAGTGCTACAAGGATATTTTGAGGCGATGGGAGAAGATTTTATCGTGCGCTCGTACCCGCAAAAAGACGGAGTCACCGTACCGGGGTACAGCGGCCCGCTGCCAGGACAGTATGCCAAGGAGGGGAATGGCTGATGATTTGGCTGCCTGTGCTTGGACTAGCCGTCGGTGTCGCACTCGGACTAGTGACCAACGTGGCAATCCCAGTTGCGTTTACGAGCTATTTGTCGATTGCGATCCTCGCGGCTTTAGATACGGTTTTTGGCGGTATTCGGGCGAGCTTTGAAAAGACATTTGATAGTGCTGTGTTTTTGACGGGCTTTTTCACGAACGCGCTGATTGCAGCTTTGCTGGCTTATATCGGTAACCAACTTGGTGTTGACCTTTATTTGGCGGCTGTGGTTGCGTTTGGTGTGCGGCTGTTCCAAAATATTGCGGCCATCCGCCGGCATGTCTTTTTACTGATGCGCCAGCGCAAGTTGGAGCGCGACATTGCATCGCGCAATGTCCAGTCGTGAATATTTTTCGCAAGTCATAGAGGATTGTCGAAAAGCGTGTGGAAATAGAAAGAGAATCGCAGTCTTGGGCGGTCTAGGGAGGTGCCACTCGGTTGGCCAAAGAAGATTACATCGTCAGTCTTGACATCGGCACTTCGAAGATACGAGCTATCATCGGAGAGCCGACCGGAAACAGCATCAACGTCATTGGAGTTGGCTCCGCCTCTGGTGAGGGACTGCGCCACGGTTCCATTGTCGATATAGATATGACTGTTGAATCGATCCGAGAAGCAGTTGACCATGCGGAGCGCATGGTTGGCATTCACATCTCGTCTGCTTATGTTGGGATTTCAGGGAATCACATTCAACTTCACAGCAGTCATGGTGTGGTCGCGGTGTCGTCGGCGGATCGAGAAATTACAGATGAAGATATCGAACGCGTTTTGCAGCAAGCTCGCGTCGTGGCGCTGCCTCCAGAACGCGAAGTCATCGACGTCGTCGCAAAGGAGTTCATTGTCGACGGCCTGCGTGGAATTATGGATCCGCGCGGTATGCTCGGTGTTCGCCTCGAGGTGGAGGCTTATTTGATCACAGGTAGCCGCACGGCGATTCACAACGTCGTACGCTGTGTGGAGCGGGCCGGACTGGAGGTCGCGAACTTGGTGCTCGCGCCGATGGCGGCGAGTCACATTGCCTTAACCCAGGACGAACGTCGCCTGGGCGTGGCACTCGTCGATGTCGGCGCCGGAGCGACGTCCGTGACGGTGTTTAGCAACGGTGTTTTGATGGGGACGAGCATCATCCCGATGGGTGGTGACTACGTCACCCACGACATTGCGATTGGTCTGCGGACAAGCACCACTGCGGCAGAGCAAGTCAAATTACGGCATGCTTGTGCGATGGTTTCCCAAGCTTCGGAGCACGAGACGTTCCGCGTGCCTCGGATGGGTAGTAACAAGGAAACCGAGTATACTCAGTATGACTTGGCAACGATTGTTGAACCTCGCATGCAGGAGATATTTGCGCTCGTGCAAAAAGAGATTGAAAAGATGGGCTATGCGGATGATTTGCCAGCCGGTTATGTGTTCCACGGAGGTGTGATGTCGACACCTGCGGCTGCCGATTTGGCTAGTGAGGAGTTGCAGTCTCCGGTTCGTATCGCCATTCCCGAATTTCTCGGTGTGCGCGACCCGTCGTTCGTCAATGGCGTTGGAACGATTGCTTACGCTGCGCGTACAGGGCTGCGCCCGTCGGCGGCGGAGGTTAACGCGGCGAGCCGTCAGGTTCGGCCGGCGAACAACGTCAGTGTATTTGCGCGAATTAAGGATTGGCTGCGCGATTTCGTGTAATACAGGCGAGTTGGCGTACGTGTGTGCGCTGGCACCAAACCGTCGCAGGGGAAAAGCGGAGCCATAGAGATTAGGAGGAGCCATCATGTTGGAATTTGATTTTGAATCGGATTCCCTTGCCAATATCAAGGTGATAGGCGTCGGCGGCGGCGGGTGTAACGCGGTCAACCGAATGATTGAATCAGGTGTTAAGGGTGTTGAGTTTATCGTCGTCAATACGGACGCACAGGCTTTAAAGCTGGCGAAGGCAGAGACGCGTCTGCAAATTGGCGAAAAACTAACGCGCGGCTTGGGTGCTGGAGCGAATCCGGAAATCGGAAAGAAGGCTGCCGAGGAGAGCCGCGAAATGTTGGCCAACGCTTTGCGAGGCGCGGATATGGTCTTCGTGACCGCGGGCATGGGCGGTGGTACGGGAACTGGTGCAGCACCTGTCATCGCTGAAATTTCGAAGGAACTTGGCGCATTGACGGTGGGTGTCGTCACGAAGCCGTTTCGGTTCGAGCAGCGCCGTCGCATGATTCAGGCGGAACAGGGTGTAGCTGAACTCAAGGAGAAGGTGGACACCCTCATCGTTATCCCCAACGACCGATTGCTCGAAATTGTGGATCGCAACACGCCAGTTCTCGAGGCCTTCCGCGAAGCGGACAATGTGCTCAGGCAAGGTGTTTCGGGCATTTCAGAGTTGATTGCAACGCCGGCTTTGATCAACGTCGACTTCGCGGACGTGAAGGCCATTATGACTGAGCGAGGGTCGGCGCTCATGGGTATCGGGATCGCGTCAGGCGAAAACCGGGCGGCGGAAGCCGCGAAAAAGGCGATTTCCTCGCCGTTGCTCGAAACGTCCATCGACGGCGCACGCGGGGTGTTGATGCACGTCGCGGGCGGCACGAACTTAAGTTTGTGGGAAGTCAACGAAGCAGCCGATATTGTGTCAACGACTGCGGATGCGGAAGTTAACATGATTTTCGGTGCTGCTATCGACCCTGAATTGCAGGACGAAATTGTCGTAACGGTGATTGCGACGGGATTTGAAGGCAATCAGCAACACACGCAGCGCCCGAGTCACATGCATCATGACTTACACGAACCAGCGGTGCGGGGAACGGTTCAACGCCATTCTGTAGTGCAAGACGCACCGCCCAATGTCCCGAATACGGGAAATACTTGGGATGTCCCTGCGTTCATGCGCCGGCAGAACGGAAGCAAGTTCGGCCGAGATCGTTAAGAATTGTTCCATATTCTCTTTTTTGTAGTTGGGGCCGTGCGGCATAGCTTAAAGTCTTGCCGCACGGCCCTTTCCTATTTGTGTACAATGGTCGCCCGTTGACAGGTTTGCATCCACTCCTCAACATTCCTCGTGATGCTTCTACAAAAAGTCTATGAGATCGCAGGCAAGTTCCGACAGGCTTCGTAATAGAGATAAACTATACTGTCATCCATAAGGATGGCGGGTGATTCAAGGCCGTCCAGCACCTTTTGGGACACGCCGTGGCCCATCGCGAGGTGATGGTGTGCAGGCGGTGCCGGTCGTCTATATCGACGTTGTTTGGCTCGTCAACCTAGTGATGGATTTTATCCTGCTTTGGACCACAGGCTGGTTGATGAAACGGCGTGCTCGGTTGCGGCGTCTCGCCCTTGGCGCGCTTGTCGGCGCATGCTATTCGCTCTTGTTGTTCTTTCCCGCATTGTCCCCACTAACCACCTGGCCGGGAAAGGCACTTGTGTCGGTCGTCATGGTATGGATTGCCCTTCCATACAAGCACTTGATCGATCTCGCCCGTTTGCTTGGGGCGTATTACATTGTTGCGTTTGTGTTTGCTGGTGCGTCCATCGCGCTTGGCTTCACCGTTCCAGGCGTGTCGTTGGACAAATCGCTACTCACCCAACATGGCTTGATCTTCCGAACGTCTGGTGAGACGTTTGCCATGATGGTCGGGGTGCCGCTCTGTTTGTTTGTAGTCCGTCGCTTGTTGTTACATCTGCGTAAGCAATCGCGGTTACAAAATTTTTCGGCGTTGGTTGAAGCCGAATTTGATGGTGTATCATTGCGTTTCACTGGCCTGTTCGACTCTGGCAATCAATTGACCGATCCGGTATCAAAGCGTCCTGTATCGTTTGTCGATATGGACGTGCTTCTGCCCGTGTTGCCAAGCGAGCTGGGCGAAGCGGTCAAGTCGGGTGGAGATCTGTTTGCGGCTTTGGCTACCGTTGCCGCTTGTCATCACATCGCGTTGGTCCCCTACCAAGGCGCCTCTGGACGAGGATTGACCATCGCCTTGCGGCCACAGGTTGTTTACATTGAGCGAGGCGGTACGAGGACAATGGTCACCGAAGCGTGCCTGTTTGCAGCATTTCCTGGCAAGCTCAGTGCTGACGGATCCTTTCAGGCGATTTTGCACATGGACTTGATGAATGGAGTTGATGAGGTTGAAAGGATTGCGATCGCTCAAAGACATGAATCGTCTGCTGCGTCTTCGGCTGCGGTTGCTGTATCTGCGCATTCGGATTCGCATCCACGGTCCTCTTGACGAAGTTTACTACGTCGGGGGCAGCGAGGCGTTACCACCGCCGCTGACGCGCGAAGAAGAACAGTATTTGCTCGAACGGCTGCCATCTGGCGATGAATCAGTTCGCTCCATGCTTATCGAGCGCAACCTGCGACTTGTTGTGTACATCGCGCGTAAGTTTGAAAACACAGGCATTCATATCGAGGATTTGGTATCCATCGGGACAATCGGGTTAATCAAGGCCGTGAACACCTTTGATCCCAGTAAAAAAATTAAACTCGCGACATACGCATCCCGTTGTATCGAAAACGAAATCCTTATGTACTTGCGCCGCAACAACAAACTTCGCTCAGAAGTATCGTTCGATGAGCCTTTGAACGTCGATTGGGACGGCAACGAACTTTTGCTATCGGACGTACTTGGAACCGAATCCGATACCATTTATCGCAACCTGGAAGACGAGGTCGATCGCGAACTTCTCTATGACGCACTCGACAAGTTGTCGGAACGGGAGCGTAAAATCATGCAGCTTCGGTTTGGTTTAGGTACCGGGCAGGAGATGACACAAAAAGATGTGGCAGATCTGCTCGGCATTTCACAGTCCTACATATCTCGTTTGGAAAAGCGAATTTTAAAGCGCCTACAGCGCGAATTCAACAAGATGTTGTGACGCGTTTGAAGCTGTCATGGGACGTCCCTCTGAATGGTGCATAACTTAGCAAGCCGCGGAGATACTGAAGACGAATTCTGGGAAATACTACATACTCCGTGTCAGACGAGCAGGCACCTTTGGGGGGACTTCTTTGAAACGCAACAAGGTTGAGATCTGCGGCGTCAACACCTCGCAACTTCCCGTTTTGACCAATGCTCAGATGCGCGAATTGTTCACCTCACTACAGGCGGGCGATCTGTCCGCACGTGAGAAGCTGGTGAACGGCAATCTGCGTTTGGTTCTCTCCGTCATCCAGCGGTTTAACAATCGCGGAGAATATGTGGACGACCTATTCCAGGTCGGTTGCATCGGACTCATGAAAGCAATCGATAATTTTGACTTAAGCCAAAACGTGCGTTTCTCCACTTACGCTGTACCGATGATTGTCGGTGAAATTCGTCGTTATCTGCGGGACAACAACCCGATTCGCGTCAGTCGGTCACTGCGCGATATCGCCTATAAAGCTCTGCAAATACGGGATATGTTGACCACAAAGCACCTGCGCGAGCCGACTATAGTCGAGATCGCCAAGGAAATGGACCTCCCAAAGGAGGAGGTCGTCTTTGCCTTGGATGCCATTCAGGACCCGGTTTCGATGTTTGAGCCCATTTATCACGATGGGGGCGATCCGATTTACGTCATGGATCAAATTCATGATGAACGAGAAAAGGATAGCTCTTGGGTCGAAGGTATTGCCTTGCGCGAAGCGATGCACAAATTGACGGATCGAGAAAAGAAAATTCTCTCCATGCGTTTTTACGAAGGTAAGACGCAAATGGAGGTGGCCGACGAGATCGGCATCTCGCAGGCACAGGTCTCACGGCTTGAAAAAGCAGCAATCAATCGCATGCACAAGCACATCCAGTCGTAAACGGGACACATTCGGTCATATGATGAACATGTGACCGAATGGAGGCGGCTCTACGGTGATGCGAATTTCCGAATTGCAAGCGAAGGATGTCGTCAATGTCGAAGACGGAAAGCGGCTCGGAACCATTGGGGACATGGAGATTGATCTCGATAGTGGATTGATTCGCTCCATCGTGATACCAGGTCAAGGCCGCTTTTTCGGCATGGTTGGCGGCACGCAAGATTATGTGATACCGTGGAATCAGATTGTCAAAATTGGCACGGACGTCATTCTCGTCGATTTGCGTCCACCTCATGAAACTGGTTATTATCTCCCTCCTCAATCTGGAAAGCGTGGCACAGGAGGCTACTGATGGATAGTCAGTCAGCCTCTGCGTCATGTATGATGAGGGTGGGGGGATGCACGTGCTGACGAACATCGTTGGGAGTCATGGCGGCATTGGCGTACGCCCGGGCTGGGCTGAGGCCGGTGTATGCGCCATGTTTTTGTTTCGCCACGATGATGCTTGGCCGGCTGTTGAACGGGATGTGTCGTATGTGGGGCGCATTGACCCCAACGACGCGGCGGCCAATCGGTCGTGGTATTTGGAGCGCTTGCAGTTGCCTGGCAACTGCGCTTCGTTTATACGCCAGGTTCATGGTACGGACGTGATCGATGTCACGAGATCTTTGGCCACACGCGTAGCAGACCATGCGGCTGTGCGTCCTGAGGGAGACGCACAGGTGACTAGAGATGTCGGTGTTGTACTTGGAATTTTGGTTGCCGATTGCGCTCCCGTGTTGTTTTACGATCCCGTACAACGCGTGGTGGCAGCCGCACATTCCGGGTGGCGTGGCACGGTAAAAGGCATTTCGAGAGCAGTTGTAGCACGCATGGTCAACGAATATGGCAGCCACGTAGGCGATATTCGGGCGGCAATCGGGCCTTGTATACGGCGTTGTTGTTATGAAGTTGACGAAACGGTAGCGCGCGAAGTGCGTGGTACACACATGGAACGCGCGCTTCTTACTCGGTTTGGTCATGAGGGGAAATATTGGTTTAGTCTACCCGATGCAATTCGCATCGACTTGATTCACGCAGGGTTGCGACCAGAACATGTCGACGATTGTGGACTATGTACTGCATGCCGGACCCATCATCTGTTTTCGCACAGGCGCGAGCAAGGTCGGGCTGGCCGGCAGATGGCCATCATTGCATTGACGGATCCGCAATGTTGATTCAGTAGGGGGCACATATGGATTTTGCATACGTACAGGAGAATGTGGCGGCGATTCGTCTGCACGTAGAAGCGGCCTGTGCGAAAGCCGGCCGCGATCCGGCGGACGTGCGCGTGATCGCCGTGACAAAGACAGCACCGCCTGATATTTTACCGGCACTTCCTGCGAATGGGATCACGGACGCGGCGGAAAATCGGTGGCAGGCAGCACGCGAGAAGTTGATGCATCCAGCCGCAACACAGCTGACTTGGCATTTCATCGGTACGCTGCAAACCAACAAAGTCAAGTATGTTGCGCCGCGCTTTGACTGGGTGCATTCCGTGGACAGGCTGGAACTTGCGCTCGCCCTTGCAGAGGCAGCACAGCGTCTAGCCAGAACACTTAACGTGCTCATTCAGGTCAACGTTGCACAGGAATCACAGAAGCATGGCTTTCCACCCGAAGCGTGTCTGGAGGCCGCAACGGCGATGATCGGGATGCCCAATCTCGTGCTGCGTGGTTTGATGACGATGGCACCACAGGTTGACGATCCGGAACAAGTACGTCCCGTCTTTCGCACGTTGCGCGAACTGCGCGATGACTTGCAAAGCCGTCTGTCTCTGGCGACCTTTGACCAACTCTCAATGGGGATGTCTCAGGACTTTCCAGTCGCGATTGAAGAAGGTGCAACAATGATCCGCGTTGGCCGCCGTTTGGTCAATCCGTAAAGGTGGGAGGCATTGGCTTGGACGTTTTGGCCCGGTTGGTCGAATGGATGTTTTCAATATATTGGTTTGTGCTATTGGCTGGTGCCGTCGTTGAAATGGTTCCCGACGTTCGCCAGTATCGTGTTGCACGTTGGTTCATTGAGTTGTCAGCTCCGTATCTACGGATATTTCGGCGCAATATTCGGCCGCTTTCCATAGGGCGTATGTCGTTGGATATCTCGTGGATGATTGGGGCGGTGGTGTACCTCGTGATCGAAGCGGGCGTAGACACCACCCTGGCTCAATTGCTTGGGAAATACTGACGAGAGGCGGAACGACAGAAGCCATGAGCAGTGGAGCGTGGTTGCGAGAAGAGGAGCGGCCATTTCTGAAACAAGTCGAAGACTGGGCCGCACATGTCCATGCACGGGGAACGTGGTACTTGACGGACTTTTTAACGCCTCGTGAGCGATGGATTGCCGAGAGTGCGGCGCGCCACGCTGGCCTGGTCACTTCTGACTTCGGTGGCTATACCGACGCGGAGCGCGTTCGGATGTTGCTCATGCCTGAGGACTGGCACCCGGAGGCGAGCGACTATGATATTAAGTGTTTAGCGATCACGGCGCTGGAGCAGCCGATCCGGCATCGCGATGTGCTTGGGTCTATCTTGGGGCTCGGCATACAACGTAAAACGGTCGGGGATATCGCGGTATTTGATCAGAAGCGTGCGTATGTCTTTGCAACGTCTGCCATGGGTTCGTTTTTGGCGAGGGAGTTGCATCGTGTTGGTCGCGGAGTCGTGGAGGTGGTACTCCTTGAAGATCCACCGCAGCTGCCGCCACCGGCCTATGAAGAGCAGGACATCTTTGTCATGTCACCCCGTATCGATGCGATTGTGGCGCAGGCGTGCCATCTTTCGCGTGCCAATGCACAAGAGCATGTAGCCCGTGGCTATGTGTCACTCAACTTCGTCGAAGCTGTCGCACGGGATGAGGTCAGGCCGGGAGACATCCTGTCGGTGCGCGGCTTTGGACGGATTCGCGTGGTTGAAGCGGTCGGTACATCGCGATCGGGCAGAATTCGCATGCGTATCGGCATCCTGCGATCAGATACATGATTTTCCGGGTGTATTAGGGAAGGAAATCGAAGATTGCTGTCGAATAGACAAGAACAAAGTGTCTTGATACGAATTTTCGAAGCTTAGAGTATGCTGGCTGTCGAACTAAGGAGGATATGCAATGCCCCTGTCCCCGATTGACATTCATAATAAAGAATTTCGTCGTTCGTTGCGTGGTTATAACGAAGACGAGGTCGATGATTTTCTCGAACGCATCATTCAGGATTATGAGGGTCTGATTCGACAGAACAAGCAACTCGAAGAAGAAATTGCGCGTGTAAACGAGCGATTGGCCCACTATAACAGTTTGGAAGAGAGCTTGAGCAAGTCCATCTTGGTGGCACAGGAAACCGCCGAAGAGTTGAAGAACAATGCGAAAAAAGAGGCCCAGCTGATCATTCGTGAGGCGGAAAAAAACGCGGACCGGATCGTCAGTGAAGCCTTGAATAAGGCGCGCAAAGTTGCGCTTGAGGTCGAAGAAATGCAGAAACAGGCAGCGGTGTTCCGCGCCCGCTTCCGCTCTTTGATTCAGTCTCAACTCGAGATGATGGATTCTGGGGATTGGGAGTCGTTTGAAAAAGACCTGGCCCGCCGTGAAGTCGCGGCCGCCGAGTCCGGATTTTAACGTGCAACGCACGCTTTTGGCCGTTCCTGAACGACAGGATCGGCCTTTCATTTATTGATCCATTCGCTTGGCCAGCCACCTTAGAAGGAGGCCGGCTGCGACAAGACAGACATTGAAGATCACATAAATCGCGTATGGCAGGTCGATGTTCAGCCAAATGCGCGCGAGAACGCAGCCTGCCAGAAGTGTTATACCAATCCAGACAACGATCCACCCCACAGCTAACATCCACGTTCCGCGCATCGTAAACCGCTCCAGTCATAAACAAGCTTGCCGATTTCCATCATACACGTCTGACGGTGACAGACCAGTGACAGACTCATGAACAATTCTAGCGTGATCGTGCCGGTCATGTCGTACGGGCGGATCGGGCACACTAACATCGACGCTGTTGTAAACCCGGCGAGAGCGTTCGGAGGGTGTGGCATGAGTGCGATCCGATTACGAAAGCAGAGGCTTCGTCGCCTTTCCGACAGGGGATTGCTGCGGCTGGCTGAGTATCTGGAAGGGGTCAATTTTGCGGCCTATGTCGACTTGATCCAGACGCCTTGGCGCCTCGCCTTGTTAAATTTGATTGGCGGCATCTTTCGCGGCTTGGGCATCGGGCTTGGCTTCACGATTATCGCAGGAACGATCGTGATGTTGCTGCAGCAGCTCGAAGTGCTCAACATACCGGTCATCGGCAAGTTTATCGCCGACTTGGTCGCTATCGTGCAGGCCCAATTACACACCAGACAGTATACGTATTGAGGGCGGGAGGAGTCGCTATGAAGTGGGAGCATATGCGCCAGCGATTAGAGAATCAGAAGCGCGAAGTCGAAGCCCGGCTCAGCGTGCGCAATGAGTCTGCCGATCTCGGTGACAGCATGCGCGATGAAATCTCCGAACTATCGATGTATGACAATCATCCCGCAGATGTCGCGAGTGAACTCTTCCTCCGAGGCATGGCGGTTGGCGATGAAGTCCGCGAGGAAGCGTATCTCGAAGACCTTGACGAGGCACTCAAACGCATCGATGCCGGGACGTACGGTGTGTGCGCCGAATGTGGCCGTGAAATCAGCGCAGAACGGATGGAGGCCATGCCGACCGCGCGTTATTGTATTGAATGCCAAGAAGACGCGGAGCGGCGCAAAAAACATCGCCATCGACCGGTCGAGGAGGACGTGCTTTGGCCTGGCTTTGGTGCGGTTTGGCTGGACGATCACGACCAAACCGGGTTCGACGGAGAAGATGCCTACCAGGCCGTGGCGCGTTTCCAAGAACCGGCGTTTGGCGAAGAGACGTATGAACAGCCAGATCTTGACGACAATACGGGTTTTGTCGACCCGATTGATCACATTTCGCAGGAATATTACATCCGGACATTGCCGTCGTCAGCTATTGAGCTGTCGGATTACGATGAGGATGGGACGCTTGCATAGCAAGCACCAACGTGTCGGCGCGAAGTCCGAGGCGAAGGCATTCGAGCGCAAGAAGGTCGCCTGCCGGAATGTTGCCGAGATTGACGTCGGATCCAAAGCGGCGAATAAATTCGACTTGCTGCTGTTTTTTCGGAGCCTCCCAGATGACTTTCTTCCTCGCCCAGGCTGGCAGTTCGTCGATGAAAGTCTGCACTAGGTTGTCGAGGACTTTGCCATTCGCATCGTAAACGCCGACACCTTCACCTGATTCGCGACCTTCGATAATCACATAGTCCGATCCGGCGTTTAAATCGGCGACGACGCTTCGGGCGCAGTTGACGATGTCCATGCTGTGCGAAAGCTTTTTCCCGATTTCGGAGACGACGACAGGAAAGATATCTTTGGCTTGCGCGATGGCCTTTTGCCGATCACTTGCTGGTAGTTCAATGGTTCCATCGGACACTTCCATGGCAGTGAAGCCAATACTTTGACATCGTTGCAGGTACTCTGTATATGTGCCCTGCAACCACGCAATTTCACCCAAAGTGCCGCCAGGGCAGGCAAGCACCTCCACCTCGCTGAGCAAGGCCAACTTGCGGCGCAAAATGGGCTCTGGATACAGAGGACTTGTACCAAACCCGAATTTAAATAAGTCGACGTACGCCGCGCCGACTTCAAGAATATCTGTTAGCGTGGAAAAGCCGAGCCCTTTATCGATCACCATGGTCAGTCCGGTCGATCTCGGCTTTTCCGCGCGAAGTCCGAGCGGAGCGCTGATGATTTGTGAGAAGGCGCCGCCGTCTGATACAATCACGGTATTCACACTCCTTTGCACACTGTCCCTTCACGGTATGAAGCACAACGTGAGTGGGTGCAGGCAGAATGCCAACGAGGAGACATGACCGTGAAGCGGATTCAATATTTGTTATACGTCGTTGCCGCACTGACCGTTGGATTTGATCAACTTCTCAAGTGGATTGTGCGTCGAACCTTGCCCATCGGTGACGCTGTGCTGGTCATCCCTGGCGTCGTCGAATTGACGCATCTGCAAAACCCCGGTGCCGCATTCAGCTTGTTTCCCAATCAAACGTGGCTGTTTGTTCTCATTGCCGCGATCGTCGTGGTGGCCGTTATATTCGTTCACCAGCGCTGGCATTTGGATCGCCTTGCACAGGTGGGACTGGGATTGTTGCTAGGGGGAGCGCTTGGCAACATGGTGGATCGCATCATTTCGCCAACGCACACCGTAACCGACTATGTGTACTTCTATACGATTCATTTTCCAGTATTTAATTTGGCGGACGCGTCAATCGATTTTGGCGTATTGTTTCTCCTCATCAGTTCGTTTCGGTCCGGCACGGAGCGATCCGACGACGGGAAGGGGGATCCCAAGTGAGATCCGCGGTGCGGGTTATCTATGAGGTTGCGCCATCCGAAGCAGGAGAACGCCTTGACAAGTGGCTGACTGAGCGCCTGCAAGAGGATGAGGTTGATATCTCGCGGACGGTTGTCCAGCAATGGCTGAAAAGCGGTTGTGTCACACGGCGGCGCCCTGGCAAAGTCAAGGCTTCGGATCCATTGGAGCCTGGCGACGTGTACGAAATTGAGGTGCCAGCCGAGGAACCGTTTGTCATCGTCCCGGACGATGTTGCCATGCACATGATGTATGAGGACGACGACCTGGTTGTCGTGGACAAGCCACGCGGTGTCGTCGTGCATCCCGGAGCCGGTAACGAACGAGGGACCTTGGTCAATGGACTTGCGGCCCGCGGTGTTCGGTTATCGGCACTCGGGGGTGAGATGCGCCCTGGTGTCGTACACCGGATCGACAAAGACACGAGCGGCCTTGTGATGTTTGCGAAGACAGAGCGCGCCTATTATGGCTTGACTGAGCAGTTGCGGGAACACACGGTGACTCGGCAGTACCGAGCTATCGTTCACGGAAAAATGGAACATCGGTCGGGCACGATTGATATGCCCATCGCTCGCGATCCGAACGACCGGCAACGCATGGCTGCGCGCCTCGAAGGCAAACGCGCCGTCACCCATTTTCAGGTCATCGAACAATTCGACCGCTATGCGGTTGTCATGTGTCAATTGGAAACGGGACGAACGCATCAAATTCGCGTCCATTTTGCGGAAATTGGCCATCCACTCGCTGGCGACAAGGTCTATGGCAGACGGCATACGCTGCCGATTGACGGGCAGGCGCTGCATGCCGAGACGCTTGGTTTTGTGCATCCGGCGACAGGGCAGTGGATGTCGTTTGCGAGTCCACTGCCTGCCGATATGGAACAGTTAATCGAGTGGTTGCGTGCGGGTAGAATTGGCTAGTTATTGGCTTGACACAGGAATCCTGACATGATAGTCTTCTTGCAAATCCCATAGTGTGAACTGCCTTTAAACCAATCCCGTGAGGTTGGAAAGGAGTCGGACAGCGCAGAACTGGTGTATGCTAGCCATGTGTTCTGGGCAAACGGCCACCTCCTAACCGGGGTGGTCGTTTTTCGTGTAGATATCCTTTCCAAAATGAAAGAGGGAAGAGTGTGTCGCAAAAAACGCAAATTATGGACGACGCGGCGATGCGTCGGTCGCTAACGCGCATGGCTCATGAAATCCTTGAGCGTAATAAAGGGCTGGACGACGTCGTGCTCGTAGGCATCGTGACGAGAGGTGTCGCACTTGCAGAGCGGATTCGCGAAAAATTGGCCGAGATCGAAGGGCAAACCATTCCCTGCCTGTCGCTTGACCCGACCCCCTATCGGGACGATCGCGCCGATGCGCGTCCGTCTAAGGCACATGTGCCGGCTCTTGATGTTGCGAAACGGCGTGTGATTCTCGTCGACGACGTCTTGTACACAGGGCGTACCGTGCGCGCCGCGCTCGACGCCATCATGGATGCTGGACGAGCACAATCGGTGCAATTGGCGGCATTGGTCGACCGCGGGCACCGCGAACTTCCGATTCGCCCCGATTTCATCGGCAAGAACGTGCCCACGTCGCGGGAAGAACAGGTCATCGTGCGGTTGCGCGAGGTCGATGGCGAAGACGGCGTGTGGATTGCCCACAGGCAGTCTTGACTGAACTGGACTGAGTCAGAACTGGAGTGATTCCTAGATGTTTCACGCACTCTCCATTGCGCAATTCGATGTCGATACGACGTTTCAATTGATTCGCCGCGCTGAAGCGTTGCGCGCAATGCCCCGCCACGAGGCCCGCGCACTGCTCGCCGGCGATATTGTCGCAACGCTGTTTTACGAACCAAGCACGCGCACGCGCCTTTCTTTTGAGGCGGCCGTTTATAGGCTCGGTGGACAGGTCGTAAGCGCCGAAAATGCGCGTGAAAATTCCTCTTCAAAGAAGGGCGAGAGTTTGGCCGACGTGTTTCGTGTCGTCGGCTGCTACGCCGATGCGATTGTCATCCGCCATCATAGTGCAGAGGAATTAGATGCCGCGGCTCCATTTTCACCGGTACCTGTCATCAATGCTGGGGCGGGATCCGGTGAGCACCCTACCCAAGCTTTGCTCGACGCGTACACGATTTGGCGAGAACTTGGCCGCCTGAGCGATTTAACGGTCGCCGTCCTTGGCGACTTAAAATACGGTCGCACGGTCCATTCTTTGTTGCGCCTGCTCGCCAAGATGGATGGTATTCGGATTCGCCTATTCCATCCCGAACCGCTCGGCCTACCGCCCGAACTGGCAGCGGAAATGCGCGATAGCGGGATTCCCATCGAGATTGCGGAAGATTTGGAAGATGCGGTGCGTGGCGCAGATATCGTGTATCAAACAAGGATTCAGGCAGAACGGCTACAAGCGGAACACGAGCTGTGCGCGACTGATGACTACGCCATTCGACGCAGTCACCTGGCGGTGTTACCGGAACATGCGCGCATCTTACACCCGCTACCACGCGTCGGCGAGATCGATCCGGCCATCGATCCTGACGATAGAGCTGCGTACTTTCGCCAGGCGGAAAACGGCTTGTACATGCGCATGGCCTTACTGGATCACATGCTGAGAGGGGAATTGGGATGATTGTACGAATCGACGGTGGTCGCCTGTGGGACGCCGAAAGCGGCCAGTTGCGCGAGACGAGTGTCGCGTTCGACGATGTGACAGGCGAGATTGTCGCACTTGGTCGAGGACTTAGCGCCGAAAAGGTCATCGAACTGCGTGGTGAAGCAGTGTTTCCGGGGTTCATCGACATGCACGTGCACTTGCGCGATCCCGGTTTAACGGCGAAGGAGTCTTTGGAAACTGGTGTGCAAGCTGCGGCCGCGGGAGGTTTTACGCAAGTCGCCTGTATGCCAAACACCAAGCCGCCGATTGATAGTCCAAAACTCGTTGCGGATATCGTAGAACGCGCCAAAGCCATCGGGAAAACAGAGGTACACCCAATTGCCTGCATCACACAAGGCCAGGCTGGGGATGAGTTGGCCGATTTTGAGGCATTGCGTGCGGCCGGTGCGGTCGGCTTTTCCGACGACGGGCGCGGCGTTCAACATGGTGGACGGATGCGCGAGGCGTTCTTGCGTTTAAAGGAGCTTGGGGTGCCTGCCATTATTCACGCGGAGGATGAGACGATTTCTGGAAAGGGCGTACTGCATCCAAACGCAGCCAGGCGCCTTGGACTCCTTGGCATCCCAATTGAAGCGGAGGCCGCGATGATTGCCCGGGACGTGTTACTCGCTGAACAAACGGGTGCTCATTTACACGTCTGCCATGTCAGCACAGAGCCGTCAGTGGCGGTCATTCGCTGGGCAAAAGCGCGCGGTATTCGCGTCACTGCTGAAGTGACACCGCATCACTTGTTGCTTTCTGAAACGGCGATTAAGCGCGACGATGCAAATTGGAAAGTCAACCCGCCTTTGCAAAGCGAACGCGATCGCGAGGCATGCCTCGAAGGTTTCCTCGACGGTACGCTCGACATCATCGCGACGGATCATGCGCCGCACACGCCGGCAGAAAAGGCCCAGTCGATGGCGACGGCACCGTTTGGCATGGTGGGATTAGAAACCGCGTTCGGACTCCTCTACACGTATCTTGTACTTCCTGGCACGGTGCCGCTCAAGCGCATCATCGAAGGGATGACGTCGCGGCCGGCCCGTCTCTTTGGCCTTGCGGGTGGCTCTATTCGGCCAGGGGCGCGTGCCGATTTTGCGATTGTCGACTTACATGCGGAACGGACGATCGACCCAGCCTTGTTCTACACGAAAGGACGCAACACTCCGTTTCTCGACTGGCGGATCGCAGGCGTCATCAAAAGTACCATTCGCAGAGGGCAAGTGATTTATGAAGCGGGAGAGGAGCGGTTGTCATGACGATGAATCGTCGCGCGATGGCGCGGTTGATTTTAGAAAATGGCTTGGCGTTTGAAGGTACGCACTTTGGTGCAGAGGGCACGCGCTTTGGTGAAGTGGTCTTTAATACGGGGATGACGGGCTATCAGGAAGTGCTTACGGATCCATCATACTTCGGGCAAATCGTGACGATGACATATCCACTCATTGGCAATTACGGTGTGAACGTCGACGACGTGGAATCCCGTCATCCGCATGTACGTGGCTTTGTCGTCAAGACATTCGCGGAAAGTCCATCGCACTATAAGCAGACAGACAGCCTGGAGAGGTATCTCCAGCAGCACAACATCGTTGGCATCGCGGGCATCGATACGCGCGAATTGACCAAGGCCATTCGCACGGTTGGAGCGATGCGGGCGGTCATTACGACAGAGGATGCGCCAGTCGACGAATTGTTGGCGAGGATGCCAGAGGCGTTGGTGCCTGATGCGGTAGAGCGCGTGACGACGCAGACCGTGTATCGCAGCCCGGGTCCAGGGCACCGCGTGGTGCTCATCGACTACGGCATGAAGGCAGGCATCTTGCGCAGTTTGCTCGATCGCGGTTGCGACGTTATCGTCGTGCCTGCGACGTCGACGGCGGCGGATGTTCTCTCCTGGCATCCACACGGTGTCATGCTCAGCAATGGGCCTGGCAATCCGGAAGACGTGCCGTTTGCCATTGCGACGTTACGCGACCTCATCGGTCGCGTCCCCATCTTTGGAATATGTTTGGGACATCAATTAATTGCGTTGGCGTGTGGTGCCAAAACGCGAAAAATGAAATTTGGTCATCGCGGAGCCAACCACCCGGTCAAAGACTTGCGCACAGGTCGCGTCGACATCACTTCCCAAAACCATGGCTACATGGTTGATGCGGACTCGCTGGCAGGCACGCCTTTACAGTTGACGCACGTCAATTTGAACGACGGAACGGTCGAAGGATTGGCGCACAAGCAGGAGCCGGTGTTCTCCGTGCAGTATCACCCTGAGTCGCGGCCCGGCCCGACCGACGCAAGGTACCTGTTTGACAACTTTATGGATATGATCAGCCAGGTGAGGGAGGGGCGGTTCACACATGCCTAAGCGGACGGATATACACAAGATCATGGTCATCGGCAGTGGCCCCATCGTCATTGGCCAAGCGGCGGAGTTTGATTATGCAGGGACGCAAGCCTGTCAGGCCTTAAAAGAAGAAGGCTATGAGGTCGTGCTCGTCAACTCGAACCCGGCGACCATCATGACCGACCAAAACATGGCTGACAGGGTCTACATCGAGCCGATCACGCTCGACTTCGTCGCGCAGATCATCCGCAAGGAGCGGCCAGACGGATTGCTGGCGACGCTTGGTGGCCAGACCGGGTTGAATATGGCGGTACAACTCGCCAATAGCGGCATTCTCGAGCAGGAGGGCGTACAATTACTCGGTTCTCCGCTCAGCGCGATCGAAAAGGCAGAGGATCGCGAACTGTTTCGCCAACTGATGAAGGAGATTGGCCAGCCAGTTCCACAAAGCGCCATTGTGCGAAATGAACAAGAGGCAAACGCCTTTGCTGAAGAAGTCGGTTTCCCCATTATCATTCGGCCTGCCTATACCCTTGGTGGCACGGGCGGTGGCATCGCAAACAACTGGCGCGAGTATCAAGAGATTGTCGAGCGCGGTTTAACGCTCTCGCCCATTCATCAAGTGCTCGTCGAACAAAGTATCGCGGGTTACAAGGAAATTGAGTACGAAGTGATGCGCGATGCGGCCGGCACGGCCATCGTCGTTTGCAACATGGAGAATTTCGATCCGGTCGGCGTCCACACGGGAGACTCGATTGTCGTCGCGCCGAGTCACACGCTGTCCGACGAGGACTATCAGATGTTGCGCAACGCCAGCCTCGACATCATTCATGCACTGGGCATCGAAGGCGGGTGCAACGTGCAGTTGGCACTCGATCCGAATTCGTCGCAGTACTACGTGATTGAGGTCAATCCGCGCGTCAGTCGATCCAGTGCTCTGGCATCGAAGGCGACCGGCTATCCTATCGCGCGCATCGCGACGAAAATCGCCGTAGGTTATCGCTTGGATGAACTCAAGAACCCAGTTACCCAGGATTCGTACGCGGCGTTTGAACCGGCGCTCGACTATGTCGTCACCAAAATTCCACGCTGGCCTTTTGACAAGTTTCGCAGTGCGAACCGAGCACTGGGCACACAGATGAAAGCGACTGGCGAAGTGATGGCCATTGGGCGCACGTTTGGCGAATCCTTGTTGAAGGCGATTCGCAGTTTGGAGATTGGAACCTATTCGTTGTGGACCAAGCAGGCTGCGCATTGGTCGGATGTGGACATTGAAAAGAAAATTGCGATTGCGGACGACGACCGGCTCTTTGCTATCGCAGAAGCACTGCGCCGAGGGATAAGCGTCGAGCAGATGCATAAGTGGAGCCAGATCGATCGGTGGTTCCTGTGGCAGCTTGAGAAATTGGTACAACTGGAGCAGGCGATTGCAGACTTGGGACGGACTTCATTGTCTTTGCCGACGCTGCTCGAGCAAAATGAAGAGCTCATTGTACAAGCAAAGCGGCATGGCTTTCCAGACAGAGAACTGGCCCGTCTGCTCGGCACCGATGCACTGACAATCCGCAGTTGGCGCAAAGAGCATGGCATTGTACCCGTGTATAAGATGGTTGACACCTGTGCGGGCGAATTTGCGGCGACAACGCCGTATTATTACAGCACCTACGAGCGTGCGGACGAGGTTGAGGAGTCAAGCAAGAAAAAAATCGTCGTCCTTGGATCTGGGCCGATTCGCATCGGTCAGGGCATCGAATTTGACTACTGCACGGTACACGCGGTATGGGCACTGCAGCGCGAAGGTTATGAGGCGATTGTCATCAACAACAACCCGGAGACGGTCTCGACCGACTTCAGCACCTCGGATCGGTTGTATTTCGAACCCTTGGACGTTGAGGATGTGTTGAATGTAATCGATCGCGAACAACCGGAGGGCGTGATCGTCCAGTTCGGAGGCCAGACGGCCATCAACTTGGCGGGCCCCTTGGCCGATGCGGGTATACGCATTTTGGGTACGTCGCGCGAGAACATCGATGCGGCTGAAGATCGCGAGAAGTTTGACGAGCTCTTGACCGCACTTGAGATTGCGCGACCGCAGGGACGCACAGTGACGACGGTGGAACAGGCGGTTGCCGCTGCCGAGGCGCTGGGCTACCCGGTGCTTGTGCGCCCGTCGTACGTGCTCGGTGGCCGGGCGATGCAGATCATCTCCGATACGTCGGAACTTCTTCAGTATATGGATGAAGCGGTAGAAGTGTCGGATCAGCATCCCGTTCTCATCGACCGTTACGTAAATGGGATTGAGGCAGAGGTCGACGCCATCGCGGACGGCGAGACCGTGATCATTCCAGGCATTATGGAGCACATTGAGCGCGCTGGCGTGCACTCGGGCGACTCGATAGCGGTCTATCCGCCGCAAAACTTGACGGAAGACGTGAAAGCCGTCATGGAGGATTATGCGACTCGAATCGCGCGCAGCCTGCAGGTGCGCGGGCTGATGAACATCCAGTTCATCGTGCACGACGGCAAGGTCGAAGTCATCGAAGTAAATCCGCGCTCGTCACGAACCGTACCGTTTTTGTCCAAGGTCACAGGTGTGCCCATGGTGCAGCTGGCGATGCATGCGGTGTGCGGCGGATCGCTTGCCGAACTGGGGTATCAAAGTGGACGTGTCGCCGAAGCGAACACCGTTGCGGTGAAGGTGCCGGTGTTCTCGTTTGCGAAACTGCATCAGGTCGACATCAGCCTGGGTCCGGAAATGAAATCGACGGGCGAGGTGATGGGGCGCGATACGCACTACGAAAAGGCACTTTACAAAGGCATGTTGGCAGCTGGAACGAACATCCCGACACATGGCACGGTTCTTGCGACCATCGCCGACAAAGACAAGGCCGAGGCCTTTCCTTTACTCGCCGAGTTTGCCCGGTTGGGTTATCGCTTAGCGGCGACCGAAGGCACCGCGCGCTACTTGCGCGACCGCGGACTTGAAGTCAGGATTGTCAACAAGTTGGCGCAAGGGACCCCCAATTTGGCCGACGATATCCGTCAAGGGCGTATCCAACTGGTCATCAACACGTTGACCAAGGGCTTGAAACCAGAGCGGGATGGCTTTCGCATTCGCCGCACGGCTGTCGAGCATGGGGTTCCATGTTTGACATCGCTCGATACGGTGAGGTCTGTACTGGACATCGTCAAATTGATTCACTTCCAGACACTCGCGCTTGGTGACAATCCGACGTCGGCGATCCCGGCAAGTGGGTGGCGTGCATGAATACAGAGCAGATGACGGAGCTTTTGGCGACGACGTACGACGACGTGCGTCGCGCCACTTACATTGCGCTCGACGTGGACACGGAAGCGAAGGCGTTAGCCGTCGTGGATCAGTTGGGACCTGCGGTGGATGGCTATAAGGTCGGGCTCGAATTGTTTCACGGAGCGGGCATGCGTTTGGTTGAAAAATTGCTTGCTCGCGGTCTGCGAGTCTTTTTGGACATGAAGTTGCATGATATTCCGAATACGGTTGCAGGTGCGCTGCGTGCCATTTGTCAATATCCAATCGAAATGGTCAATGTGCACGCGCAAGGTGGCCCACGGATGCTACAGGCAGCCCGCGAGGCGGTCGCCATGAGCCCGTACAGCCCTTTGCTGATTGGGGTAACGGTGTTGACGAGCCTTGGCGACGACGATCTTCAAGCCATGGGTGTCGCCGGCGGTCCTGCCCAGGCTGTCGTACGGCTTTCCAAACTGGTGCAGGAAGCCGGGCTGAATGGGGTCGTCTGCTCTGCGCAGGAACTGCAACTGCTGCAAGGTATTGTACCGCCCACGTTTGAACGCGTTGTCCCTGGAACCCGCTTGCTGGAAGATGCGGCGCAGGATCAAACGCGGGTTGCCACGCCAAAACTTGCGATGCGCGATGGTGCGACGCGCCTTGTATTAGGACGAGCGGTCGTCGCAGCGGAGGATAAGCTGGCGGCTTTGCAGAAGTATTGGCGGGCGATGAAGGAGGGGTTGAACGGATGAGCGATACGTTTTCCATCGAATATGACGGTCTTTCGTATGTCATTGCACGCGGCTTGTTGCAGATTGGCGCAGTCGAATTGCGTCCCAGCCAGCCCTTTACCTGGTCGAGTGGTTGGCGCTCACCAATTTATTGCGATAATCGCTTGCTCTTAGGCTATCCTGTGTTGCGCAACGCTGTCGTCACGGGCTTTGAGGCGATCATCGAGAATGAATTGCCGGCTGTCGAACTGATCGCCGGTGCGGCGACGGGAGGGATCCCGCATGCCGCCATGCTGGCGGATCGCATGGGGCTACCATGTGCGTATGTACGATCCGAACCCAAAGCACATGGTCGTGGCAAACAAATCGAAGGGTACGCCCGGCCGGGGATGAAGGCCGTCGTGATCGAAGATACGCTGTCCACGGGCAAATCAGCCTATAACGCGGCGCAGGCCCTGCGCGACGCGGGGGTCGACGTGATCTCCATCCTCACGATACTGTCTTACGACTTCGACATTGCGAGCGAGAAAGCCATAGAAACGGGCATTCCAGCGTACCGGTTGGTCCCGTATGAGGTATTGCTACAAGTGGCACTGGAGAGGGGCGACATCGAAGAGTCGGATATTGACCTACTGATGAAGTGGCGCAAGTCGCCTGATACCTTTGGGGTGTGAAGGTTTTACCAGCCCGCCTCGACATGAGTGCGTGGCAGTGAAGCCTTCGTGGACGACCTTCGCAGGCGGCCAGCAGGTTGGCTTGGTTTAGCCCATGCGGCTCGCCTGCGTATAGGGGCGCCTCACGAAACCTCGCTGACAGAAGAGGTGCCAGACGGCAACGTCGGTGGCCGCTGCGGCAGGCAAAGCAGGGCGACGCCGAGTGCGGAGACGGCGGCAGAAGCGAGAAACACCGCTGACAGCGACATGTTGTGCGTCAATGCAGTGCTCAGAATGGGTGCGACGGTACCGCGAATGCCAAACAGCAGGTAATGCAAACCAAATGCGGTGGCCTCGCGGCCTGGCGACACTTTGAAGATGTACGCCATGCAGCCGATGTCCCACGCGGCGTCGCCAACCCCAAGGAACATACAGGAGACGATCACGCCAAAGTACGATCCGAACACGACGTACAGAAGAGGCGCGAGGGTATATGCGAGCATGCCGACAAACATGGCGAGCCGCGGCGATGATTTGTCGATGAGCCATCCTAAGACAAAGTAGGCCACGAGAAGTGCAATGTAGTAGGCCACACGAGTCATGCCAATCTGGTCGTTTGACAAGTTGAGCCTATGCACCTGATAGATTTGATAGATAGGGCCCGCAAGCAGGTTGCCAAAGCCGGTCGCTGTCGTTGCGGCCAAAAATAGCGCAAGCGGACGATTTTCGCGCACAAGCAACCACTGTCGGCGAGCACTTGTCAGAAACGACCTGCGCGGCGCACTTAACATGTTCTCGTTGGTTTCCGGGCGCGGTTCGACTTCGCGCACGCGGCAGAACAAGATCACAGAGGCCGTGCCAAAAAGTGCTGCGAGTATAAGTGGCCAGCGATCCCCAGTTGCCTGGCTCCAGATACCTACGACGTAGGCGAGCGGAATGAGTAAAAATCCTTGTGCCACACGGACGTAACCCATGAGTCGCCCGCGCAAGTGCGGCGGATACACGCGCGTGAGCAGCGAAGGGTAGGCGGGTGCCTGAATGCCGTTCATAAAATTGACGACAAAGGATATGAGAACAAAGACGAGGGGAGATAGAAACATCCCCGCGATTACGACGGACATTCGGCCTATCGTCAGCGGCCAAAGCACAAACGGCTTCGGCGAGCGTTGACCCATCAGTCCAGCCCACAAGGGCGACAAAAGCATGCCGATAGCTGGGGCGGCGCTTAACAGACCGACATCCAGGTTGGTTGCGCCGTGGCGAATGGCCATCGGGGCGTAAAATTGATTGACGACAACGTTAAATAATGCAAATAGTACGGAACCCCCAAAATCGATTTGGAAGTTGCGCCAAGTTTCGCGACGCATCTGCATGCCGAGTCGATACGTCACCGATTCTGAATGTGACAGCGCTTTCCCCATGTCTATCCCCAGTTGTCCGGGCGCCGTGGACGGCGCCCTTCGCGAATGATTCTGCTGTCGGCAACAAGCGACGGCGATTCTTCAGGAACTCGATTATACCCAACCGCGCCAACGCATGGCCTCGGCAAACGGGCGAATTCCGACCATATAGGCAGCCAAACGCGGCGATACGCCATAGCGCTCTGCTGTATCGAGGATGTTGTGAACGCTTTGCACCATCATGGCCTCTAAGCGTTGGTTGACCTCATCCTCAGTCCAATAGAAACCTTGGTTGTTTTGTACCCACTCGAAGTACGATACCGTGACACCGCCTGCATTGGCCAGCACATCAGGCACCACGACGATGCCTCTGTCGTGCAGGATTTGATCCGCGTCTGGCGTCGTGGGGCCGTTTGCCGCTTCGATCACCATCGACGCCTGCAATTTGGGCGCGTTGTCTGCGTGGATTTGGTTTTCGAGGGCCGCAGGCACCAAAACATCGCAGGGCTGCACGAGAAATTCTTCTGTTGGCATGACGTTAGCAAGGCGCGGAGTGACCATGCCAAACGAGTCCTTTTGGTCAATCAAGTCTGGAATGTCGAGCCCGCCTTCGCGGTAGACGCCGCCTCCCGCATCGCTGATGCCGACAATCGTCGCACCCATCTCGTGGAGGATACGGGCAACATTGCTACCAACATTGCCAAACCCTTGTACGAGTATCCGTAAGTCTTGGACTTGTTTGCCAAGGCGTCCGGCCGCTTCGCGCAGCGCGATCGCCACGCCAAGTGCGGTGGCCGCTTCACGTCCGCGCGAGCCGCCGAGCACCAAGGGTTTACCCGTGATAAAGCCGGGCGAGTCGGATTCGCGGATACGGCTATATTCGTCGTACATCCAGGACATGATCTGCGCGTTTGTATACACGTCTGGCGCTGGGATGTCCTTGGCCGGACCGACGATTTGGCTGATGGCGCGAACATATCCCCGGGCAAGTCGCTCCTGTTCGCCCAGGCTCATCGTGCGCGGGTCGCAGACGATGCCGCCCTTCGCGCCGCCGTAGGGAAGGTTGAAGATACCGCATTTCAGCGACATCCAGATCGAAAGTGCCTTGACTTCGTCGAGGGTGACATCCGGGTGAAAGCGAACGCCGCCTTTCGTCGGGCCGACAGCGTCATTGTGCTGCGCACGATAGCCTGTGAAGACTTCGGTGCGGCCATCGTCCATGCGCACGGGGATTTGTACCGTCATGACGCGCAAAGGCTCCGCCAAAAGTTCGTAGACCGCCTCTTCGTAACCCAAGCGATCCAATGCTTCGCGAATGGCTTCCTGGGTGTTGGTGAGGACGTTTGTCCCGTGCGCGGGCTTGTTGGCACCGACAATCAAGCGTTTGTTCACTGGGTTGGAACTCATGTCCATCTCTCCTTGAGCTTTGTCCGGGCGAGCAGCCATGGTTTAATTGTGGTTCGTATCCGCCCGACGCTGCAATATCGATTCGACCTCGGTGCGATCCGGGGTGACAAACAGTGTTCGCTGCTGACCGTAAAGCACAAAGCCGGGGCGTGCGCCGTTCGGCTTCCAGACGTTGCGCACTTCCGTGATATCGACAGGAACTGTCGCCGAGTCGCGCGCCCGGCTGAAATAGGCAGCGAGTAGCGCGGCTTCCTCGATGGTCGACTCGGGAATGGACTCGGCCTGGCCACGTTCAATGACGACGTGTGAACCCGGCTCGCCTTTGACGTGAAGCCAAAGGTCATGTTTGGCACTCGTGCGCAAGGTGAGTCGGTCGTTTTGTAAATTGTTGCGGCCCACGCGCATGACGAACCCGTCCTCGGACAGGTACGCAGCCGGTTTCGCCTCCGGATCGCGCGAAGCCTCACGTCCGCGTTTGGAGCCAGGTTTTCGCCGTTGCATTTTGGGCGTGAGAAACCCTTGGCTGATGAGTTCGCGCCGGACCTGCTCCAGGTTGTCGAGCGAGGTATCGGCGAGCGATTGCATCACAGCTTCCAGGTATGCGAGATCCCGCTCGGTTTCTGCCATTTGCGCGGCGACCGCGGTTTGCGCGCGCTTGCGTTTCGTCGCCAGCTTGAAGTAGCGCTGCGCGTTTGCGATGGCATCCAGCGCCGGGTCGAGTTCAATCGAAAGGACCTCGCCCTCCCGGTAGTAATTCGGCAGTTCGACCCGGGAAGCTCCCTTTGGCACTTGATAGGCGAAAGCGGTTAACAGCTCTGCCTGAACTCGATAACGCTCTTCGTCTGCACTATCCGCGAGCGAAGCTTCGAGCTTCACGCGCTTGCCGCGCAACTTGTCAATTTGATCGGCGACGACTCGCACCAGTTCGTCCTGCAAGCGGGAGTGGTACAAGATTTCTCCTGTATCCGCGAAACGCCGGCGAATCGCTTCACTCATGTCCGGGCAGTCGGCATAGCGATCGCGGTGCGTTAATAGGAAGGGGGCGCACTCGACGGCGCGACCCATCTCGTCAATCGCAACAGAAGGCCTTTCGCTCGCTTGCTCGACACAGTCCACGAGCGCCTCGGCGCAGTGGAAGACCGCTTCGCCTGCGTCCATCGCGCGCATGCGACTTGCGCGAAATAGAATTTCGCGCGCGGAAACAGGACCGACTCCGGCTAGGCGTTCGACGACGAGCATCACATTCGCGCGACTCAACCAATGGGCCGCATCGACCGCCGCGAATGCGCCTTTCGTCAAGCTCTGGATGGCCTGTTTGGGTTGTGCAGGCGGCGGCACGTACGCGCATCCGGGCAACACCTCGCGATGGCGCGACATGGCCTCGGTAACGCGGACAATCGCGTCAATGACGCCTTTGGTTCCGTCGTCATGGTTGCGACAGAGAACGATGTTGCTGTGCCGTCCCATCATTTCGCAAACCAGCGAATAGACACGCACGTCGCCCAGTTCGTCGATGGATTCGACGTGCAATTCAATCACGCGATCCCATCCCTGTTGCGCGACGCCGACGATCCTGCCACCTTCCAGATGTTTGCGTAAAAGCATACAGAACATGGGAGGTTCCGGCGGATTGTCCGGTTTCTCATGAGCCAAAAAGTGCATACGTGCAAACTGCTTATGAGCCGAGATGAGCAACCGCCTCGATCCCATCCCCGGAGAGCGCAGGGAGATGACGAGATCGCGTTCGCCAGGCTGATGGATTTTTTCGATCTTCGCGCCGGTCAAGGCGCTGTTTAGTTCGTTGGCCAGACGCCGCATGGTTAGTCCATCCACGATCGATGCTCCTCTCCAAAAAGGAGTATACCGCAGAATCCCTTCGCCTGCGCAGATGGATGGATATTTTGTCGCGTGACAAGGGACATGTTCCAGCTTGGCCGGGCATAGAGATTACGAGACAAGTTGGCGAAGGGGTGGCTCAGTTGGAACAGCACTGGCACGCGCTGAGTGATGCGGAGTGCTTGCAGGCGCTTGGTAGCTCCGCAAACGGTCTTTCTGCCGAAGATGTGGAGGCAAGAAGGCGGACACACGGTTTGAACCTGCTAAGCGAAGGCAGCAAGGTTTCGCTATTGACCGTGTTTTTAAACCAGTTTCGCGATTTTATGATCCTGGTCTTGCTCGCGGCGACGTTGATTTCTGGCTTGCTCGGCGAGTACACGGACGCGATCACGATTATCGCAATCATCGTGCTCAACGGTATCCTCGGCTTTGTCCAAGAAATTCGCGCAGAGCGATCGCTCGCGGCGCTCAAAGAACTGACGGCTCCCGTGGCACGCGTGCGGCGCGGCGGCAAGGTGATTGAGGTGCCAGCCAAGGAACTCGTGCCCGGGGACATCGTGTTGCTGGAAGACGGCGATCGCGTTCCTGCAGACGGGCGCATTCTTAAGGCCGTCGCATTCGATGTCGAGGAATCGGCGTTGACGGGCGAGTCGGTTCCGGCAAGCAAGGACCCGAAGGCTGTGATTGAAGCCAACAGCAACCTTGGGGATCGCAAGAACATGGTCTACATGGGCACCATGGTCACGCGCGGCAAGGCGGAAGTCGTGGTCACTGCAATTGGCATGGCCACGGAGATGGGGAAAATCGCAGATTTAATGCAACAGTCCGAAGAACAGTTGACACCGCTTCAGCAGCGGCTTGACCAACTAGGTAAAACATTGGTCTGGATTTCGCTGGGGATCACGGTACTCGTCGTCATCGCTGGTGTCTTGCACGGTCACGCGCTCTACGAGATGTTTCTCGCCGGCGTCTCGCTTGCTGTCGCTGCCATTCCCGAAGGGCTCCCGGCTATTGTAACGATTGCGCTCGCCTTGGGCGTGCAGCGGATGATCAAGCGCAACGCCATCGTTCGCAAACTGCCATCGGTGGAGACGCTTGGCTGTGCGACGGTCATCTGCTCAGACAAGACGGGGACGCTGACGCAAAATCGGATGACGGTGCAGAAGTTGTTTGCCGATGGCACCTATGTGACCGTCACGGGCAGTGGGTATCAACAGACCGGCGAATTTTTGATCGACAATCACAAAATTGACCCGAATAAGCGACCGGCCCTGAAGAGCCTCGTCGAGATTGCAGCGGCATGCAACAACGCCGCAATCGTCGAGAAGGAGGTCGAGGGCGGTGTCGACTACGCGATACAGGGCGATCCGACGGAAGGCGCTCTACTAGTTCTGGCGCGCAAGGCTGGGTTCTCCGATGTCGCGGCCGTCTACGAGCGCGTCGGCGAACAGCCGTTTGATTCGGAGCGCAAGCTCATGTCCGTATTGGTAAAGGCAGGCACGGACGTGTTTGCGTTCGTCAAAGGTGCGCCTGACGTATTGCTCGAGCGCTGTAGCCGCGTGCTCGCCGGTGGTCGCGAGGAATCGCTTGGCCAAAATACGCGCAAGCAAATTCAGGCTGCCAATCTTGAGATGGCCGAAGGGGCAATGCGCAATCTGGCATTTGCCTACCGGAAGTTTCCGAGCATCGAGGCGGCGCGGGAAGCAGAGTGGGAACGAGAATTGGTATTCGTCGGGCTGTGCGGCATGATCGATCCGCCGCGTGAAGAAGTGAAGGACGCGATCGCAACCGCGCGCAGTGCCGGTATCCGCACTGTGATGATCACGGGTGATCATCAGGTGACGGCAATGGCGATTGCAAAGGAACTCGACATTCTGCCGACCAATGGTCGAGTCATGACTGGCGTCGAGTTGGACGCGATGGACGACGGTAAGCTTGCCCAAGTGGTCAACGACGTCTACGTCTACGCCCGCGTGACACCGGAACACAAGCTCCGCATTGTCCGCGCGTTGCAGGCAAACGCACATGTGGTCGCGATGACTGGCGACGGCGTCAACGATGCGCCTGCCATTAAGCAGGCCGACATCGGGATTGCCATGGGCCAATCGGGCACCGACGTCGCTAAGGAAGCTTCGAGTCTCGTCCTTGCTGATGACAACTTTGCGACCATCGTCGCGGCGGTGGAAGAGGGTCGCGGCATCTACGACAACATCAAAAAGTTTATTCGTTACCTATTGGCGTCCAACGTTGGCGAGATTGTGACGATGTTCGCTGCGATGCTCGCCGGGTTACCGCTACCGCTCGCGCCGATACAGATCTTGTGGGTCAATTTGGTGACGGATGGTTTGCCCGCGATCGCGCTTGGCGTGGATTCGCCGGAAGGCGATATCATGAAACGCCGCCCGCGCGACGTCCATGAAGGGATTTTTGCCAAAGGCATGGCAACCAAGATTCTCTCGCGCGGCATTCTCATTGGTTTGGTGACGCTTGCGGTGTTCGTTTGGTCCTTGAAAACAGACAAAAATCTGGCACATGCCCAAACGATGGCCTATGCGACGTTGACCATGGCACAGTTGATTCTCGTCTTCGACTGCAGAAGTCTTGAAGGCGGTATTATGAAACGCAATCCGCTCGGGAACATCTGGCTCATCCTGGCCGTCATCTCGTCGGTTGTGTTGTTTGCCTTTACGATTTACGTGCCAAAAATCGCGAAGGCGTTCCACACGGTTCCGTTGGGTCTGACCGATTGGATCATTGTCCTTGTGCTCGCCGCCATCCCGACGTTCGCTCTGTCGATCCGCCGCCTTGGGCGCAACGCACTTCGCCCCAAAAGCGGAGCCAACGACGACAGAATGGCTGCCTGAAGCAAGCCGAATTGCCCACCGCCCCGGCGCATTGTAGAATGTTGGGGAACATGGGGACGGGGGTAGCGAAATGGCGTTTCGGAGCATGACCGGGTTTGGCCGTAGTCAAGGCAAGGTTGGGCCATATGACGTGACGTTGGAGGTCAAGTCGGTCAATCACCGTTTTTCAGAATTCACCATTCGTCTGCCGCGGGAATGGGCCCTGTTTGAAGATAACCTTCGCAGTCGCCTGCAAACCGCCGTATCGCGCGGCCGCGTCGACGTGTTCGTCAACGTGGCGGATTTCGCGGTGACCGCTGTCGATATCGATGTCAACTGGCCCTTGCTCGACGCTTTGTTAAAAGCCGAGCAAGGGCTTGTCGCGCGCCTGGGTGCACGCGCCGAGCGACAAACGGCGCGCGAGTGGTTGATGTATCCGGGAGTCTTGATCCAGCGGAAAGCAGAGTTAGAAGAAGGGCAGATTGCCGAGGCTTTGTGCAGTCTGCTGGATACCGCGCTCGCGCAACTCGTCAAGGTGCGTTGCGACGAGGGGGCACGCCTCGCTGAAAATTGCCAAGGAAAATTGGCCATGCTGGAAACACACCTGTCTGCCGTACAGGCCAGAGGCCCCTTGGCCGTCGAGGAGAAACGGCAGACGCTTGCGCGGCGAATCGCCGAACTTGGCATCGAGATCGATCCGGCCCGCATGCTGCAGGAAGTCCTGTTGTTTGCGGAGCGCAGTGCAATCGACGAAGAACTCGTGCGGTTGCAAAGCCACATCGTCGCGTTTCGCGAGGCCATGGCAAAACAGGAGCCTGTGGGAAGGCGGTTGGATTTTTTGGTGCAAGAGATGCACCGCGAGACGAACACGATTGGCGCCAAGTCCGCCGATCCGGAAATCGCACAGCGCGTGGTCGAAATGAAAGTCATTGTCGAACAGTTGCGCGAGCAGGTGCAAAATATTGAATAACAATTCCCCACTTGGCTTTGCGCATAACTCGTTATACAATGATGGGTAGTTTTGAATTTGTGATACGAGCGTGTAGATAGGTAACAGGGGCAGGTTTACGCATGTCCTTGTCCGTTTGAGGTGAACGAACGATGATTTATCCGTCTATTGATCGTCTGTTGGAGGTCTGTGACAGCAAATATGCGCTGGTGGTATTGACCGCAAAGCGTGCTCGTAAGTTGCAGACGGAGACGATGAACCAACCGGGTTCGTCGACGACGCGCAACGTCAGCCGTGCACTGTGGGAGATCAGCGACGGTACCATTCGCTACAGCCGGGTTGAACCAGAATCGCATTAATCTTGTGTCAACGGGAGAGGCAGGGCAACCGCGCGTTGTTCTGCCTCTCTTCGTGATGGGTGATGACATGGTTAAAGGGGGGCAGAGGATGGAACCTAAAACCATTCTTGTCGGTGTCGGTGGCGGCATTGCAGCGTACAAATCGGCCGCGCTTTGCTCGTTGCTTGTCAAGCGCGGGTATGACGTGCAGGCGTTGATGACCGAGCATGCGACGCGTTTTATTCAGCCGTTGACGTTGCAGGCCTTGACGAAGCATCCCGTCATCTTTGACACGTTTGCGGAGCCGAATCCGTCGGAAATCGCACATATCGCAGTCGCGGACCGCGCCGCGCTGTACGTGATCGCTCCGGCCACCGCCAATTTGATTGGCAAGCTGGCGCATGGCTTGGCGGACGATATGGTGACGACGACGGCGCTTGCAGCGACGTGTCCGACCGTGATCGCACCGGCGATGAATGTCCACATGTATGAGCATCCGGCGGTTCAGGCCAACTTGGCGACACTTCGCCAACGCGGCAATTTGGTACTCGACCCTGGCGAGGGCCCGCTCGCCTGCGGTTATACGGGTAAGGGCAGGATGCCGGAACCTGAGGATATCGCCGAGGTCATCGAGGCGTTGCTCCATCAGGAGCGCGATCTCGCCGGGTTACACATCGTGGTCACCGCCGGTCCCACTGTCGAGGATATCGATCCGGTGCGTTATCTGACCAACCGCTCGAGCGGCAAAATGGGCTATGCCATCGCGCAACAGGCCGTTGCTCGTGGTGCACAAGTGACACTCGTGAGCGGCCCGACACATTTGCAACCTGTACCGGGGGCCGAAATGCTCTACGTGCGCTCGACCGACGAAATGCTAGCAGGTGTAGAACGTGCCATGGAGCATGCCGACGTGCTCATCGCCGCGGCCGCGCCAGCCGATTTCCGTCCGGCGGTATTCTACGAACACAAATGGAAGAAATCACAAGGTTTGATGCAGATTGATCTCGTTGAAACGCCAGACATCCTCGCTATCATGAGCCAGCGACGGCGGCGCGGACAAACGATTGTTGGCTTTGCGGCCGAGACGCGCGATCCGATTCAGTACGGCAGAAAAAAGCTTGAGGAGAAAGGCCTCGATCTGATTGTCATCAACGACGTCAGCAAGCCAGGGGCAGGGTTTGACGTCGATACGAATCAAGTGACATTGCTGACCAAATCAGGTGAAGTCAACGAACTTCCGATGATGGCGAAGTATCGAGTGGCAGACCAAATTTTGTCGCGCATCAAGGATCTGCGCGCACAGTTGGGCGGCGAACAAGGCGCATGAGCCACTTTGTGGTAGAGGTTGTCATCGATGCGCCGGGTCTCTTTTTGGACAAGCGGTTCGACTATCTTTTACCACGTGCACTCGCGTCGAACGCAAGACCTGGCGTGCGCGTGGTCGTGCCGTTTCGGTCCGCCTGGAAGGCAGGCGTAATTTGGCGCGTTCGTAGCGAAGCGGACGTCTCGTCGCGCGTGCGCACTGTCGCTTCCGTCGTCGATGAGGAGCCCGTGTTGACCGAGGAACAACTCCGGCTTGCCGAGTGGCTTTGCGAACGATATGCCGCGACCTTGCCGGAGGCCTTGTCGGCCATCCTGCCCGGGGCATTTCGTGTCACAGGAGGTTTGCAATTACAGCCCGCACGCGGAGTGGACGTTCCTGACGACGTACGCGCGTCGTCGACCTGGCAATTCGTTGCACAAAAGAAACCGGACGATCGCGCAGTGGCAAAACTTGATTCGGCCGCCAAGGAGCAAATTGAAGCATGGGTTGAACTGGGCTATTTAGAGCGCGTCTTGCATGTGTCAGAGCAGGTGCAGGCGCGCTTGCAGTCGTTTTTGTCCGCCACAAAGGAGCCGGCTGAACTGCTGCAAGCGGCCGCAGCGCGCGAAACCCGTGCGCCGCGGCAAGCGGCGTTGTTGCGCCAGTTGGCTGTGAGCGGGGAATTGGCTTGGGCGCGCAAAGAGTATGCGCGCACGACCGTTCAGCCGCTTGTCGAGGCCGGACTCGTGCGGGTCGACGAACGGGCCGTCTCGCGATTTATTTGGCCGGATCGCGAGGAACGTCCGGCGCCCGCGTTGACGGTTCACCAGGCTCGTGCAACCGCTCGTTTGGCGCAGTTGATCCAGGCACCTGGAGCGCACATGGCCGTTGTTCATGGCGTCACGGGTAGCGGTAAGACAGAGGTGTACATGCGCGCTATCGACGAAGTCGTGCGCCAGGGCAGGCAGGCGGTGTTGCTCGTGCCCGAGATCGCGCTGACGCCGCAAATGGTCGGTCGCTTTTACAGCAGATTTGGCGATCGCATCGCCGTTTTGCATTCGGCGCTCGCGCAGGGTGAGCGGCGCGACGAGTGGGCGCGCATTCTGCGCGGCGACGCAAGTATCGTCATCGGGGCCCGGTCTGCCGTGTTTGCGCCGGTTCGCAATTTGGGATTGGTCATCGTCGATGAAGAACACGAGCCTTCATATAAGCAGGAGGACGCTCCGCATTACGACGCTCGCGAAATTGCTGTAAGGCGTGCCGAAACGGCGGACGCCTTGGTCGTGTTCGGATCGGCAACGCCGTCACTGTGGGCCATTCGCCAGGTTGAGGACGGGCGGGCGACTTTGGTGTCATTGCCACAGAGGGCGAACGGCAAGCCTTTGCCGAAAGTAGAAATCGTCGATATGCGGGAAGAGCTGCGGGCGGGAAACAAGTCGCTATTTAGCGAGCGACTGCAGCAAGAACTTGAGGCAACCGTGCGCTCTGGGCTACAGGCCATTTTGTTTCTTAATCGGCGGGGCTATGCGAGTTCTACTTTGTGTCGCGCGTGTGGTGAGGGCGTTCAGTGCCCACACTGTGACATCCATCTGACGGTGCATCGCGCGGATGGCGGGATGCGGCTGGTCTGCCACTATTGTGGCTACGAGCAATCGTACAGCGATTGCTGTCCGGCTTGCGGCGAGCGCGCCTTGCGAGCGTTCGGAATTGGTACGGAACAAATTGAATCCGCGATCGCCACGCTTTGGCCAGACTTTCGCGTGTTGCGCATGGATGTGGATACCACCCGTAAGAAAGGTGCGTTGCAACAAATCGTCGCCGATTTCGAAGCCGGGCGCGCGGACGTTCTGATTGGCACTCAGATGATTGCCAAGGGTTTGGATTTCCCGCGCGTGCGCTTGGTTGGGGTCGTCGCCGCGGATACGATGTTGACGCTGCCTGATTACCGTGCGCATGAGCGGACGTTTCAATTGTTGACGCAAGTGGCGGGGCGCGCGGGCCGTGCGGAAACCGACGGCGTCACGCTCATCCAGACGTATCGCCCTGAGCATTTTGCCATCCAAGCTGCGGCTGCGCATGATTTTGTGACCTTTTATCGCGAAGAACGCAGTCAACGGGCGTTTTTCACGTATCCGCCATTTTGTGAACTGGCTGTATTTCTTGCTTCGCATCCGGCCGAACACGTCGCACGTGGCGCGGCCATGCGCTTTGAACGCGAGTTGCGCCGTTCGGGTGCTATAGATTACATGACCCTATTGCCCGCGTCGCCGAGTGGAATTCGGCGTATCGACAACCTGTATCGGTATCAGGTTGTGCTAAAGTATGGTCGGTGGGAAGATGTAGGGCAGGACGTCACGCAAAGTTATCGTGTAGTCAAGGAACGGATGAATCGTCTGGGTGGAAGTTGCCGCCTCGACGTCAATGCACAGAGAATCGGCTAAGTGCCATGTATTCTATTTTAAAGGAGGCCGTATCATGGCCATTCGCATCATTCGCAAAGGGGAAGATCAGGCTTTGCGCCAAAAGGCCAAGCCGGTCACACAATTTGGACCGGCTATCCACAAGTTGCTCGACGACATGGCAGAGACGATGTACCACGCTGATGGCATTGGGCTCGCCGCGAATCAGATCGGCATTTTAAAGCGACTGGTCGTCATCGACGTAGCGCCTAATGAGGATAGTTTTGCGAAACGCGCTTGGATCGAATTGGTAAATCCGGAGATCATCGCGCGCGAGGGTGAGCAACATGAGCGTGAGGCGTGCCTGTCTCTGCCAGGGCTCTCCGGTATCGTGGAGCGCGCGGCATATGTCAAGGTGCGAGCTCAGGATCGAAATGGGGAATTCTTTGAAATTGAGGGGCGCGATTTGTTGGCTCGCTGCTTGCAACATGAGATCGATCATCTCGATGGCATTCTGTTTATCGACTACCTGCGCCCGGATCAAATTGAGCGGGCAACGGTCGGGGAGCGTTCCTAATGTCCGTGCGCGCACTCTTTATGGGCACACCAGATTTCGCTTTGCCAGCGCTTGAGGCCTTGGTGCGACTTTCCTGGGAAGTGTGCGTGGTCACACAGCCGGATCGCCCGGCTGGACGCAAGCGGCTTTTGACACCGCCGCCGGTGAAACGGCGCGCGCTCGAACTTGGCTTACGCGTGTTGCAACCAGAGAAAGTGGGCCACCCTGATAGTGTGCGCGCGCTTTCCGAGTGGGATGCGGACATTCTGGTCACAGCGGCGTACGGACAGTTGCTGCCCGACAGAGTGCTTAAACTCGCAAAGAGTGGCGCGGTCAACGTCCACGCCTCGCTGTTGCCGCGCTGGCGCGGTGCGGCACCGATTCAGCGGGCGATTCTCGCCGGCGATACCAAAACAGGCGTGACGCTGATGGAGATGGTGCGCGAACTCGATGCGGGGCCGATGATTGCGCAGCAGGAGTTGCCAATTGGACCCGACACCACGGCTGGCGAGTTACATGACAAGTTGGCCGCACTTGGTGGCCAGATGTGTGCGGAGATCCTGCCCGCTTACGTGCGTGGTGAACTGCAGGCGATCCCACAACCCGCGGTGGGCGTGACGTACGCAGAGAAACTCACGCGCAGCGACGAGTGGATCGATTGGCGGCTCGCTGCAGATGCGATTGCGCTACGGGTGCGAGCATTGGCCCCATGGCCAGGCGCCAGCGCGATCGCGCCGGATGGTCGGCAACTCAAAATCCTGCGCGGTCATGTCGGCGATGGCCACCTGTCAGGCGAACCTGGTTTGGCTCGCCGCTTGGGTGACACGGCAGTTGTCGCTTGTGGCAATGGCGTCTACGTCGTAGAGCAAGTGCAACCTGCGGGCAAGCGGCCGATGAGCGCTGGAGCCTGGCTCGCCGGCTTACGCACCGATACTGTGGTTTTTGAAAGGATCGACACAAGTGATCTCTCCAGCTAGATGGACCGCATACCACGCACTCGTGCGCGTGGCAAAAGACCGGGCGTATGTCAACTTGGCCTTGCAACACGCACTCGCCAAGCGCGAATTGAGCGATCGCGACAAGGCTTTGGCGACGGAAATAGCTTACGGAACAGTCCGGCGCCAGTTGACCATCGATCACCTGCTCGCGCCGTACGTGCGGCGGGGTTTAGCAGCTGTGGAAGTCGCGATTTTGACCATCTTGCGCATGAGCGTCTATCAGCTCAGTTGGCTGTCGAGGCTCCCAGCTTACGCTGTGACCAGCGATGCCGTCGATATGGCCAAGCGAGTCAACCCGCGATCTGCCTCATTTGTCAACGCCGTCTTGCGTAGCTATCTGCGCGATGGGACAGATTGGGAGTCGCGGATTCATGTGCGACGAACCGACCGTGACGACATCGCACAACTGTCGTTACTGCACAGCTATCCGCGCTGGATGGTTGCGCGGTTGGTCGCGGCATACGGCAGGGAGCGCGCCGAGGCTATACTGGCGGCGGGCAATCGCCCCGGCGCGACGGCGGTGCGCGTCAATCCCTTGCGAGCTTCCGTCGAGTCAGTCGCATCGGCTCTTACCGCGCAAGGCGTCGGTGAAATCGAGCGAGGAGCGCTCTACGACGGGGCCTTGCGGATTACTGGCGCGATCGACGTCGAGCGATTGGACCTTTACCGCCATGGTTCGTTGACGGTACAGGATGAAGGCGCGATGTTAATCGCACCTTTGCTGCGGCCTGAACCTGGCATGCGCGTCCTCGATATGTGCGCTGCGCCGGGGGGTAAGACGACGCAAATCGCCGAATTGATGCGCGACACAGGCGTGATCGACGCGTACGACGTATACATCTCGAAGATACAGACGATTGTGGAGGCCTGCTCGCGCCTGCATCTCACGAGTGTGCGCGCACGCCTTGGCGACGGGCGCGATATATCTGGCAATCCGCCGTATGACGCGGTGCTCGTCGATGCTCCGTGCAGCGGGCTTGGCGTGATGCGGCGTCGCCCGGATATTCGGCAACGGCGGACAGAGGCAGACGTGGCAGCGTTGACGGCCTTACAGACGGATTTGTTGCGCCATGCCTGCCGGATCGTCAAGCCAGGCGGCTATGTGGTCTATGCGACGTGTACGCTGTTGCCCGAAGAAAATGAGCAGGTTGTCTTAGGCGTGGTCGATGAACTGCAAGGGGCGGTCTCCTTGGATGATATCGCGCATGATGTCCCGGCACCCTTGGCGGGTCAGGTTGCTGTCGGCTTGACATTGACGCCTGACATGTTTGCGACGGACGGATTTTACATGGCGAGATTGCGACGAAATTGAGGGGGTGAAATGCATGGTTCACTTGTATAACTTTACCTTAGCCGAACTTAAGGACTGGCTCGCTCACGAATTCGGGGAAAAGCCGTATCGTGCGGTACAACTGTTTGAGTGGATGTATCAAAAGCGCGCGACTGGATTCGAAGAGATGACGAATCTGCCTAAGTCTTTGCGAGAAGCGCTGGCCGAACGGGCCTTTTTGCGCAGTGCTAAGGAAGTGGTCCGCCAGGATTCGAAGGTCGATCCGACCTCAAAGTTTCTACTTGAATGGCCGGATGGCGTGACCGTCGAAACGGTGCTCATGCGTCACAATTACGGCAACAGCGTGTGCGTATCCTCACAGGTCGGTTGTAAAATGGGCTGCACGTTTTGCGCCTCGACGCTCGGTGGCATGATCCGCCAGATGCAGGCTGGCGAAATGGTCGAACAGTTGATGTACAGCCAATCGCTACTCGACGGCCAGGGCGGACGCGTATCTTCCATCGTTTTGATGGGATCCGGTGAGCCTATGGACAACTATGACAACGTCATGCGCTTTATCGATATTGTCAGCGATGCCCATGGACTCAATATCGGCCAGCGTCACATTACCATTTCAACCGTGGGCCTTGTACCTGGTATTCGCCGGCTGGCTGACGAAGGGCGGCCGATCACGCTCGCGGTGTCCCTGCACGCGCCAAACGATGAGCTACGGGGCAGAATGATGCCGGTCAACAAGGCATACCCGATTGCCAAGCTGATGGAAGCATGTCATTATTACTATCAAAAAACAGGGAAGCGCATTTCTTTTGAATACGCACTCGTGGCGGGACAAAATGATAGTCTTGCGTGTGCGCGAGAGTTAGCCGAGTTAATTCGCGACCTGCCTTGCCACGTCAACCTAATCCCGGTCAATTACGTACCGGAGCGCGAATATCGGCGTACAGAAAAGAAACAGATTTACGCATTTTGGAACGCATTGCAAGAAGCGGGCATCAACGCGACGATCCGACGCGAAATGGGACATGACATCGCGGCGGCGTGCGGCCAGTTGCGCGCTCAACATATGAATCGGCGAGCGTGATCGAGCGCTCGTTTGGTTTGAGTATTGAGGTGTTGGCATGTTGTATGCTGCGAAGTCGCACATTGGTCTCGTTCGAACCATGAACCAGGATGGCTTCTCTGTCCTGCCAGAGCTCGCCACAGGAGAGCTATTCGTCGTCGCGGACGGGATGGGTGGTCCGCAGGCGGGGGACGTTGCCAGTCGGTTGGCCATCGAGCGCGTAGGGCTCTACGTGCGCGAGCATCTGCGCCCAGATAGCGATCCGGGCGAGATTCTACTCTCGGCACTCGCTACAGCCAATGCTGCGATTTATCAGCAGGCATGCGAAAACGTTAGTTACCGCGGAATGGGCACAACGATTGTCTGCGCGTTTGCAAAGCCTGGTACGCTATACATTGCCCACGTTGGCGATAGCCGGGCGTATATGCTATCCGGCTCCGAGTTCAGCCAGGTGACCGATGATCACAGCCTGGTTGCAGAGTTGGTGCGCCGCGGGCAACTGACACAGGAAGAGGCAAAACACCATCCTCAGCGAAACATCGTGACGAGATCGCTCGGCACAGAACCGCACAGCCATCCGGATTTAAATTTATATCCCTGGCATTCTGACGATGTGGTGCTCTTGTGTTCAGACGGTTTGACCAATCATGTTGCAGATGACGAAATTCGGTCGTTCATGGAAGACGCTCGCGCGGTCGCAACGGTTGTAGATTTGGAGCAAGTGGTCGACGCGATGATTCAAGCGGCGCTGGCGCGCGGCGGTACGGACAACGTGACGGTTCTTGTCGCGGTGAACCGAGAGGAGGCTGGCAACAAATGACCTCGCGCATTCTTGGAGGCCGTTATCGACTGGAGGAGACGATTGGCGACGGCGGTATGGCAGTCGTCTATCGCGCGGTCGATACGCTCTTGGATCGCGTTGTGGCGGTTAAAATGCTGCGCAGCCAATTTGTCGAGGACGAAGAATTCGTCCGCCGCTTTCGGCAAGAGGCGCAAGCGGCAGGGCGGCTATCGCATCCAAATATCGTCAACGTGTACGACGTGGGAATCTCGGAAGGCGAGCAGTACATCGTCATGGAGTACGTCGATGGACCGACACTGAAGGACGTGATTATCGAGCGGGCGCCATTGCCCGTGGACGAGGTCATCGATATCAGCAAGCAGATTTGCTCTGCATTGCAACATGCGCACGATTTGCACGTCATCCACCGCGATATCAAGCCGCACAATATCCTGTTGAACCGCCACGGGCAGGTCAAGGTGGCCGATTTCGGTATTGCACGTGCAGCGACTGGACACACAATCGCGGACAGACAGGCGACGTCGGTCTTAGGGTCCGTGCATTACTTTTCCCCGGAACAGGCTCGTGGCGCGCCGACCACGGCAAAGAGCGATATTTATTCGCTAGGTATTGTGATGTATGAGATGTTGACGGGTAAACTTCCATTTGACGGGAATTCCCCGGTCAGCGTCGCTTTAAAACACCTGCGTGAGCCGTTTGTCGAACCGCGAGACTTGAATAAATCGATTCCACAGAGTGTGGAAAATATCATTCTTCGCTGTCTGGTAAAAGCTCCGGAAGGCCGATATGACAATATGGCTGCAGTCAAAGCCGATCTCGATACGGCTTTGGAACATCCAAACGTTCCTAAGTTTGAGCCAACGCTTGACTGCGATGACAAGACCATCGTGATACCGGCAATGGGGGAGCATATGGGCGACAAGCTGGCGAACGCTGGGACACAGGAGTCCAAGCCCAAGATGCCGCGCTGGAAGCGGATCAGCATGGTGACCGGTATCGCGGTATTAGCTGTCGCTGCACTCGGCCTTGGCGGATACGCCGCCATCGTCTTGGTTACAAACTTGATGACAGTGCCGAACGTAGAAGTGCCTTCTGTCGTCGGTAAACCCGCAGCAAAAGCGGTCTCTACGCTAGAAGCAGCGGGTTTTTCGCGAAATCAAATCGTTGAAAAGCTGGAGCCAAATTTGCACGAAGCGACCGGGATCGTCTATGAACAATCGCCGCCTGGACGGACACAGGTCAAAAAGACGCGGGATATTACCCTTTATGTAAGTCAAGGCGCGCCGAAAGTGGCCATGCCGGACGTGACCAACGAACCGTTCGATCAAGCAAAGCAATCGCTGATCAGTGCTGGATTTTCGGCGAACAACATCACGGAGCAGACGGAACAGAGCACGACAGTGCCATCGGGTCAAGTCATCTCGAGCAATCCGGCAGCCGGAACTTCGGTACCGTTAAATGCAAAAATCACCCTCACCGTGAGTGAGGAGAAATATGTCACGGTGCCGAAACTGGTTGGCTTGCCACTACAGCAGGCGGAAGCGGCGATTCAAGCCGCCGGGCTGACTGTAGGTAGCGTAACGCCAAGCAATCTGGTAAATCAGGATCCGCTGGTGTCGTATGTGTACCCGTATATTGAGGGTGATTCTGTACCTGCGGGATCGACCATCAATATGTACGTCGTCAGCAATCCGTCTGTTGCACCGGACAATAGCACCTCGAACTCGAACAGCTCGGATCAGGGAGCGGGTGGGAACCCCACAGGAAACTCTGCAGGTACGAATGGCACTGGCAATGGTACAGAGCTCGGTAATGGTGTTGGAAATTCCGTAGGCAACGGCGTTGGCAATGCGACAACACCTCCCACCAACAACGCTGTGGCGAACGCTTTAGATGAGCAACCGCACAGTGTACAGGTGACCGTCGATCCGCCGAAAGGCCCGCCGACTGACGTGGAAATTATGATCGACGACGCGCGTGGAACTGGGCAAGTGGTTGTCAATCAGCGAATTCGTCGACACACCTCGTGGCAGGAAGTACTCTATCTGACGCCAGGTGAAAAAGGCGACGTCAAAGTGTACGAAAACGGGCAACTGGTTCGCGACTACCCTGTACAGGGATAATGAGGAGGGCGCTGTGGCGGAAGGACGCGTGATTCGGGCTATCAGTGGTTTCTTCGATGTTCAAGACGGTGAAAAAGTTCGTCGCTGTCGCGCGCGCGGTGTGTTCAAAAAGCGTGGCACGACGGTACTTGTCGGCGACAGGGTCCTTTATGAACCGATCGGTAGCAACGAGGGCGTGATCGGCGAGGTCCTTCCGCGCACGACCGAGTTGGTGCGACCGCCCATTGCCAACGTCGACCACGTCGTCGTGGCTTGTTCCTTCGTCACGCCTGATTTAAACCTATACATGCTTGACAAGACGCTCGTCGCCGCCGCTCTAGCAGGCGTCGAGCCGACAGTTGTGTTGACGAAGTCCGATCTTGTTGTGTCCGAACGCGTCGAGGAAATTGTTAAACTTTATCGCGGCATCGGCTATGAAACGTACGCTATTGCGGCCAAATTTGGCTCCGGCGTCGCCCAGGTCCGCGCTCGCTTAAAAGGTCGCATAAGTGTCTTTGCGGGACCATCTGGAGCAGGCAAGTCAACCTTAGCGAACGCCTTGTTGCCCGGTTTACATTTGCAAACAGGTGAAGTCAGTGAGAAGATTGGCCGCGGTAAGCAGACGACGCGCCATGTTGAACTATTTCAAATGGACGCGGAGAGTTGGGTGGCGGATGCGCCGGGATTCAGTCAACTGCAGCTTGAACTTGCGTCGCGCGATTTGCGCGAGTATTTTTTGGATTTTGCCGAGCCGGCCCAAGCGTGTGGTTATCGTGGCTGTTTACACCTAGACGAAGAGGGATGCGGCGTCAAAGATGCAGTGGAGCGGTCGCAAATCGCTCTGTCGCGCTATACGTCGTATCGCCAACTGTACCACGAGATTCGCGAACAGGAGCTGAACGAGTATTCATGAATGTCACCAAGATTGCGCCATCGATTCTGTCAGCGGATTTTGGATGTTTGGAGAAGGAAGTAGCGTCCGTCGTCGACGCGGGATGTGACTGGATACATATCGATGTGATGGATGGTCAGTTTGTCCCGAACATCACCATGGGTCCTCTCGTCGTGTCCGCGTTGCGGCGCCGGTTTCGTTGTACCCTTGACGTACATCTTATGATCGAAAAGCCTGAGTCTATGATTCCATCTTTCGTGGAAGCTGGTGCAGACGTCATCACCATTCACCAAGAGGCGACTCATCACCCACATCGGGCTTTACAGATGATTCGCAGTTCTGGACTGCGGGCGGGATTGGCAATGAATCCTGGAACAGGACTCGACAGCCTTCCATACTTGGTGGGCGAGATGGACCTGTTGCTGATCATGACGGTGAATCCGGGGTTCGGCGGGCAGACTCTGATTCCCGCGACGGTCTCGAAAGTTGCCTCGGCCCGGCGACAATTGGTTGAATTGGGGCGTGGCGACGTTCTCATCGAAGTGGATGGGGGCATCAATGAGGAAACGATACGAGAGGTCTACGAAGCGGGAGCAAACGTGTTTGTTGCGGGATCGGCGGTGTTTGACCGTTCGGATCGTACAGACGCGGTTGCACGGCTCACAAAGGCCTTGACGATGTAAGTGAGCCGCTTCTCCGGTTTTTAGGCTCGTCCTGGCACATTTCGACAGAATGCGCATATACATAGCTAGCGACACAGGCCTATGCCCAGCGGCAGAGCGGGATTTGCGGCAGTCAGACTCGCTCGGATGATGTTGCGCTGGTTGCACGAGGGGGGAAGTGGTCTTGAAAGTTTACACGATCAAGCTGCCGCGGTTTCTAGGTGGAATCGTCAAAGCGGTTTTGGGTACGTTCACCAAGGATTCTTGAATTCTTTCTGTACATCAGTGGGTCATCAGCGCAATTTCATAGCATGAAAAAAGCACCTGTTCGCAGGTGCTTTTTTCTCATGTTCAGAGTTATACGGCGCGCGTAACTTTGCCCGCCTTTAGGCAACGCGTACAAACGCGGATGCGCTTGGTCGTTCCACCGACGTTCGCGCGTACCACTTGCAGATTTGGAAGCCAGCGACGCTTGGTCAAAATGTGCGAGTGGCTGACCTTGTTGCCAACTTGGGGTCCGCGTCCGCAAATTTCACACCGTCTTGCCATGCGAACACCTCCTTCACCAGGCCTGTATCCGTAATTCAAGCACATGCGTTGACATGCTTGGCGAAAATGACCCTGCCTAGCTTAGCATATCGTCCCGGATCCCGCAACCATCCTTCCGGGGACGAATCCGTTTATAGTACAATGAGGAAAATACGCGCCGAGAGCGGAGGGGTTCCATGCCAAAAACGTTTGATACCCAATACGGGACGATTGCGGTGTCTGAGGACGTAATCGCCACCACGGCAGGGCTCGCGGCCATCGAGTGCGATGGGCTTGCTGGTATGGCATCGCGTCGCCAGGTGGTAGATAGGCTCACTGAAGTGTTTGGGCGTGAGAATCCAGGACGCGGTGTGGAAGTGCGAATCGTAGGAAATGAAGACGTCCAGGTGGAGCTGTTTATCATTGTGCAGTATGGCGTCAACATTTATGAAACTGCACAGCGGGTTCGGCAGAAGGTCGAGTATGTATTGGCTGAAACCGCAGGAATTGAGACGCCAAATATTCAGATCTACGTGCAAGGTGTTAAATTTTAAGCTTTCGTTTTGGAGTGGCCAGGTTTGAATCTGAAACAGCAGAGCGTGCGTGGCTTGCCAGGGGTGGGACCCGCCAAGGAGCATGCCTTGGCGGCTCTTGGCATTCATTCAATTCACGACTTGTTGCACTATTTTCCATTCCGATACGAAGATCGGCAAATTCGACCGCTTGCCGAGTGGCAGGACGGTGCGCGAGTCACGGTAAGAGCTGTTGTCAGCGGCAACGCCATAGTGCGTTGGCGTGGCGCCAAGTCGATGTTGACCGCGCGTTTGCGCGTGGACGGTCAACATCTTGTCCTATGTACTTGGTTTTCACAACATTACCTTAAGTCGCGTCTTACGGATGGGCGCTTGCTTATCGTCACGGGCCGATGGGATGCGAAAACACAGCGCATCGTCGCTGCCGAAACATCGTTTGATGTCGCGGAGCCACGGGGCGGCGCCAACGGTTTGCTACCTGTCTATCGAGCCAATAAGGAAATCGGATCGCGCCAAATCCACCAGTTGATTGGTAAGGCCATAGATTTGCATGCCGACGAGTTACCGGATGTCCTACCGTATGCTTTGGCAAAGAAATATAGGCTATGGAATCATCGCGATGCGGTCGTCGCCATGCATCGTCCTCGTTCGGCCGAAGATTTGCGACAAGCTCGACGGTGCTTGGCATTTGAAGAGTTTCTATTGTTTCAAATTCAACTACACTGGTTTCGCATGCACCGGAAGGAATCCGCCGGCGTTGCACGGCGCGTACCTGATGATGCTGTCGACCGCTTCGCCCGTTTCCTTCCTGCGCCACTCACAGATGCGCAAAGACGGGCGTGTATGGATATTCTTCACGATCTCCAGGCCGACCGTGCCATGGCGCGATTGGTACAAGGCGATGTCGGTTCGGGTAAAACATGGGTTGCGCTGTTCGCGTGTTACGCTGCCTACCTGGCTGGTTTTCAGGCTGCCCTGATGGCACCGACAGAAATTTTGGCGGAACAACATGCGCGAGAGGCTGAACGCGTGCTTACAAGCGCTGGTATCTCCATCCGATTGTTAACCGGATCTGTCGGAAGCAAGGCGCGACGAGAGATTCTTGAAGGTTTGGCGTGCGGTGCAATCCATCTGGTTGTTGGCACACACGCTTTACTTACAGAGGATGTCACGTTTTGCAATTTAGGCCTTATCGCGACCGACGAGCAACATAGGTTTGGCGTATCGCAACGCTCTGCCCTGCGCAGTAAAGGGGCGTCCCCGGACGTTTTGATGCTTTCGGCGACACCTATTCCACGTACATTGGCATTGGCTGTGTACGGTGACATGGACGTGTCATTGTTGGACGAGCTGCCGAAAGGCCGTCAGCCGATTGAGACAATCGCGCTTTCCAAGCATCAAGAAGCACAGGCTATTCGCTTCATCCGGCGGGAACTGGCTGCGGGCCGTCAGGCGTATATTGTAACGCCAGCTATTGAGCAGTCGGAGACCGTGGATTTTACCGCTTTGCTCGACGTATTCGATAAGCTAAGCGAGGAGCTGGTGGGATTTCGACTGGGTCTTTTACATGGCAAAATGGCTGCCGATGAAAAGGATAGGATCATGCGGGCGTTTCGTGACGGAGAGATCGATGCACTTGTTGCAACCACAGTGATCGAGGTTGGCATCGATGTAAAAAACGCCACGGTCATGGCTATCTACAACGCGGAAAGGTTTGGCTTGGCACAGCTTCATCAGTTGCGTGGCCGCGTTGGACGTGGATCACATAAGAGCTATTGTATTTTGCTCAGCGAAGCGAACAACGAAACGGCGCATGCCCGAATTCAGACGATGCTGGATACACAGGACGGTTTTCGCATTGCGGAGCGCGATTTGGAATTGCGCGGGCCGGGTGAGTTTTTAGGCGTTCGCCAGAGTGGTTTACCACAGTTTGCTGTCGGCGATATCGTTCAGGACCAGCGGATGATGTCGGTGGCACGTGATGAGGCAGCACGGCTGCTAGCATCTGACTCGTTTTGGTACTCGCCCGCGACTGAAGCGCTGCGGGAAGCTGTTCAGGTGCCCGTTGAGGAAACGGTCTACCGCGATTAAGGCGTTGGGCGTAAGTGGCAATTATAAATCCTCCCTTGTCGAACATACTACGTGTACCACGCAAGAGGAGGTGAACACATCATGGCGAATCAAAGCGGCAGCAACGAAGTCTTGATCGCAAGCGCAAGCCGTGCACTCGACCAGATGAAGTACGAAATCGCTTCCGAATTCGGCGTGCAACTCGGTGCCGAAACGACCGCTCGTCAGAACGGTTCGGTCGGTGGTGAAATCACGAAGCGTTTGGTGGCATTCGCGGAGCAACAGCTCGCAGGCCGCTAACCGTTGAGCAACAAGAAGAAGGGCTAGCCGAATTGTCGGCTGGCTCTTTTTCTTTTGGGAGTGAAGTGTCTACAATAGGATTTGGCGACGACATGATGAAGGGTGATGGCGTATCCATATTGTGAAAGCGGCATTGCACGCATTTCCGAAGCGAACGTATACCGCATGCGTAAGGTGGTTTGTGCGAACCCGGTTAAGCCGTCGTGCCATCCCGTGGTTTGTTCGCCATTACAAAGTCGATCTTGACGATTTGTCATGTGCCTTGTCGGAGTTTGCCTGCTTGGGCGATTTTTTCGCCCGCTCGCTTAAGACTGGCGCAAGACCGATTGAGGAAGGTGTCATTTCCCCTGTCGATGGCTGTGTCAGCGAGATTGGAAGACTATCCGACAAGCAACTTCTGCAGGTGAAAGGCCGTCCCTACAGCCTGGTTGACTTACTGCAGGATGAAGAATCTGCCGCAAATTTTGTCGACGGCCAATACGCGACGATATATTTGAGCCCCAAAGATTATCATCGGGTACATGCACCGCTTGATTGCGTTCCGGAGTGCCTCGTGCATGTTCCTGGCACTCTTTTTCCTGTGAACGCATTATCGGTGGCACACATTGATCAATTATTCGTTAAAAACGAACGAACAATTACATATTTTCAATCGCCCATCGGCAGGTTTGCTCTCGTTATGGTAGGGGCGGCTGGAGTACGTACCATATGTCTGCACTATGCAGAAGCAGATGGACATAGGCGCGGTTCACTTCGTCTAGGCGCGACGACTTGTTTTCAACAGGGAGATGAACTCGGCTACTTTGCACTCGGATCCACGGTTATTGTGCTTTTTCCTGCGGATGCCCGCGTGGAGTGGACGGTACAATTCGGGGACTGTGTTCGGATGGGACAGACGATTGGGCTATGCCAACGCTAAAAGCGATAAATCAACACTTGCGCCATCGGTTCGATTCCCCGTATACTTGCCGGGCATGCTGAAAACTTGTACATTGGTAAAGAAGTGATTTGCGTCTAACTGAATGTTGGGGTGAATGATCAACGTGAAAATTATGATTGCCGGCGGTGACGGATTCTGTGGGTGGCCTACGGCCCTGCACTTTTCCGAGCGGGGGCACGAGGTTGCCATCGTGGACAACTGCGTTCGTCGCGAATGGGATAAAGAACTCGGGACACAGTCGTTAACGCCCATTGCTACGATGGAAGAGCGCCTGGCTGCATGGAAGCAGCTTTCCGGCAAAGACATCAAGTTCTACTTCGGTGACTTGCAGAACTACGAATTTGTCGAGCATGTTTTTCGAGACTTCCAACCTGAGGCATTTGTTCACTTCGCTGAACAGAGATCTGCCCCGTATTCGATGATTGATCGCGAACACGCCGTGTTCACCCAGGTCAACAATGTGGTCGGGACGCTGAATGTGCTGTTCGCAATGAAGGAGAATACACCTGATTGCCACCTGATTAAGCTGGGTACAATGGGTGAATACGGGACGCCGAACATCGACATCGAAGAGGGTTACATCCGCATCCAGCACAAGGGTCGCGAGGACGTGCTTCCGTATCCGAAACAGCCGTTTTCGTTCTATCACTTGTCAAAGGTGCATGACAGCCACAACATCATGTTTACCTGCCGCTCGTGGGGCATTCGTGCAACCGACTTGAACCAAGGTGTTGTCTACGGATTGTGGACAGCCGAGACCAAACGGGACGAGCAGTTGTATAATCGTATCGATTACGATGGTGTGTTTGGCACCGCGTTGAACCGGTTTTGTATCCAAGCGGCCGTCGGTCACGATTTGACCGTTTATGGGAAAGGCGGTCAGACGCGTGCGTTTCTCGATATTCGCGACACTTTACAATGTATTGAACTCGCCGCGTTACATCCTGCGGATCGCGGTGAATTCCGCGTCTTTAACCAGTTTACCGAGCAGTTCTCGGTACTCGAATTAGCCGAACGCGTACAGCGTGTCGCCGGTGAGATGGGGCTTGACGCTAAGATTGCACACCTGCCGAATCCGCGCGTCGAGAAGGAAGAGCACTATTATCATGCTGTGCACACCAAATTGCTCGATCTCGGACTGCAACCACACCTGTTGTCTGATGAGATGATTCGCGAGTTGATCGAGACCGCACAACGCTATCGCGAGCGCGTTGATTTCAATGTCATTCGTCCGAATGCGACCTGGAGGTAACCTATAGCCATGAGGATTGCGATGTTTACGGAGACGTTCCTGCCGTCGACCGACGGGATCGTCACGCGCCTATGCGCCACATTGCGTTATCTGGAGCGAGAAGGTCACGAGGTGCTGCTGTTCGCGCCGTCTGGATCGCCGCGGGAGTACGCCTCCGCAACCATCGTTGGCATTCCTGCGATGCCATTCATCCTCTATCCGGAAAAGCGGTACGCCTTGCCCATGCCGCGAATTGGGCGTAAGGTCAAGGCGTTTCGCCCGGATCTGATTCACGTCGTCAATCCCGCTTTTCTGGGGATAGGTGGGATTTACTACGCTTGGCGCTTCCATTTGCCCCTCATTGCTTCCTATCACACCAATGTGCCAGCATATGCTCATCACTATAAGCTCGATTTTCTGGAACCTGCACTTTGGTGGTACTTCCGAACCTTACATAATCGGGCGCAGCTGAATCTGGCCACTTCGCGTGCTACGTTGCGCGAGCTTGAGAAGCACGGGTTCCAGAATCTCGAACTGTGGGAACGTGGTGTGGATGTCGACCTCTATCAGCGGGCGCAGCGCAGTGAGGAAATGCGCAAACGCTTAGCTCCAAACGCTGGGCCCAGTGATCCAGTGCTTCTGTACGTCGGCCGTTTGGCTTCGGAAAAGAATATTGAGCGCATTCGGCCATGCATGGATGCTATTCCCAACTTGCATCTGGCGATTGTCGGGGACGGGCCGCACCGCCCTGAGTTGGAACGCATTTTTGCGGGGACGAAGGCTCATTTTACGGGATACATGCATGGCGAAGAGCTTGCGCAGGCCTATGCCTCGGCAGATGCATTTCTCTTTCCGTCGACTACCGAGACGCTCGGTTTGGTGTTATTTGAGGCGATGGCAACGGGGTTACCGATTCTCGCCGCGGATAGCCCACCGACGCGCGAGGTGTTGGAGGATGGACGAGCTGGGTTTATTTTTAATCCGAATTCGACAGACGAGATGATCGAAACTGTGAAGACGGTCATGTCCGACGAGGGCAAGCGTAGCGCTGTGCGCGAGCGCGGTCTTCAGATCGCCCGGTCGCTCGACTGGGAGGGACCGAGCAAGCAGTTGCTTGGCCATTATCACCGGGTTTGCGAGATGTATGGCGTGCTGGCGGGCGCCGTGCAATCGAGCACCCGCTGAGCCTATGCGAGAAAGATCATAACACGTTCTGCAGTGCAGTTTCGATGATATGGGCCATGTGGACGAGCTTTGCGTCTTGTCCGCGTGGCCCTATTATTTGCAAGCCCATAGGCAAACCATCCACGTTGCCGGCTGGTATTGAGATAGCAGGTAGCCCAGAAAGGTTCCACGGATTGGTGAAGCGAGTTAAAAGCGGCCGCACGGCTTCTGATTTACCTCGTACCGTCACGGTCTCTGCACCGAGTGGGGGTGCGGGAACAGGAACAGTGGGCAGTAGCAAGCAGTCATATTGTTGGAGAAAATCATCCATAGTTGTACGGAAGGCTCGTTGGAATGTCAGGCTTGCGATATAGTCTGCGGCCGACACGTCACGACCCGCCTGCAGTCTGGCTGCGACGTCAGAGCCATAATCGGCTGCATGGTTTGCCAGTGCTTGCGCATGCGTCGCATAGGCCTCGGCGCCCAGAATGTTACCTTGATGAATGGCGATTTCCTCGCCATCGACAGGCACAAAACCAGCTACAGCAACGACTCTTTCTCGGGAAAGTCGTGTGCAGATGGCGGTGAACCATTCGGAGACGTCTTCGGATGCGTAGGCGTCAACGAGGGATTGCACCAGTCCGGCCCGGATGGGGTGTGCCGTGTCAGCTTGTGCATCTACTTGGCTCCATGTTCCCGGGGCAAGGCCCGCCATGACTTCCGCCGTACGCGCTGCGTCGAGCACAGACGTGGCAAACGAGCCCACGTGGTCAAGCGAAGGTGCAAGCGGATAAACACCATCCGTGGGGATAGCTCCAAAGGTCGGTTTAAAACCAACGACGCCAGTCAGCGCTGCCGGAATGCGAACACTACCACCCGTGTCGGTGCCGACGCTGACGAGCGCCATGCCGGCTGCCACGGATGCGGCACTGCCGCCGCTCGATCCGCCGGTGATACGAGATGGATTGAACGGGTTGCGCGCAGGTCCAAAATGTGGATTCTCATTGGTTACGCCAAAGGCAAATTCATGGAGGTGGGCCTTGCCCATGATGATGGCGTGTGCACTCTGCAGCCTTTGTACACAGACTGCGGTCGCTTTTGGCACATGTCCTTGATATTTCGCTTGGCCGTACGTCGTTGGCGCAAACGTGGTATCAATCAGGTCTTTAATCGAAACTGGCACACCCGCAAGCGGTCCGAGGGCTTCCGGATAGCCGCTGGCCAGACCATCCAGGGCGATGGCGTGGCGTTCTGCCTGCTCGGTGCAAACGTGTAGATAGGCCCGCAAGGTTTCGTTTTGCTGTGCGATCCTCTGTAGGTATTCAGCAACGATTGCAGCGGCGGTCTGCGATTGGGTCGCGAGTGCGGTGCGCAACTGAACGACGCCATGGGGCGACTGCTCTTGGGTCATGAACACTGCTCCTTTTGCCATGAGGTTAGTCTAAGTGGCCTTTGGAGCATTATACTACGCCGTCCAGGCTGGTGGCTGCGATGGCGATGGTGTCCAGGAACAGAAAAACCTCACGCCCGGGTACGCGTGAGGTTTTCTGGTGTCAGGCCAGCTGACACGTTCTGGGAGAGGAGAAACCGGAGGAAGAGTGGATGGGGATTGCCTCTTCACACACGGTTGCCTACAACAGCTGTCGCCGTTGATGTTTCTATTCTCGACCACGCGATTGGAAGTTATACCAGAGGCGGTTTATCACTGCAGGATTTGGTGCCGACAAACGGATGTGGTACTTTGAACGTACAGATATGGTTGGAGAGCCGTCATTGCGGTGACAGGTGGTGCTCGACAAGTGCGCGTGATCGCAGGGAAATGGAGAAGTATGCCTTTAGTTGCGCCAAAAGGGGCGGCGACGAGGCCGACGACCGACAGGGTAAAGGAGTCGATGTTCAATTTAATTCCGCACAGCCTTTCGGGGGTTGTGGTCGATTTGTTTGCCGGCTCTGGTGCATTGGGGATTGAGGCTTTGAGCCGGGGGGCAGAGCGAGCCATCTTTGTCGATCGCGACGGCCGGGCCTTGCGGACGATTCGTGACAATCTAATGCGAGTGCAAGGTCTTGCACAAGCTGAACTATGGCAATCGCACTGGCGGCAAGCTATCGACCAGTTGTACAACATAGGCGACACCTTGGCGTATGTATTTGTCGATCCGCCATATGCAGATCGCCTATGGCAGCCGGTTTTAGAGGCTTTGCCGGCGGATCGCATCATCGGTGGCGTCGTCTGTGAACTCCCTAAGGAGATGGAACTGCCGGACGTAATCAGCGATTTTGCCAAGGTGAAGTATAGGGTGTATGGCGACATCGCCATCGCTCTTTATGAACCTGTCCTTGGCAGCAGGGATAAAGGGGATGACCATGCGTAAGGCGGTGTACCCAGGTACCTTTGATCCGTTTACACGCGGCCACTTGGATGTGGTTGTGCAGGCCGCGACCTTGTTTGATGAATTGGTTGTCAGCGTGCTGCACAATCCGAACAAACGGCCATGGTTTGATGTGGCGACGCGTATGGATTTGATCCGCGACGCGGTTTCTTCAATAGAAAATGTTCGCGTGGATTCGTTTGAGGGTTTGCTCGTAGATTATTATCGGCGGGAATCGTTCGCATGTGTCGTCCGCGGTGTCCGCAATGAATTGGACTTCCAAGCGGAGCTGGCGATGGCACACGTCAATCGGTCGCTGGCTGAAGACCTGCGGGTCGTATTCATACCAACTTCTTCGGTCTATGGGTTTGTCAGTTCTTCGTTGGTTAAAGATGTCGCGATGCACGGCGGCGACGTCTCGCAATTTGTCACGCCGCGCGTAGCCAAGGCGCTACTGGAACACATGTCGCGCTGAGGGGGCGATACTTGTGGCGGATGTCCGCGTAGGCTTGGCCTTAGGGTCTGGCGGCGCAAAAGGTTTTGCACACATCGGAGTCATTGCGGCTTTGACCGACAGTGGGGTACCTATCCACGCAGTGACCGGATCCAGCATGGGCGCTTTGGTTGGAGGCGTCTATGCGATGGGCGTCGGCCCGAACATGTTGCGAGCCTTGGCAACAGGGCTGCGCCGGCGGCATTGGATCGACTTTACGGTGCCGAAGATGGGGCTGATTCAGGGGGATAAAGTGCACGAGGTGGTCTCGCTCATGACGCGCCAGGGCACCTTTGCCGACACTCAGATTCCCCTCGCCATCGTCGCCACGGACTTGGTTGCTCGCAAATTGGTTGTCTTTCGCACAGGGCTTATTGCCGACGCCATTCGCGCGAGCATTTCGATCCCGGGAGTGTTTGTGCCCGTCGTTCGCGAAGGAGCGGTTTATGTCGATGGCGGCGTCATCGAACGCGTGCCAGTCCAAGCGGCGTGGGATTTAGGGGTCGATGTCGTGATTGGCGTCGACGTATCGTACACGCCCGTCGGCACTGTGCCGACGTCCATGCTGGACGTGATCGTGCAAAGTTTAGGGCTGATGCAAGACGAGGTGTATGCACATCGTACGCAGCTAGCGACGGTCAATATTGTTCCTGATGTCGCTCATATTGGTACGTCGCAATTTGGACGCGCCAGCGAAGCCATTGACATCGGTTATCGGGCGACGATGGAGCAGATGGACGCGATTTGGCAGGCCATTCGCCAGGCGCAGGCGTTATTTTCATAAAAAGTGATGAAGCTTCCGCCAATGGCGCGGCAGGAAGGGGATACGGTTACGATGAAAATCGACGTTCAGGAATTAAAGCGAGAGGGACAACTCGATGTGGCAGAAGTCGTCTCGCTGCCGCGCGTCGCAGAGTTGGTCGTCGATATTGAGGCGGTGGACGATGTCCATGTGAGCGTCCATGCAACCTATCGGCAGCCCTTGATCGAGGTGGACGGTGGTCTGCGCACTGTGGTTCATTACCGTTGCAGCCGATGCCTTGGCAGCTTTGCACGACCCTTGGAAGCGCCGTTGCATGAAACTTACACGCTTTCTGCCGATTCAGTCGACGACGAGATTCGACAGGTTGCGGATGATGAAATCGATTTGACGCCAGAGCTCGAACAAGCGATGTTTTTGGCGATTGATGAGCGCCCCTTGTGCAGCGAAACGTGTCGAGGTTTGTGTCCGGTCTGTGGCTGTAATCGGAATGAGCGGGACTGTAGCTGTGATACCCGTACCATCGATCCGAGGCTGGAAGCGCTCAAGGGGTTGCTTTCCGACGGCCCTTCGGAGTAAGATAACTTGCGGTAGTCTGTAAAGGGGGTGTCCTGTGTGGCGGTTCAACAACATCGTTCTTCGAAAACCAGAAAACGGCTGCGTCGAACGCACTTCAAGCTTGAAAAACCAACGCTGGTCACTTGTCCGCAGTGTGGGGAGTACAAGCTTCCGCACCATGCGTGCAAAAACTGCGGTACGTATAAAGGGCGGACTGTTCTCGCGGTGAAATAAGTTTGAGCAGGAAAAAGGGCTGTCCTAGCGGGCGCAGGATCTCGACGCGCACAAAGGACAGCCCTTTTGCCTCTTGCCAAGTATGTCGAATCGTATATCAGTACATAGGTTTAGGGACATGGATCATAGACTGGTCCATAAAATCAATATATGATTAGGTGGTATTCTGTCTCTGCTTCAACAGAGACTTGAGCACGCGTTGAAAGAGGGTATTCATTCTGAAGAAATCCGAGCGCCGGTACGCGCTTGTCGCACTTCTCGAACAAAATCCGTTTGCAACCGACGAGCAGTTGGCGGAACAGTTCGGCGTCAGCGTCGCAACCATCCGGTTGGATCGCAGTGCGCTTCACATTCCCGAAGTTCGAGAGAGGATTCGCCGGATGGCGTCGGACCGACAGGATGATTTGCGGTCGCTCGACGAACAGGATTTGGTCGGGCGGCTAATTAAGCTTGAGTTGAACCGGTATGCCGAATCGGAGTTGACCATTCAACCCGCTCACGTATTCCGGAGAACCAATATTGTCCGTGGACATGTGTTGTTTTCACAAATTAACTCGCTGGCCATCGCCCTGATGGACGCTGATATCGCCGTGACTGCCAAGACCGAATTGCGTTTTGCACGGCCTGTGCACCTTGGAGAGACGGTGCGTGCGCGCGTCGACGTGATCGGAGAGCATGGGGATATCGTCCGCTGCCGAGCGGTCAGTCACGTCCATGGGGAGATTGCGGTACAAGGGGTAATCTGGGTGCACAAGGACCCGTCAAACCTAGGGGCGCAGTTCATGGATGAGGGGGATGCCGAGTGATCACGATTGTCGTGGATGCAATGGGTGGCGATTACGCTCCGGTTGCTCCCGTGGAAGGGATCTGCGAGGCGGCTGCCGCATTCTCCGACACGCGCTTTATTGTCGTTGGCGATGAACAGAGAATTGTTGAACTGGCGAAGGGACGCTTTCCTGCGAACGTGACAGTTAGGCACACCGACGTCGTCATCGCGGGAGAAGAGGAACCTGTTCGCGCTGTGCGCCGCAAGCCGAATTCGTCGTTGGTCATGGCAGCGCAAATGGTGGCAAACGGCGAGGCAGACGTCATGGTTTCCGCTGGCAACACGGGAGCCATCATGGCGGCAGGTATGCTCGTTATTGGTCGTTTGCCGGGCGTGGAGCGCCCTGCTTTGGCTCCAATTCTCCCCACATTTGACGGCAAAGGAGTCCTCCTGCTCGATGCGGGTGCGACGATGGATGCGTCAGCCGAAAATCTGTTGACCTATGCGTACATGGCAGACGCCTATGTAAAACACGTTCTCGACATCGAGAACCCGCGGATCGGGTTATTGAACGTAGGAACAGAGGATTCAAAGGGGAACGCGGTGGTCAAACAGACGTTCACTCTGCTTTCACAATCCCAACTTCATTTTATTGGTAACGTAGAAGCGCGGGAGATGATGGCAGGGTGTGCTGATGTCGTGGTTTGTGACGGCTTTGTCGGGAATGTCGTGCTCAAACTGGCGGAGGGCATCGGCATCGGTCTGTTCTCAGGCATTCGTGAAGCGCTGACGAGCAATTTGACGTCGCGTTTAGGCGCCATGCTGGTGGGTGGCAGGTTACGTTCTTTACGCAATCGTTACGATTGGGCTGAGCATGGCGGTGCGCCTTTTCTAGGAGTCAATGGCGGCTGCATCAAAGCGCATGGCAGCAGTAATCCACGTGCGTGGTTTATGGCTTTGTCGCAAGCCCGCAAGTTTATTGCAAATGACCTGCTGAGTAAGCTTTCCACCGCAATGGAGGAGCGCAACGCTCGTATTTCGGTGCCAGATCATCAGTATGGAGATGTTGAACGATGAACGTAGCGTATGTGTTTCCTGGCCAAGGTGCGCAGTACGTAGGTATGGGTCAGGCGCTTATCGATCATTATCCAGTTGCGCGAGCGGTCTTCGAGGAAGCCGACGACGTGCTGAATATGAACCTCACCAAGTTGATTTTGTCCGGACCCGATGACGAATTAAAGTTGACCTATAACACGCAACCGGCTTTGTTGACGATGAGTGTTGCGGTGTTGCGAGTGCTCGCCGAGCGCGTGGATATCCAGCCGGCGGCTGTTGCTGGGCACAGCCTTGGTGAATATAGCGCCCTGGTCGCGGCAGACGCCATCTCGTTTCAGGATGCGGTACGTCTAGTCTATCAACGTGGACGAATGATGGACGAGGCCGTTCCCGCGGGTCACGGCGCGATGTCTGCCGTGCTTGGCCTTGACGAAGACTCGCTTGCGGCCGCGTGTTCACAAGCGGCGGAGGAAACAGGGGAAGTCGTCGAGTTGGCCAATATCAATTGCCCCGGACAAATCGTCATTTCCGGCACCACGGCTGCAGTCGCCAGGGCCTCTGAACTTGCGAAGGCGAGCGGTGCCAAGCGGGTCTTGCCGTTGGCGGTGAGCGGGCCATTTCATTGCAGCTTGATGCGGCCTGCGGCGGACGCGTTAGGAGAACTTTTGGACAGCACGGAAATCCATGATGCAAAGGTACCCGTTGTCGCCAATGTCGATGGACATCCTCGGACAACGGCAGCCGACTTGCGCGAGGCTTTGAAACGACAGCTATACACGCCGGTGCGCTGGTGGGATGGCGTGCTGGCAATGCGCCGCCTCGGCGTCGACATCGTGATCGAATTGGGACCAGGAACGGTGCTCTCTGGGTTGGTGCGCAAAATAGACAAGTCGCTCGAGACCTTGCACGCGGAAGATCCCGCCACGCTCGACGCGGTTTGCACACGTATGACGAGCGGAGGCGAAGAAGCGTGAGCGAGCAAAAAGTTGCCATTGTCACAGGGGCGTCACGGGGCATCGGACGAGCCATTGCGATCGCGCTGGCAGACGCCGGACATCATGTGGTCGTCAACTACTTGGGCAGCGCAGAAGCGGCTGCACAAACGGCCGATCTCGTCGCAGAACGCGGTGTTCGGGCACTCGTGGTAAAGGCCGATGTGAGTCAAAGTGAAGAGGCGGCCAAATTGGTCGACACTGCGCTTGAAGAGTTTGGGCGAGTAGATATACTCATCAATAATGCTGGGATTACGCGCGATGGTTTGTTGATGCGGATGAAGGACGACGATTGGAATGACGTGCTCAATACCAACCTGCGCGGGGCATTTTACATGACGCGTCAGGTTGCGCGACCGATGATGAAACAACGCTCTGGAACCATTATCAACATCACCTCTGTCGTCGGTCTTATGGGCAACGCTGGGCAGGTCAATTATGCTTCCGCCAAGGCGGGGCTCGTCGGTTTAACCAAAGCCTCTGCGAAGGAACTAGCGCCCCGCAACATTACGGTGAACGCGATTGCGCCAGGATACATTGAAACGGACATGACGGCGGCGCTTGGCGCGGAGGCTCTGGATGCTTTGCTTCAACACATTCCGCTGGCGCGCAGAGGTACGCCCGAGGACGTTGCAAATGCCGTTGTGTTTTTGGCATCGGATAAGGCGCGTTATATAACGGGTCAAGTACTAGCTGTCGACGGCGGCATGGTCATGTAGTATACTGCAAAAGGAGGTGAGACGATGGCAAACGATGTGTTTGAACGCGTAAAAAAGATTATTGTCGACCGACTCAGCGTCGATGAAGATAAGGTGACACTGGACGCTACCTTTAAAGACGACCTCGGTGCAGATTCTCTCGATATCGTCGAGCTGATTATGGAGTTGGAAGACGAGTTTGACTTGGAAATCTCTGATGAAGACGCTGAAAAAATCAGCACCGTGGGCGATGTAGTTACATACATCACGGAGCACCAGGGATAATCAAGCTGATGTTTGGCATAGTCCCGTGCGCGAGCCGGGGCTTTCTGCTATGTAAGGGGGTGAATGCATGGCACGACGCGTGGTTGTGACAGGGCTAGGTGTGGTCTCTCCAGTCGGCAACGACGTCCCTACCTTCTGGGATAGCCTGCTGTCTGGCAAATCGGGAATTCGCGAGATCGATCGCTTTGATACATCCGACTATCCCTGCAAAATCGCCGGATTGGTGAACGATTTCGACCCCGAGCGATATATCGATAAAAAAGAACTTCGACACATGGACATGTTCACCCAGTATGCCTTGTACGCAGCGCACGAAGCGGTGGCGCACGCCGGGCTCGTCATTACCGATGAAAATCGGGATCGAATCGGCGTCTACATCGGATCGGGAATTGGCGGTATCGGGACGACGTTGAGCAATTATCGCATTTTACTAGAGCGTGGCCCGAAGCGTGTTAGCCCATTCTTGGTGCCCATGATGATTAGCGACATGGCGACTGGACAAGTCTCCATCGAATTCGGGGTTCGCGGTCCGAACAGCTCCCCTGTTTCCGCGTGTGCGACCGGTTCGAACGCAATCGGCGATGCGTTTAAGATCATTCAGCGCGGAGCGGCGGATGTAATGATCGCTGGCGGTGCCGAAGCTGCTGTGGTCGATATCGCACTGGCTGGGTTTAGCAATATGAAAGCTCTCTCGCTTCGCAACGACGAGCCGACGCGCGCGAGTCGACCGTTTGATAAAGACAGAGACGGTTTTGTCATGGGCGAAGGAGCAGGTATTCTCATTTTGGAATCCCTGGAGAGTGCACAAGCTCGAGGGGCACATATCCTTGCCGAAATCGTCGGTTATGGGATGTCTGGCGACGCATACCATGTCACAGCGCCGGATCCTAATGGCGATGGAGCGTACCGCGTGATGAAGGCTGCCCTTGAAGATGCCGGTCTGCAGACGACGGATATCGATTATATCAATGCGCATGGAACGTCGACGGAGTTTAATGATCGGATTGAAACATTGGCTGTTAAGCGACTGTTTGGCGACCACGCCTACAAACTGGCGATGAGTTCGATTAAGTCAATGACAGGCCATCTGTTAGGGGCTGCTGGCGGCGTTGAGGCGGTAGCGTGCGTCAAAACGCTTCAAGAAGGAATGATTCCGCCAACGACGAATTATGAGACACCAGACCCAGAATGTGACTTGGATTATGTCCCGAATGTCGCCCGCAAGAGCGATGTGAAGGTCGTGATGTCCAACTCGTTTGGCTTCGGTGGCCACAATGCGTCCTTGATCTTCCGTAAATATGCGGCCCAATAAAGTCAATTGCAGTGAGACAAGCCCCTGGTCCTACCGGGGGCTTTTGTACCATGAGGGTTTTGAGGGACCGCCGCAGCCGCGTGCTCAACTTAGGGTGAGCGGTTTCGCGCGTTGAGGCTGCGCCTCAAAATCCCCGAAGGGGAGAGGAAGCTTTGCAAACGAAGTGGGATCAATTGCAAGACATTGTGGATTTTCGCTTCACAGACCTCAATTTGTTGAAACAGGCGTTCACCCATGCGTCCTACCGCAATGAACATCGCAAGGCGCATGTGGAAGACAACGAGCGTCTGGAGTTTCTCGGCGACGCCGTGTTGGAACTCATCATCAGCGACTTCTTGTATCATACGTATCCCCGCTTGCCCGAGGGTGAATTGACGAGAATGCGGGCTGCGATTGTCTGTGAACCGTCCCTGGTCGTATTTGCTCGGCGACTGTCGTTTGAGCAATTTATTCGCTTAGGCCGAGGGGAAGAACGAAGTGGTGGTCGTTCGCGACCGGCGTTGCTGGCGGATGTGTTTGAGGCGTTTCTCGGTGCTTTATACATCGATCAAGGCATTGAGGCTGTCCGCAAATTCGTGCACACACATGTCATTCCACATCTTGCGGACGCGCGAGTCGGTGTCGACTATAAGACGGCGTTGCAGGAGCTTGTGCAGCAAAGGCTGTGCACATCGTTGCGGTATACCATCGTCGAGGAGCGCGGCCCGGCGCATGCTAGGGAATTTGTTGTACAAGTGGAACTGGGTGACGAGGTTCGTGGTGTCGGGATCGGGAGATCGAAAAAAGAGGCTGAACAACAGGCGGCTGCCAAAGCATTGGCGGCCCTGGCCGAACTTAACTCCGGGGAGCAGATGACTGGTGTATCTCAAGCAGATTGATATTGTTGGTTTTAAATCGTTTGCAGATAAGAGCCAGATCGTATTGTCGCCAGGGGTTACCGCTGTCGTGGGACCAAACGGCAGTGGCAAGAGCAATATTGCGGACGCCATTCGCTGGGTACTCGGCGAGCAGAGTGTGCGCAATCTGCGCGGCAGTAAGATGGAAGACGTGATTTTTGCCGGCAGCGAACTGCGTAAACCGACAAACCTTTGTGAGGTTTCCTTGACCTTGGACAATAGTGACCGCCATCTGCCGGTGGTATTCGACGAGGTCACCATCACACGCCGTGTCTTTCGCTCAGGCGAAAGCGAGTACTACATCAATCGCCAGCCCTGCCGCTTGAAGGACATTCATGAGTTGTTCATGGATACAGGGCTGGGGCGCGACGCGTATTCCATCATCGGGCAAGGCAAGATTGAAGAAATGTTGTCTACGCGACCAGAGGATCGGCGCGGGCCCTTCGAGGATGCGGCTGGGATTGTGAAATTTAAGCACCGGCGCAAAGAAGCGGAACGAAAGCTGGAGGATACGGAAAACAATCTGATTCGCGTCGACGATATCCTGGCGGAGTTGACACAGCAATTGGCCCCCCTCGCCGAAGAACGGGCTCGGGCCGAGCAATATCAGCAATTGAGCGATGCCTTGGAAGAAGCAGAAATTACATTGTTGGTCGTCGAGATCGATCGGTTGCACGAGCGTTTTCAACAGGCGACTGCGGCGGTGTCTGGGCAGCAGGCTGTGCGAGACGAGGCGCAAGCGGCGCTCGCGCAGGCGGAGGCCAATTGGCGCGAGGCGCGGGCAAGCTTTGAGGAAACCGTGTCCCAGGTCGAGGCTTTGCAACAGCGCTATGTGCGATTGGTCGAAGAGCGCCAACGCTCACAGGGCGATCTCGCCTTGATCGATCAGCGCCTCGAGCATCTCGCTGCCGCGGCGGAAGCGCGGCAGACGCGGCGGATGGAGCAGGCGCGCGAATTGGAAGATATCGAGCGAGAGTTGTCACATGCGAACACGGCCTTGCATGAGGTAACCGAGAAACTCGGTGAACGCGCTGCACAGCTGAATGAGGTTGCGACCTCTGCCAGTGAAGAACGAAAAAACGTGCTCACGGCCGAGATCGAAGAGATGAGCGCGGAGTTGATCGAGGTCAACCATCGCGCTGCCTCGTTGCGCAACGAACTCAAAATGCTGGCAGAACAAGCCGCTTCAGATGCTGGCAAACGAGCTCGCTTCGAGCAGGATCAAGCCCGCTTTCAGGCGCAGATCGACGAGGCGGCGGCAGCGCACCGCAAGCTGGTCGAACAAGTGGTGACGCTTGAAGCTGATATGGAACGGGCGGCGGCACGCATAGAAGAGCACGATCGGGTTCGCGAAGAGGCGGCCGAGGCGGAAGCTACCACCGTGACCGAACTGCACCGTCTGCGTGCGGAAATGCAAGCGATGCAGGCGAGACTCGAACTTTTGCGCGACCTCGAACAGGGCTACGACGGTTATGCACTTGGTGTGCGAACCGTGTTACAGCAAGCTCATCGCGGAGCCCTAACAGGTATTCACGGTTCCCTCGCGGAGCTTGTGCATGTGGATAAAAAGTACGAGATTGCCATCGAAACGGCCCTTGGCGGCGCTTTGCAAAACGTCGTCGTCGATCGCGAGGCCGACGCTCGGGCCGCCATCCAATTGCTCAAGCAACGGCAGGCTGGACGCGCGACGTTTATGCCACTTGACGTCATCAAATCCCGCCGTTTACGGGAGGGCGACTTGGACTCTGTACGCGGTCAAGATGGCTTTCTCGGCGTTGCGAGCGACTTGGTCGATGCCGATCCAGTCTACCGACAAGCCGTCGAGCACCTGCTTGGCAATGTCCTAATCGCCGCAAACCTCGAGCGAGCCAATGCCCTGGCGCGGGACTTGCAATATCGCTACCGAATCGTTACGTTGCAGGGCGATGTCGTGTCACCCGGCGGTATGATGACGGGCGGACACGTCAACCGCAAAGGGCCCGGGTTGCTTGGCCGATCGCGCGAGAGGCAAGACGTAGAGCAAAAGCTTCGCGAGTTGCAGGAGTCGGAGCGGACTCTGATCGAACGCCAGCAGCTCTTGCGCGAGCAGGTGAGCCAGGCACAGCAAGCACGCTTTGACGCCCAGAAGCACCTTGAGGGTCTGGCAAATGAGCGGCAACAGTTGCAAGAGCAGATGCGCCAACTCGAATATCAGCAAAAATCGGCTGCGGAGCGCCTGGAGGCGTTGGCATGGGAGGCTGAGCAACTGCAATCCGGAAGTGACGCCATCGCCTTGCGCGAACAGACTGCCCAACAAGGCCTTGTTGACGCGGAGACTGCTTTGGCGTCGCTGACGGAAGCCCTTGCCGCTAAACGCAAAGAATTGACTGAATTGGAACAGCGTCTGGCAGAGGCGCAGGAGCAGGTCACAGGATTGCGCATCGAAGTGGCGACTTTGCGTCAAGAGCGAGAGGGATTGCGGGTTCGCGAGCAAGAACTCGCAAACCGAGCTGCGCGCTTGCGCGAGGCGATTGCGATACTCGATGTAGAAGCGCAGACAGCCGCAACGGAGGAAAGGGATCTCAGACAGCAGGCCGATTCCAAACGAAGCGGCGTGCAATCGTTGTTTGATGCGGTAGCTGAAGGCGAGCAACAATTGGAATTGGCTCGTCAAACCCGGTTGGAACGAGAGGCTACGGCGCGCCAACTGGAAGGGATCGCACACGAGGCTCGGCAAGCTGTCGCCCGCGAAGACGAACTTTTGCATCGAGCGGTGGTCGCAGCGGAACGCGCCGATGCGGATCTGGCTCACGCGCTACAAAAAATGGGTGACAATCACGGAATGACCTACGAGTGGGCAAAATCCCGTTATCCGCTTACGGGATCCGTGGATGATTTGGAGCGTGAGGTGCAGTCTTTACGCCGTCGGCGCGCCGCGTTGGGCGACGTCAACCTCGGTGCCATTGAGGAACACGAGCGTTTGTCCGAACGCGTGACTTTCCTTACAGAACAGCGCGACGATCTGGTTGAGGCGCAGCAACAACTGGAGCGGCTCATCGACGAGATCGATACCGAAATGGCCAATCGGTTTATGGAAACCTTCCGGCAGATACAAGCCGAGTTTGCGCACGCGTTTCAAATTCTGTTTAATGGCGGCGAAGCGGATTTGTCGCTAACCAATCCGGAGGATCCACTCACAACCGGGATCGAAGTGGTCGCGAAGCCACCCGGGAAAAGGCTGCAAAACCTGAATCTGCTGTCGGGTGGTGAGCGTGCGCTGACCGCGATGGCTCTGTTATTTGCGATTCTACGCGTGCGGCCTGTGCCGTTTTGCGTGCTGGACGAGGTCGAAGCCGCACTCGACGAGGCGAACGTGTCGCGCTTTGCGCAACAACTGAAGGTCTTCGCGGCAGAGACTCAATTTATCGTGATCACGCATCGACGCGGAACCATGGAGGAAGCCGATGCGCTGTACGGTGTCACGATGCCAGAGCGAGGCGTCTCCTCGCTTGTCAGCGTGCGCTTGGCGGACGAAATCGACTACGAGACGGCATAAGAAGCGCAAGAGGAGGAGGTAGTCGGTATGGGGTTGTTTGAACGGTTCCGCAAGGGGCTGCAGAAATCGAGAAATGCCTTGGCGGACAAGCTCGCAAGCATCTTTCGCGGGCGCAAATTGGACGAGTCGCTGTTTGAGGAGATGGAAGAGGCGTTTATTGCGGCCGATATGGGCGTGGAGACCGCGCTGGAATTGGTCGATCGCGTTCGCGTTGCCGCGCGTAAGCGCCGGATCGAAAACGCGGATGACCTGCCCGATGTGATGGTCGACGTGATGCGGGACATGCTCGATATCGGATCGTCAGACATGAACTTGCAGTCGGAGGGTCCAACACTTGTTTTGGTCGTTGGCGTCAATGGTGCAGGGAAGACGACGACCATCGGCAAGTTGGCTCATTATTACCAAGCACAAGGTAAAAAGGTCTTGCTGGCGGCTGGCGATACGTTCCGCGCAGCGGCGATCGAACAACTGCTGGCCTGGGGGAACCGGGTTGGCGTCGATGTGGTGCGACACAGCCAGGGGGCGGATCCGGCGGCTGTCGTCTACGACGCCATCGCGGCCGGAAAGGCGCGCGGGATCGATATCATTATTTGTGACACGGCAGGTCGCCTACAAAACAAGTCGCATCTGATGGCGGAGTTGGCCAAGATTCGAAAGGTCGCCGCAAAAGAAATGCCTGGCTCGCCCCATGAAGTGCTCTTAGTGCTTGATGGAACAACAGGTCAAAACGGCCTTATGCAGGCGAAGGTTTTCAAAGAGGTCGTCGATGTGACCGGCATTGTCATCACCAAATTGGACGGGACAGCGAAAGGTGGCATTGTTCTGCCCATTGTGCACGAGCAAGGAATACCGGTGAAGTGGATTGGCCTTGGCGAAGGGGTCGAAGACTTGCAGCCGTTTGATGCGACCGCTTACGCGGAGGCGGTTTGCAGGCCATAACGGCCGATTTGTGGTGTAAAGGAGATTTGCTTGACAGTGACGCAGAACCCAGATAGTATGAGAGAGGTCACTCGCATAGGCGATCTCTATGCGTTCTACGAACCGCTGCTTACGGAGCGTCAGCGACAGATCGTCGAGTTGTACCATTTTGAAGACATGTCGCTCGCGGAAATTGGTTCTGTTCTGTCGATTAGTCGACAGGCGGTGCATGATCAACTGCGTCGCGTCGGCGAGCAGCTTGAAGTGTACGAAGCGGCACTTCATCTGCAGGAGATTGCGGCGAAACAGCGTACGGCTTGGGCGCTGCTCATCGACTGCTGGCAGGCGGTTCGGGCGCGCTTGCCGGAAGCGGATCGCACGCGTATGCAAAGGGCCATAGAGCAGATGGCTGCCACGCTGTCGAGCTTGACGGGAGGTGAGGCGGATGCTTGAGAGTTTGTCGAACAGTCTGCAGTCTGCACTCAATCGATTACGCGGAAAAGGACGTTTGACGGAGGCGGATGTGCAAGAGGCGATGCGTGAAATTCGGCTCGCATTGCTTGCGGCAGACGTCAACGTCAAGGTTGTACGCGATTTTGTCAATCGCGTGCGGGAGCGGGCGGTTGGCCAGGATCTGCAGAAGAGTTTGACGCCAGGGCAACAGGTCGTAAAGATCGTTTACGAAGAGCTGACGGAGTTGATGGGCGGCGCGCAGGCACGCATTCAAATGGCGCCAAAGCCGCCGACTGTCGTCATGCTAGTGGGGTTGCAGGGCGCGGGTAAGACAACCGCGATCGCTAAACTGGGCCTTGCATTCCGTCAACACCAGCACCGACCTTTGCTCGTCGCCGCCGACGTGTATCGCCCTGCCGCCATTGACCAACTCAAGGTGCTCGGCAAGCAGATCGATATTCCGGTATTCGACCAAGGCGCGGATGCAAATCCAGTCGCTATCGCGAAGGCGAGTTTAGCAGAGGCTGAGAAGGCCGGGGCCGACATCGTTCTCATTGATACCGCAGGTCGCTTACACATCGATGACCAGTTGATGGAGGAACTCGAGGGGATGAAGGCGGCTGTGCAGCCGACCGAAATTCTTTTAGTGGTCGACGCGATGACGGGGCAGGATGCTGTCCATGTCGCCGAGACGTTTCATCAGCGGTTGGGTGTCACAGGTGTCATTCTGACCAAGCTGGATGGCGACGCTCGCGGCGGGGCGGCACTCACCGTACGAGCGGTGACGGGATGCCCCATTAAGTACGTCGGGCTTGGTGAGAAGATTGAGCCGCTGGAACCATTCCATCCGGATCGGCTTGCATCCCGTATTCTCGGGATGGGCGATGTGCTGAGCTTGATTGAACGCGCTCAAGAGCGCATCGACTTGGAAAAGGCCAAAGAGATGGAAGCGCGGATGCGCACATCGAGCTTCACCTTAAATGACTTTCAAGAGATGTTTCGCCAAGTGCGCAACTTAGGGCCGCTCGATCAAGTTCTGAAGATGATTCCTGGCATGAATCGCATGAAAGGCCTCGAGAACATCGATTTGAATGATCGGCGGTTCTTGCGGATGGATGCCATCATCTCATCGATGACGCCTGCTGAGCGGGAAGATCCAAGCGTGATGAACGCGAGTCGCCGACGGAGGATTGCCAATGGCAGCGGGACGACAGTGCGTGAAGTGAACCAATTGTTAAACCAGTTTGAACAGACCCGCGAGATGATGAAACGGTTCACGGGTATGGGTAAGCGAATGAGCCGACGAAGTGCGATGAGTGCTTTGAAAGCGATGGGCGGGCTCGGGGGGATGCCTGGGCTTAAGGACATGCCGTCGTTGTCGGACATGCCAAGCAACTCAGTTGCGGGCAGTGGTGGCGAGCCTAGGCAGCGCCAGCATCGCAAGAAAAAGCGAAAATAACGATATGGAGGGCATTACAAAATGGCAGTGAAGATTCGTTTGAAGCGCATGGGTGCAAAGAAGCGTCCGTTCTATCGCGTTGTTGTTGCGGAGTCTCGTTCTCCGCGCGATGGTCGGTTTGTCGAGGAAATTGGCACGTACAATCCACTGACTGAGCCTGCGCAAATCCAGATCGACGAGGAGCGCGCTCTGTACTGGTTGGGTACGGGAGCACAACCTTCCGACAAAGTGCGCTACTTGTTCCACTTGGAAGGTATTATGAAGAAGTTCCATGAACAAAAATTTCAGAAGTGAACTGTGGGCGGCCTAATGGGCCGCCCTTCGGAGTGATCGCCAATGAAAGACTTGGTTCAATATATCGTTAGCTCTCTTGTGGATCATCCCGAAGCTGTTTTGGTCTCCCCAATCGAAGAGGGCGACACGGTCACATATCAGGTCAAGGTGCACCCGGACGACGTAGGGCGCGTGATCGGCCGACAGGGGCGGGTAGCCAAGGCCATCCGCAACGTGGTTAGTGCCGCAGCGTATCGTCAGAAAAAACGGGTGTTTGTCGACATTCAGTCATAAGAGGATGCGAGGAGATTTTAAGTGGTTATTCGGCAGCCTGTGGCAGTTAAGTTTATTTTGACGGAAGCCGCGAAGCAGCAAATCATTGCAGAACAACGCCGCCAGATCGAGCAGGTCATGAATGAATTGGAACAGATTGAGGAACAAGGCAAGCAAGCTATCGAACAGGCCATGGCGCAAAGCGGTGAGTTGGCGCAGCAGGTGCGCCTGCAGGTAGAGAATGAAAAGCGTGTGCGTGAGCAAAGACGGGAAGAATTATTTCAGCAAATGCAGCAGTTTCAGCAAATGGAACTTGGTACAGAGATTCAGAATATGACGGTTGAAACCATGGTAGAGGTCAAGCCTGGAGACGATTGGACGAAGGTGTTGCTCGGTTCGGAAATTATTGTGCGCGACGGCATTGTCGTCGAGATTCGCCAAAACGGGCAGCGGATCGAAGGGTGACGACGTACTATACAGTCGGCGTGATGACAAAACCGCATGGACTACGCGGCGAAATGCGCGTATATCCGCGGACAGATTTCGCGGAGGAAAGGTTCGCGCCGGGGTCCAGGCTGTATGTTCGACCTGAAGGTGGAACACCGATTACGGAAGTTGAGGTTCGCAGCGGTCGCAAACATCAAAATATGTGGATCGTTGGTTTTAAGGGGCTAAACAGCATTCACGACGTGGAACATTGGCGTGGCCTTGAGCTCTGTGTTTCTGAGGAGCAATTGTTGCCTCTGCCTGAAGGGACGTACTACATTCATCAGCTTGTGGGTTTGGATGTATGGACGGACGCGGGGGAACGGCTTGGGACATTGGTGGAGGTACTGACGCCGGGTGCGAATGACGTCTATGTGATCCGTCGCCCTCAAAGGCAACCCGACGTTCTCCTGCCAGCGATTCCAGACTGTATTTTGGCGGTCGATCTCGCTGCGAAAAAGATGACGGTTCATCTTTTGCCAGGCTTACTGGACGATGACAGCGAGTCGGAGGGCTGATGATGGCACTTGCGATTCACGTGCTCACACTCTTTCCGAATATGTTTTCGGGTGTGCTTGGTGAGAGTATGATGAAGCGTGCTGCAGAGATTGGCGCGGTGGATGTTGAACTGATCGATTTTCGGCAATATGCAAAGGACCGGCATCGCACTGTCGACGACACGCCTTACGGTGGTGGCGCAGGCATGTTGCTAAAGCCGGAGCCGTTGTTTGAAGCCATCGATGATCTTTGCAACCGCTTGAATACTAGATTGGAATCGCCACGCGCGCGCGTGGTACTGTTGTCACCGTCCGGCCGCAGATTCACCCAGCAGGTAGCAGAGGAGTACGCCCAGTCCGAGCGGATTGTGCTGATATGTGGCCACTACGAAGGGTTTGACGATCGCGTTCGGCAAGCACTTGCAACCGAGGAACTATCGTTAGGCGATTTTGTGATGACGGGTGGCGAGATCGCGGCGATGGCAGTGATCGATGCAGTGACCAGATTGCTGCCGGGCGTCTTGGGCAATGCGGCGTCTCTCGAGGATGAATCGCACGTTCAGGGCTTACTTGAGTATCCGCAATTCACGCGTCCGGCTGTATATCGGGATCTGGCGGTGCCGGAGGTTTTGGTGTCGGGCAACCATCAACGGATCGCAGAATGGCGGGAGCGACACGCCTTGTATCGGACTTGGAAAGAACGGCCGGATCTTTTGCGGATTGAGCAGCTTACCCCGCGCCAGAGGGCGTGGCTAACTGCGTTTGAGCAAGGTGATTTGACGGGGATTGACGTTGAATAAGTGTTTTGAGCTGTTTTGAGCTTCAGCAGGCGCACAGTTTTGATGGCTGTATCCCGGGGAAGGAGCGCCTGCTGAAGCTTACTGTATCGTATGGAGCCTTTTCGTCGTAGGTTCGAGTAGCTTTGTTGAAGATGGCATAGGAATCACAAACACACATCTGGGTGGGATTTGCTGCTCGTGTGACAAGGAACAGAAACGCTTGACACAGGCGGCGAAGAATGTTACTATGCTTTTCGCCGCTGTGATGGCGGCGCTCATCTTGCCAAACTACGCGTTGTGGGGTTCCTCAAAGATGAGTTGGGTCACCAACATCTTCTAGTGGACAACCAACGTCCTGCGTAGTATAGTAGTCGATGCCGCTTGGGACGGCGCCCTACGGCAAAGCCCGGTGGCCAGTCGGTGAAGATGCTGAGCTCGCCAGTGAGTGAGCGATGCAAAACTTACCGGTTGACGATGAAGTGTGAGATGTGATATATTGATTGGGCTGCTTCGAACGGCAGCGTCGCTCCTTGAAAACTAAACACACACCACGCCAGTTCATCTGTCTCGCGTATGCGGGATAGTGAGATTTCATTGAGAGTTTGATCCTGGCTCAGGACGAACGCTGGCGGCGTGCCTAATACATGCAAGTCGTGCGGACATCTTCGGATGTCAGCGGCGGA
>NZ_BSBJ01000006.1:0-173361 GCF_027923525.1 Alicyclobacillus hesperidum subsp. aegles | reverse complement strand
AAGGCAGATTGCCCACGTGTTACTCACCCGTCCGCCGCTGACATCCGAAGATGTCCGCACGACTTGCATGTATTAGGCACGCCGCCAGCGTTCGTCCTGAGCCAGGATCAAACTCTCAATGAAATCTCACTATCTCGCATACGCGAGACAGATGAACTGGCGTGGTGTGTGTTTAGTTTTCAAGGAGCGACGCTGCCGTTCGAGGCAGCCCAATCAATATATCACATCTCACACTTCATCGTCAACCGGTAAGTTTTGCATCGCTCACTCACTGGCGAACTCAGCATCTTGACCGATTGGCCACCGGGCGTTGCCGTAGGGCGCCGTCCCAAGCGGCATCGACTACTATACTACGCAGGACGTTGGTTGTCCACTGGGAAATGGGACCAAACAGTAATGTTTTCGCAATATGTGTTACGCCTCTACCGTTAAGCACTGTTGAATTTGTTGCACTTCCCCTTGTGACCACGTCCCAAATAAGACTTGAGATTCAAACAGAAAGGGACTCGGCAGGGTTTTGACACCGTCAATTGTCCGAGGCACAAGGCATAGCAATACCGATCTGGCGCGAGTCATCGCCACGTAGAATAGACGGCGTTCCTCATCATTGATGAAATTTGGATCAACACGCTCAACGACGGTGTCTAGCAAAATGACAATATCCCATTCCTTTCCCTTGCTATCGTGGAACGTTCGAAATTCCACTCTTCTTTGCAACGAACGCCATGTGACTCCCAGTTCACGTTGTAGCGCCCCCCAGACGCGCGCCACCTGCCGACGAGTTCGCGCTAAAATGGCTATCGAACAGGGTATTTGCAGACAGCTTTTCAGGATATCTTTGATGCAGCTGATTTCAGCCCCCTCATGATCTATTTCCACAGCACGAACATATCCCTCGCGGCTCGACACAGGCCGTAATGGCTTATCAATGCGAGATGACACGTGCTGAATCAACTGTTCAGCTGCATGTACGATAGAGATACACGATCGAAAGTTTTTGGTAAGTAGAAACTGCTCGATATGAAAAAGTTGTTCGGACGCGTGTTGCAAAAATAATGGTGAGGCTCCGCGGAACCCATAAATGGATTGATCGTCATCGCCAACAACAAAAATAGGAGTATGGTAGGATTCGTGCAACAGGCGGACAATTTCCCACTGCGGCTGATTCGTATCCTGGAACTCATCGACAAGAATATACCGGATTTTGGTCCACCGCTCAGGCTTCGTTCCGGATCGAAGAACGGCCAAACTTTCGGCAAGAATATCGTCATGATCCCACCGATTGGCGCAACGCTTGATGCGATTGTAGGCCTGATAAATCTTCTGCTCGTGCCGCTCCCCCGTCGTTCTACCTGTGCCGACATATTTTGTGTAACGCGTCAACCAAGAGGCGGTGTCGTAGAAACCTACAGCCTTTGACTGACCGATGACTTTCTCAATGGCCTCTCGCATACATGCAAATTGTTCTTCACGGCTGAGTAGCACCGGAATATCAGAACGCAGTTCCATCATGAAGCGAAACATCGATCCGTGAAATGTCCCGATTTGTAAAGATTCGACTTCCTTTTCGTTGAGCAAGGGATGAGTACGAAGTTTCATGCGCATATGCTCAGCGGCTTGCCTGGTGAAAGTCATCGCCAAAACCGAGGCTGGCGCAACCCGACGAGCCTTGACAACCTGTGCAATATGTTCTGTTAGAACCGAAGTTTTGCCGCTACCAGGTGCAGCCACTACACATGTTGATCCTTCACGCGGAGAAATAATGCTAAGTTGTTCATCAGTCCACATCTCGCCCCTCACCTCGACAATAATCCTGGCAAATGCGGCGCGGGCAGTCGATAATGTTTAGACCAATTCGAGCTGATTCAAGAAAAAAATCTGCAATCGATTTATTCTTTCACACGTCGTGGTATCATGGGCATTTAAGGGGGGCGTCGTATATGGCAATATACGCAATCGGCGATTTACACTTGGGAAGCTCGGTCAATAAGCCGATGGACATCTTCGGTGCCCTGTGGAAGGATCACGTTGCTCGCATTCGCTTTGCATGGGAAGAACGCGTTACTGATTCGGACATCGTATGTATTCCTGGCGATATATCGTGGGCCATGACACTGGACGAAGCCCGAAGCGACCTACATTGGATCCGACAGCTCCCTGGGACCAAAATATTGATTCGTGGAAACCATGACTATTGGTGGAGTGGGATTCAAAAAGTTCGTCAGTGCATGGATGCGCAGACATTCGCGCTACAAAACGATTGTATACGCATTGGCGAAGTCTGTTTTGCAGGTACGAGAGGGTGGCTCCTGCCATCACACCCAAGCTTCACAGAAGATGACGCCAAACTTTTGCATCGAGAAGAACACCGCTTAACGCTGTCATTGGAAGAGGCGAGTCGCACCAACTTACCTATCGTATGCATGATGCATTACCCGCCCGTCGACAGCACCGGCGAGTCAAGCACTTTTTCGTCACTGCTACAGTCCTATAACGTGAAGGTTTGTCTATATGGGCATCTGCACGGGGCGTCACACAAATTTGCCTATAACGGTTATTTAGAAGGCGTTTACTACCGGCTTGTAAGCAGCGATTATCTCGGGTTTACACCCTTTCGTATTCCTGATGAATGGCTTATATAAATACGGCCGGCGGTCAACCAACCGCCGGCATCAAACACCGCTTCGCGATTACCCCGTACCCGACTAACCTTGGAATCCAAGGATCAGGCGTTTGACAGCTCTGTTGAATCCCATAAGGTCCAAACCTTCCTCTGCAACCTACACAACTGACATCCGTCGCCCTGATATCCCTCGAGACCGGGTTCAACATAGGCTTGCATCATCAGATGTTTGGAGCGAGTACGATCGCGATCGAGAAGGCGATGTCGATTGTACTATGTCCAGTGAACACAAGGTTTATGTTCGTCTACAACGCAGTTCAAACACACCGTAGCCCATTTCTTTTCCGTGTTCCTCCATCCACTGGGCGTTACGCTGCAGAACTGTTCGAACTTGAGGATCCAATAATGCCTTCGGATCAGCCAAAGTTGAGTCTTGCTGATTTACCGGCAGGGGCAAGCTTGACACCGAGCCGGAGCGCAGCACCTTGACCTCAAAACCGGCATCGTGAAAAAGCTGTTTCCACCCGGACAGATCGGGCACATACTGAGCGCCATATAGATTTCGGACTTCTCTTCGCCAAGCGTCCGTCACAGGGCCAAGTGTCATCATCTCAACCGCAATCACGAAACCATTTTCCTCCATCACGCGCCGATATTCCCGAAGGGCACGGTGGGGCTTCGTAAAGACCAACACAGATTCGCTGACAATCGCATCGAACGATTCGCGCTGGAACGGCATCGCCTCGGCCGAACCCACCACTCCACGCAAACGTAGATTGCGCTCAGAAGCTAAACGAAGAGCGTGATCGATCATCTTGCGACGCACATCGAGCACGGTGACATTTGCATCCCAACGTTGCGCAAGTAAACATGCAGTTGCACCGTTACCACAGCCGACATCCAAGATACGAGCGTGTTCTCGCAACGAAATGCGGTCCATCCACCACGTAGTCAATTGTTCACCGCCAGGGTGTGCATGAAGAATTCCGAGTTGTGCCAAGGCATCATGATATGTCACCGCTCGCCCCTCCTCAGCCCATCGTATGCGGCCAAGATGCTTTACGAACCCGTTGAATGCCTAGACACCGACCAACCTGCAAAGTTGCAGTTGCCTGGTCTGATCTCGTACAGTGAAGAAACGAACCGGGAGGGGAACCTGACATGGCCAAGATTGGGCGTATCTTTGAGGCAAGTATTGAGGAAGCAGGGGATTACATCTTCACACCGTCCGGAGTGATCATCCTGATGGAGAGCGGGGATTTTCAAATATATAGCGAGAGCGCTCGCCACAACCTCCTGCGTCGCACTTGCATGCGCTACGCTTGGGATCAGCTCGTCGACGGTGTGAAGGTGGATGAACTCAACATCCGGATTCGCGACATCACCGCAGACCTACGGCGTCGCCTCGACTCCGAAAATGAATGGACGACGGACGAAATTCTGAAGACGTGGTACGAGCAAAATCCACGCCAACTATTTTTTCTCCGCCGTTATTCAAGCTCGCCATCCCACACCAACATGCCGCCGCTGTAATTGGCCACATGTTCGAAACCGTTGGCACGTAAAAATTCGGCAACGCGCTGCGATCGATTGCCGCTACGGCAGACAAACACATACGACTTTTGCGGATCGAGCTCTGACATCCAATCTGCTACTTCCTGCATCGGTCGCAGCGGCACGTTGGGAATGTGGCCCTCTGCGTATTCTTCTGGTGTCCGCACGTCGATCACCTGTACATCGCCAGCCTGTAGCAACCGCTTCAGTTCATCCGCATTGTACTGAGGAATATCGTTGACCATAACTGCCTCCAAGGTACAGATTTATCTCCGTCTCGCAACCTAGTCGTGGCAGACGGACATCGATACTGTACCACAATCGTGAGGCGATGGATATCAGAGTGGCTCATGCAAAATTTCGCTCACTCGTTTTCTCAGCACATCCGCGCTGATGGCAAAACCGATGCCCTGCGAACTTTGGGACACCGCTGTGTTCATGCCAATCACTTCGCCACGGAGGTTGATGAGTGGTCCACCACTATTGCCTCGATTGATGGCCGCGTCTGTTTGAATGAGATTTGGGTAGTCGCGATCACCAATTTGTAGCGGACGGTTTTTGGCACTAACGATGCCTACCGTCACCGTATGATCGAGGCCGAGCGGCGAACCGATGGCCAACACCCATTCTCCCACGTGAATGTCCCGACTATGGCCAAGTCTCAGGATGGGCGAGGGGACAGGCATGTCAGCCCGTAAAATGGCGATATCATGCCGGCGATCGCGCCCGACAACTTCTGCATCAATGAGTTCCTTGCGCCCAAAAGCACGTAGCATAATGCGATCTGCCTCGGCGATCACGTGTTCATTGGTCAAAATGTACCCTTTGGGGTGGAATACAAAACCTGTTCCAATGTTCAGGGCGGAGCGACCGACTCTTGGCACAGGGCGATCCCAGGGGAAAAACAGCGTTCGATCGCGGTACGGAGTCTGAACAACCTCAATGCCGAGGACAGACTTTTTATAACGCTCAACTAATTTCACGAAATTGGGAATCGCAGCTCCGGAATGCCGCTTCCCAGCCGACACCTGCGACTTTTTCATCATGTGCGTCACCCCTAAGAACAACAAAAGCCGCATACGCCCACGACGATGCGTTGTACATTGTATTCTTGGGGAGAAACGGGCGTGAGATGGGTTTCCAAAAACGGGCTTTAGACCGATACATCTCTCCGATAGCGCACACCATAGTTGCCCCGTCGTGTTTTGTAGACCTGTACGCGAAGATCCGTATTGCCACTTTGTAGATGATCGTCGCGTATGCACATTGCGACGTATGACGCCACCGACTTTGAGTCGTACAGGCGAGCTTCATACACCCATGTCATGTGATATCCCCCTCGCATGGGATAGTGTGTCCACATACCACGAGTTCATGAAATGGTTTTACGGATAGTTCCTATGCTACCAACGTCTACAAACACGTAATTGACACTTCATAACCAGCGAACTTCTTTACATTCCACACACCCTCGTCAAACAACAAGTATTGGCCCTTAGCGCCCCTTAACGTCCCCTCCCAAATCGGTTGCTTATCCAGTTGTACAGACTTTATATTGACATTAAATCCTTCCGGCCGCGGATAACGAAACGCGTATGTTGTAACATCCGAAAGCACGTACTGTGAAAACTCTGGAGCCAATCGTGCCACGACGTCTTGACGAAGTTCCGCAAGCGACTGTTCCGGCCGTTGCTCTTCTTTAAGCATTTTTCGCCAATCCGTTTTGTCCGGCAAGTGCTTTGCAATTTCCATTTCCAGTTCCCCAGCTAACTTTCTAGTTGGTACTTCCGCTATCGGCAACGCCAGTGTGGCACCTTGGTCCATCCATCGTTTAAACTGTCTTCCCTTTCTGGTGAGACCAACCTTATAACCACTACTCCAAGCGAGATATACATAGTGCGGAACCATGCAGTGTTCTTCCGCAAACGCCTCGTCTCTGCATGTACCGAGGTGAAAGTGACAGTCATGGGGTTTGACAATGCAAAGGTCACATTCAGCCAATGAGCGAACGCACGGGAAACAATATCCATTTTGAAAAAGCTTGTTTACCTTCCGCCCACAAACAATGCACCGCCGGACGCCTGTAAAGTTCACCCGCACGGTCTTGTTAAACCAACTGGCAAGTTCTATCGTTCCCGACGATAACGATAAGCGATAGGTGACGGGCTCACCTACCTGCGGGTCCAATTCCCGGATGTCTCCTTCAAACATATTTGCCGCCTCCATTCGCCAAACTACGGGCACAATTTCCGACAAGGAGTGGGCCCAATGTTGTATGTTGCACTCGCCGTCATTCCGGGCTTGTTTTTGTTGATCTTTATTTACACGCGCGATCAACTCCACCCCGAACCCAAGCGGCAAATAATACGACTGTTCCTCCTCGGGGCCGCCATCGTCTTTCCAGCAGGGCTCATCGAGCGAATGACAATGGATAGCCCTGGCTTTCAACAAGGAGGTCTCGAGGGACGGATTATTACGGCCTTTTTTATTGCTGGGATGATTGAGGAATTTCTCAAGGCCTCGATTTTTGACCGCACAGTCCTTCACAGCAGTCTTATCCAAGGCCGTGTCGATTGTATCGTCTATGCGGCTGCAATCGGACTTGGTTTTGCAACCGTCGAGAATATCTTATATGTGACAAGTTCTGGCTTTCTAACGGCCATCGTACGCTCGGTCACAGCCGTGCCAGCTCACTTCATGTTTGCAATCATCATGGGATATCGATTCGCTAAAACTAAGTTTGACGGCAAGAACAAAGCTTTCGCATATTTGCTGCCAGCGCTTGCTCACGGAACCTACGACACGTTTGCGCTGGCCTCCACCTTGTGGGCCGACATTATCTTGGCCGTATTGCTTCTCGTTCTCGCCGAAATATCTGCAAAAATTTTACGAAATGTCGGCGCCACACGGCGTAGGACAGTACACCTTCGCAACAGCTAGCACACCTGCAACGGGTGCCTAGCGTAAATCAAACCCGTTCTGTCCAAACGGCACCGGTCCAGTAGCGACGCCATGAAATTCAAAGAGCCAGGCCCTCTCGGCACGAAAGATAGACATCTCTATACTTTCATCCAGCATCAGCATTTGAAATAAATTCATGGATGTACGGAAATAAGGGCTCATGTGCTCATCTTGAAGACGAAGGTTTAACACTTTGTAGCGATCTGGCTCCCTTACGCGCACGCCATCCCGTCCGATTACCTCACCGAACACCGCAACGTCTAGTAGATCCTCTTGCTGTGCGCGAGCGCGTAGCACGTCATATAATTGCCGAACCGATTTTGCTTTACGGCTATTGTCGAATACAAGCGCATAATGCGCTATCCGCTCTGTCAACCGTCCATCCCTCTACTTTTTCTCGCAGACGGCGTACCTGCCATCTCCAATATGTTCCCATGCAAAACGCCCCCTGTGGTAAACCAACCTGATTAGGGGGCGATTTGCGCATAAGGATATGGGAAAGTCTGTTCTCATTATACATGACAAAAGTCGAGAAAGAAATAGGACGGGCCCTAGTTCCTGTAGAAAATTCGCGATTTTGCACGAACTTTAACGACACGCATCTACCAATGCGCAAACCCATGCCTCCGCGTCATCCAAAACCCAAATGATGTCCGCACCAGCTCGCACCCCCACTTCTCGTAACCTGCGAACAGGATCCATATTCATTTCTGTGCCCACAACGAGGACACAGCGCGCATCTGCAACCCATTCCGTCGCCCTCGCGATGTGGCGTACCTGTTCACCCTCAAACACAACCCCAGGGAATAGTCTTCCCGCACACGTTGGGCATCGTGGAACCGCTTCCCGAAAGGCCAACTTGGCGGTGAAAAGCGAGCTACATACATCACACCGCAATTCCCGCAAATTGCCATGTAATTCAATTACGCTTTGACTACCAGCATCACGATGAAGGCCATCGACATTTTGGGTGACAATGCGCACGCCCGCGTGTGCTAATGCCAAATGTGCGGCATTGGGAGAAGCACTCCGCCATGTCGACAGCATGTGACGATAGGCATCATAAGCTGAGTGAGGATCATCCAGCCAAATATCCCGTCGAAAAAAGTCGTCAAGCGAAACACCCATAACGGAGCCGGTTCCAACAGGTAAACCACTTTCCACACTAATGCCTGCACCTGTAATGGCCACTAATTGGGATCTGCAAAACCGTGACATATCGATGCGTTTTAAGGTATCCAGGATATTACCGTTACAGTAAAAAACCATTTCATCGCGCACCTATACAAAATTTTATAGATTATTTCCAGTATTGTATTTACATATGCACGCTCAGCCTATATATTTACACCGTGAGCATGATTCACTAATTGTTAGGAGGATTTACATGAAGGATTCTTTTGGGAGCCGTGTTCGAGCCATTCGACAGAGCAGATCGTGGTCACAACAGGAGTTGTCTATGCGTTCGGGAATTTCGACACCGCACATCTCGTCGATTGAACGCGACAAGCGTCACCCATCGTTGGACTATGCCCAGCGATTGGCCGCGGCACTGGGCGTACCGTTGCATGTTCTATGTGATCCCCATACGGCGTACAGAACACCAAACATGCGCAACTCGCCGGATGAATTGCCGCTCTCCATGCAAAACTTTATTTTGAATGAGTCGGCCATGCCCTACCTAGAAGCAGCCCAGCGAATGGCTACGCTATCCGAAGCAGAGGCATCATTTTTACGCGTCGTTATCGAATTATTGGCACAACGAAAATGCCTGATGAACTCTGACAAAGAGAACCGCAAACCGTGACAAAACGGTGCGGGTACTATCGCCGTCCCATCCGATTTTTCAGGTACTTGTTCCACCCCATCGCAAGGGACACATTAGTCCCAAAGAACCTTGACGCCATAGCGTCCACGCTGCGTTTGGAAGACACCGATGAACCTGGGCGGACGCTTTGGCATCCACCATACTCCCTCTTCCAAGCGGGCTGCAAGGCAGTCCGCTTGAAAACGAGTATCAACCAATCGATAATAATATATCCAGGCCAACGCTGATTCACTCCCACTCGTCGGATTGACGTTGCTCTGAATCGGTGCTGATGGGTAAAACAACTGTGAACGTTGTACCCTCGCCGAACCGGCTTTCAACCAATATGTCACCATGGTGTTCCAGCACAATTTGTCTCGCAATCGCCAAGCCGAGACCTGTACCAGATCGAGAACGCGTTCTCGCTTTATCCGCCTTATAAAACCGCTCGAAAATATACGGTAAATCTTCTTCAGGAATGCCTGCTCCCGTATCGGAAACCCGAATGTATGCGTAGCCGTTGCGAATATCCGACGCAAAAGAAATCGTGCCTTCCGCTGTGTGGCGGAAAGCATTGTCCAACAGGTTTGTAAAGACCTGTTCAAGCCTGTCTTCGTCCGCCTCAATCCATACCGGTTCGTCCTGCGTAGACAACTTGAACGCCAATCCATAGTCAGAGGCCAGAGCCTGAAATTTCCGTGCTGTACGCCGGATCAGTTGCACCAAATCGATATGATGAATATTCATCTGGAATTGTCCACTTTCTAACTGTGCCAAGTTGAGCAAGTCGTTGACCAACCGTTTCATACGGAGCGTTTCATCGTGAATGATCTCGGTGAGCTCGTGACGCATGGCCGGATCGTCCGAGATATCATCCAGAAGTGCTTCTGTATACCCTTGCATCATACTCAGAGGAGTACGTAACTCGTGTGACACGTTTGCAATAAAATCCTTGCGCAAGCGGTCTAGCCTGCGCTCTTCCGTCACATCTCGCAATACGCATAACGTTCCCCGCATCGTCGTAGCATCTGCCTCGTACAAAGGAAGCATCGTGATGGCCATCGTGCGACCTTCCCACGTATCTTCGCGGAAGACCGGTTCCTGTTCTTGGGTAACCCGAGCAAACAGCTTCATCAATCGATCCGGCAATAGTTGTTCATTGACCACGCCTTGCTCGGCAACCGATAGCATGCGCAACCTTCTCCTTGCCGGAGGATTGGCAAGGACCACACGGCCTTGCATGTCCGTTGCAACAACACCATCCTCGAGCGAAGACAAGATGCGCTGTAGCCCTTCTCTCTCCATCGAAAGTTGTTCGATGGTTGCGGACAACTCCTCCGCCAGTGCGTTAAAGGTATGGCCTAACCTGCCGACTTCGTCATTGGTTACGACTTTGACTCGTTGCCGATAGTGTCCACGGGCCATTTGCTCCGCCGCGCGATTCATTTGCAACAGCGGCCGTGATAGGTTGTTCGAAATGACAAAAGCGAAGCCTGTCGCGAGGATAACACCCAAAACCGTATCAAAAATGACTAAGTTGCGCATCTCATGCGCAGGTTCATCGAGAACGCTCATCTGCTGTGTGACTACCAGCATACCGGGCGACGCCCCGGCATCCGGAAGCTTGACATAGACAGCCAACTCATTGGACTGGTTCCCCACGCGATGCACAGCTACCGGCTCGCCATCGTTGAATTGGGATTTTTGCGACGGTGTCAAACTGCGGTATGCTCGAAGCAATGTGGGATTTTTTGTATAAGGAATTCCATACTTAATCTCCGCTCGCTCCACATTGCGTGCGAGATCGCTCGCAACTCGTTCCTTGACACCGCGATCGGAATTAGATGTCAACACGGACTGGATTGAGGTGGCGAGTTGGGTCAAGGTTTCAACTTCTCGCTGGACAATGTACTTGTTAAATACCTGTTGCAAAAGCACGGACAACAGAGCTTGAATGACGAACACCATGCCTACGATGGTCAGCCACAGCTTCGCGACAACACTGTTGCGAATCACGAGGCCACCTCGAACTTGTAACCGACGCCCCATACCGTGACGATGTATTGGCTGACGCTATGCGACACTTGTCCAAGTTTTTCTCGGAGTCGCTTGATATGCGTATCGACCGTGCGCTGATCTCCGTAGAACTGATAGTTCCAGACATCGCGCAACAACTCTTCGCGGCTAAACACTTTGTCAGGACGCTGTGCTATATAGACCAAGAGATCAAACTCTTTTGGGGTCAAGCTCACCTCATTGCCATCCACTTCCACGCGGCGGGCATCAATCTGGATGGACAACCCGGGAAACGTAAGCGTCTGGTTTAAGTCGTTACGAGCGTAATCCACTTCTCCCGTTCGTTTCAGCAATGCCTTGATGCGCATCACCAATTCACGAGGACTAAACGGTTTGACAACATAGTCATCTGCGCCAAGTTCGAATCCGTGTATCCGGTTCGACTCATCGCCCGCAGCCGTCAACATAATGATGGGCACGTTGCTGTGTTGTCGAATTTGCGTACACACATCGCGCCCGTCCATTCCTGGCAACATCAGATCCAAAACGATCAGCGAGTACGGCTCGGACAGCGCCTTGTCCACAGCCTCATTGCCATCTTCCGCTTCCGCAACAGAGAATCCGCTGCGTTCCAAATACATCCGAACCAATCGCCGTATGCGCTCTTCGTCGTCAACGACCAGAATACGTGGTTGTGGCATCTTGCGACCTCCGTCCCTGTCTTTCTGTCCATTATAAGGCCAGAAGATCTCGTCAACAACGATCCGCCGATCGCAGAGCGCTTAAAGCCCTGCAACCGACGGATCGACTGTTTAGGATTGAGTCGGAAACATCCGGCTAACAGAGGTCCGAAAGTTGTTCCAGACAGCATCTACCGGTCGACCTGCAGCTAGGTCTTTCGAAAAACTTTGGAAACGCGCATAAACGTCTGGGTTAGCGCTTACGTACACTGTGCGGATTTGCGGATTCATGCGACGTACGCGATGACTGATGGCCTGTTTATCCTTCAGTCCCTGGTTGGTCGTTGCCGGGTGGGCTTGCTGCAGTGCAACATAAGCCGTGTCGCCAGCGACAAACGTCACGGCCTGTTTGGCATAGCCGGCCCGCACAAGATCATCGGAGATCTTTTGAGCAATTTGCATGTGCACAGCATTTGCATGCTGAGGGTTGGCCGGGACGCCCGGCACGCGATTGCCAATGTCTGCGGCAGCCTGTCCTGCTCGACGAGTTGCCGTCGCCGCGCCATTCGCGAGATCGCGCGCGCCCTTGTCCGCTATCTGTCCGGCTCGGTCTGTGGCGTTTGTCACCGCGTTGCCGGCTTGGCGCGTCGCATTCAGCACATCAGTACCTGTTTGCGCTGCGTTTTTGCCTGTACCACAACCGGCGACGGACAGTGCAACCAAACCAACTGCTACCATACGTACAACACGTTTCACTTGGCAACACCTCCTCCGCCCTTAGCATGTGGCCTAGACGAAGGAACATACGCAGCGAATTTCACCGAAAGCCAGTCGTGTTGCCCTTCCTCCGCGCTCCTGTTGCAGATGTCGCCTTGCGCGCCTGCGCACCACCGCGTCGAGAATCGCGCTTCGGGCGTGGTGAATCAAGAAATGTCGGCTTTACGTATGGCGGCGCCGTCAGATCGACACTCCGATATAACGCCTTCCATTCATCAGGCTCAAGCATGCGCCACTCACCCGTCTTTAAGTGGCCGAGTGCGATAGGGCCAAACGCGATTCGCTTGAGCCGCTTCACCGGTAAGCCGAGCGCTTCGAACATGCGGCGAACCTGACGATTACGCCCTTCGTGAATCGTCAAATGAACAACGGACTCTTCCCCTTGCCGTAACACCTCGACGACTGCAGGTGCCGTTAGCCCGTCGTCAAGTTCAACACCTTGCTGCAACAATTGACGGGCCTCTTTGTTCACTCGACCTTGCACCGTGACCCGATAAACCTTCTCGACATGATGAGAAGGATGCAACAAGCGCTCGGTCAATGCGCCATCGTTAGTGAACAGCAAGAGCCCGCTCGTATCATAATCGAGCCGGCCAATGGGATAGAGCCTCTCTTCGATTTTCGGCAAAAGAGACATAACCGTCCGTCGCCCTTCCGGGTCGGACACCGTCGACACGTAAGCCGTCGGCTTGTTCAGCAGAATAATAACCTTTGCTTCGAGGCGAATTGGCTTACCGTCGACGGCGATCACTTGACGAGCGGGGTCGACTTTGTAACCAAGCTCGGTCACTGTTTTTCCATCGACGCTTACCCGGCCATCTGCAATCAAAGACTCACACTTGCGTCGAGATGCGACGCCGGCGTGTGCCAAAATTTTTTGCAGTCGTTCCATGCTTATACTCCCGTCTGCCGCCCTATGTAGATGTCTTCAAAACATCCCGCGATGTATCAGAAGTGTATCATACCAGAAAAGAGCGATACGGCGAACACGGATGCAAGGACACTGATGAAGTCGCTGAGTAAACCTACTTTCAGCGCATACCGAAAGCGGCTGATGCCCACACTGCCAAAATAAACAGTTAAAATATATAACGTTGTATCCGAAGAAGCTTGCATCGTCGATGCCAGCATGCCAAGCCACGAGTCTGGACCATGCTTCTGAAAAATGTCGATCATCATCGCTAGACTACCTTGGCCACTGATGGGACGGAGAATGCCCATAGGGGCAACCTCAGCAGGAATGTGCAACCAATTGAGTACGGGATGTAAACATTTGACGAGCAAGTCCATGGCACCTGATGCCCGAAACACGCTGACCGCCACAACCATCGCGATCAAATGCGGGATCAAACGAACTGCCGTGCCAAAACCACCTTTCGCACCGTCGACGAACGCGCTGTAAATGGGCACGCGTTTAACGATGCCATGAAGCAAAATGACACCAACGAGCAGTGGCAACATCCATTCGCTAATTGCCGAAATTGCCTGCTGCATCACGCTCTCCCCCGCCGTCGCCGATCAATTGCACGGTACATGCGATCCAGCGCGATCGCGGCGACCGTTCCGATGGCCGATGCGATGAGCGTGGTACCGACGACCGCAGTCGGATGCGCCGAATGATATTGCATGCGCATGGCGATCACGGTCGTTGGAATCAGCGTGATACTCGCCGTATTGACTGCCAATAGCGTACACATGGCGTCACTGGCAGTCTCTTTGTCGGGATTGAGTGTCTGCAACTCGCGCATCGCCTGTAGACCGAGCGGTGTGGCTGCATTGCCAATACCAAGCAAGTTGGCACTCATGTTTGCGAGAATTGCACCCATAGCCGGATGGTCCGGCGGCACGGACGGAAACAAAAAACGCGCCACAGGTCGCAAGCGGGCGGATAACCACCCCACCGCACCGGCCTGCTCCGCAATCTTCATGAGACCCAGCCACAGCGCAATCGCGCTAATCAGTCCAATCGACAACTGCACGCCGCTTTCCGCCCCTTTTAATATGGCGTTTGCGACGTGCGACATATGGCCTGTAAACATAGCTGTGACGATGCCTGAGAGAAACAAAGTGAGCCAAATAAAGTCGATCACGCAGGAAACACCCCCGTCGGACAACACCTTGTCCGTACAGGGTATGCCGACTTTGGCCCAGATAACACTCACGCAGAGCCAAAGCCGGAACTCTGTATCACATCACAGGAGGCTGGCTCTGTTGCTTGTTTGCCTGTCCACCGCCGCCTGCAAACAACTGTTGAATGCGCTCGATCACGCTGGGAGCCATATCGATCAACCGGTCATACAACTGGTTTTGATTGTCGGTTGAAAGTAACCTCACATTGTTTCCGTGTACAATGAGGAAGCCGATTGGCGTGATCGAAACACCGCCGCCAGAACCTCCGCCAAACGGGTGTTCACCCCCCTGGCCGGATCCCCCGTCGCCGCCTTCAAACTCGCTACCGCCAGCCGCAAAGCCAAACCCCACTTTTGAGACTGGTAAAATGACAGTCCCGTCAGGGGTCTCCACGGGGTCGCCGATGATCGTGTTGACGTCGACCATTTCCCGAATGTTGGCCATCGCCGTTTGCATCAATCCTTGGATTGGGTGCTCCACGTCAAAAAGCCCTCCTTTTCCAGGCTACAAGCAGCCGGATTCCTGCGCTGATAACGTACCCCATTCGTATCCGCAATATGCTTTGCGTTCGCAGATGAAACAGAGTCTGATGAAAGGCGGGACGTACTTGAATATACGGGCGATCGACAAACTTGCACTGGTGACTGAGCCAACCAAGAAACGTGCTGATCGCTGCATACATGGTGCCTACAAGCATGCCCGTTTGCACCGAGTCGTTGACCCCTACGTGGGCTTCGACACGTAGATTGTAGATGTGAATGTGCGGGGACGTGTTTTTGGCGATGTGCAGAGCACGCTTGATAAACGCGACGAACTCACGAATTTGATCCCAGCGCCGGGGAACATCTGCCGTCGAAACCCCTCCCTCGTCGGTTGGGCCATCGTGCCCTGCTTTGCCATGCGCAACGACGGCCGGTCCGCCCTCGGTCTGCGTCGCTTCCAGTTTCGTCAACTCGCGCCGCACGCGAACCAGACCAAGCAGTGTTCGAATTTCAATAGACGCGCTGTCGTCCGCATGCACGCGCTCATACGCAAGCGAAATTTCAACAGGAAGGCAAAGGAACAAAAAGACGAGTACAAGCAGTGCCAATACAATGAGGAGCAGCCACATGGTACGCACGCCACCTCTTTCGTGTCGATGACATTATGCGTACCTTCCAGCACTCCTATACTTAACCTGTCAGTCACGAGCGATGTCGGATGGCAGTTGGAACAGCGAGACGCCTTCGCGCCCTAAATCTTCTGGCAAGGGGGGCAGTTCGTCGAGCGAACGAAGACCGAATTGGCGTAGAAACTCGCTTGTTGTGCCATAGAGGATGGGCCTACCTGGGGCATCCTGACGACCGACCTCTGCGACAAGTTGGCGGTGCACCAATGTCGCCAAGGCGCGATCCGACTGCACGCCGCGAATTTCGTCGATTTCCGCGCGTGTGATGGGTTGCTTGTAGGCCACGACTGCGAGCACCTCGAGCGCCGCGGTCGACAATGTGCTTTGCATCGGCGTTTGCGCCATCCGCTTGAGATAATCAGCGTATTCAGGGCGAGTGACCAATTGCCACGTGTCGGCGACTTGTTGCACGGCGATCCCAGCCGCGCGCTCGTCAAGTTGTGCCCGCAACTGTAGGCATAGACTCTCCGCCTCGCCCGGGGAAACACCGAGAATGGAGGCGATGTCCCTCGTTTCTAAACCGTCGCTTCCGACTGCAAACAAGACGGCTTCCAATGCGGACAACAGGTGCATATCAATCCCCTACCCAAATCAGCTCAAGTGGACCAAAAGGTTCTGTTTGGCGGCACGCCAAGCGGCCATCTTTAATCAGTTCAAGAACGGCAAGAAACGCCGTCACGAGCGCTGGGCGCGTGCGCGCTCCCTGAAATAACACGGCAAACTCCGTCATCCGGTAGCGGCGCATTCTTTCCACGATTTCTTCCATAACGTTTTCGACGCGCTCAACATGACCCCGAATTTCGGCGACGCGCTCACTAGGCGGTAAACGCAAGTACAACTTGCGAAAGGCGTCCACCAAATCCCAAAGTGTCACGCCGGATAAAGGAGGTACTTCACGCGTGCGAAACGGATGCAAATCCATCGGTTGCCGGGAATAAACCTCGGCACGATTGGCGGCCATCGTCGACAGTTGAGCAGCTGCCCATTTGCAGCGCTCATATTCTAATAATTGCTCGACAAGAGGAGCGCGCGGGTCCTCGACTTCCTCTTCGTCGTTGGTACGCGTGCGCGGCAGAAGCATCCGCGATTTGATAGATAAAAGCGTTGCAGCCATCACCAAAAACTCACTGGCGATTTCCAGAGACCAAGTTTCCATCTCGTGCAGATACTCCATATATTGATCCGTAATGGATGCTATCGGAATATCATAAATGTCGACCTCGTGCTTGCGGATCAGGTGTAGCAACAGATCCAGTGGGCCTTCAAACTGAGCCAGGCGAACTTCGTAAGACATGGCACACACCCCCTCACGTCCCGTAAAACCAAGACATGAGCAGATACACGAGATCGGAAAATGCGGCGTTCAACGGTGGCACAAGGAAAATGAACAGCAGAATCCACGGCCCGTAAGGTTCAATTCGACTGTACACAGCTGCCTGCCGATACGGCAACAGTTCGTATAAGATGCGCGAGCCATCAAGCGGCGGGATGGGAATTATGTTCAGCACGAACAGCGCAATATTGATCTCAAAGAGCATGCCAAGTACCGTGCCCAAAATTCCGTATGTGTACGGTTGCATCGCCCGCAACACGCCATAGCTCGCCGCTGCGATCACGAGGTTGGAACATGGCCCGGCGGCGGCCGTGACGATCACGCCAAGGCGCCGATGGCGAAAGTGTGCGGGTTGGATGGGTACAGGGCGCGCCCAGCCAATTGGCGCGATGAGCATGGCGATGACACCTGTCCACTCAAGGTGAACGAGTGGATTCAAGGTCAGCCGTCCCTCGTGGCGAGCCGTTTTATCTCCTTGAAGATCAGCTGCCAAAGCGTGGGCAAATTCATGAAGAACGAGACTCGCAAGTACCAGTAAAACGCGCAAAATCCAGGTTGGCGACGACCATTGAGCGAACAAAGCGAAACCTCCCGCCGCGATCGATAGACGAATTATAGCACAGCCCCGCGCAAGTCACGCAGACGAGCACGCCACAGGCTACGCTCTACGAAAGCGGCATCCGTGTACAGGAGAGCCTCTTTTAATTCGCCGGCAAGATTGGGTTTGTCACTGACAATGAGCAGGCGATTTTGGCTCGTCCACGGCACGCCCACAGGCAGATCGACGATCGATACGAAGCGTTCGGCACCTTCCCTGACAAACGCTCGCAACTGTCCAGCCCGATAATGGGATGCGATGATGTTGTAGACGATGATCCCTGACGGTTGCAAAACGGCACGCAACCAATCCCACACCTCAGTGGCCAGGGCTGGCTGGTATATGCGCGTTTTGAGGTAGGCATCGACGAAAATGAGATCGTATATTCCGGCCATCTCCGAGCGCACGAACGCGAAGCCGTCACCCACCCAGTAGTCGGCCTCCTTGTGTGTTGGCGCTTGAAAGTACTCGATGGCGAGCCCAAGGACCGTTTCGTCGATCTCGACTCCGTGGAGCTGACAGTTTGGATGTGCCTTACGAACATGGTACAGACTTGTACCTGCACCCACACCTATTGATAAAAACGAAGATAACTGAGGTCGTGTTTGAACAAGTCCCCGAAACGCACGTTGATAAGGGAAAACCGGCCGGTCGGGCCGGGCGAGATCGACCGCTCCCTGCCACCCGCCCCGCTTTCCAAATCGCATTTGGCGCACGCGCCCGTCTTCGATGACTTCTATCCAATCGTGCACCGAACCAGGTCCAGAAAATAGTTCTGAAATCGCACGTCATCCCCAATCGCAATCAGTCTGCAATTAGTATAACGGAACGACGTCAGGCTGTCGCTGTCGCTGGCTGACGTGACCAGAACCGTGAAAGAAACGGCCAAACAGGGCGAACGATCCCCACAAATGTCTGAAACATGCCGAAATAGCGGAATAGCCGGGGAAGGAACATCAACATGCTGAGCATGACGGCTCTCACCTCCACCTTTCTTCTGCACGATATGCTATGGCAGGGTCATTCTTGTGGGCGCTCTTGTCGATGATTGTGTGCCAACATCAACACCCATTCGATTGCGGAGGTGGTGACAGGAGAGCCACGTTGCGGAGCATCGCGCCCTTGCATCTTGCCGATGTCTCCGATGCCAATGACGACGGGCGCGTCAAGTCGCCGCAGAATATCGACCGTGTCCCCTTCGACGATGTAGGAGTTCAATTCAAAACCGTCCTTATCGACTGCCCGTTCCACCCGGTTGCCAAACCGGTCGATGCTAAAATCCACCGCCGCACCTTCGACATCTGTCGTTTTAGAGGCGACGGCGAGGGCTCCAATGACCTCGATGTCAGGGTGGTGCAAGAGCACGCTTAACGCCGACTCGCCGCCTGACTCGTGCTTGTTGCCGTTATCGTCGAGCATGACAATGACAGGATCGCCTGCAGACTGGCGGATCCAGTCGACCAGTTGGATGCCTGTCGCTGGCGTCGGATTGCCGGCACTCTCTGCAATCACCTGGCAGCCCGTACGTCGTGCCGCCATTTTGAGCGCACGTAAAGCCATGTGATCGCCATCGGTGACGACAATGACCCTCCGCTTGCATCCCCCTTTGCCGCTATTTGCATGTGACATGACACTCACCCTTTGGGTTTAGCAAACATGGCCGCCAAAAAGGCGAAGACGATTGCAGCCGAGATGCCTGCGCTGGTTACCTCAAAAATGCCAGTAATGACACCAATCCAGCCGTGTGTCTGCGCTTCGAGCATGGCCCCGTGGACAAGCGCATTGCCAAAACTGGTGATAGGGACTGTCGCACCCGCACCCGCAAATTTAATGAGCGGATCGTAAAGTCCTAACCCGTCGGCCACTGCCCCAGCCACGACCAATATAGACATCACATGTCCAGGCGTCATTCGCGTCGAATCCATCAGAATTTGCCCGACGGCACAGATGGCACCTCCGACGAGAAACGCCCAAAGAAACGTCGACCAAGTTGGCATGGCTTACACATCCTTTCGTTCGAACGCGATCGCGTGGGAAATGCCAGGAATGGTGTCGCTTTGCTGGGCGCTGACCGTCGATAGCAAGGCACCCGTAGCACTGACCAGAATCCGTTTGTAGGTACCGTCGAGAAGTCGTTTAAAGAGATGCCCAAACGTGACGATGGTACAGCAGGCTCCGCCACTTCCACCAGAAAAGACTTCAGGCTGCTTCGCGTCGTAAATCAACGCCCCACAGTCGTTTAAGCGCTCTGGTTCAGGGTTTATACCGCGTTCTGTCAAAAGCTTACGCAACAGCCGCAAACCGATGTGGCCAAGGTCTCCGGTGACCACCAGATCGTAATCGGCAAACGTACGCCCTGTGTCGCGCAGATGTTGCAAAAGGGTATCGCAAGCGGCTGGTGCCATGGCGGCACCCATTTCCCAGGGCGACTTGATACCGTAGTCGACAACACTGCCAATCGTCGCGTGAGTCAGTTGAATGGTGCTCGATGCGCGAGAAAGAACTGCGGCTCCAGCCCCTGTCACGGTCCGTTGCGCTGTCGGTGGCTTTTGTGCGCCGTACTCCGTCGGGTAGCGAAATTGACGCTCTGCCGTGCTGGTATGACTGGACGTCCCGACAATCGCCCGCTGTGCGTGACCAGTGTGAACGATCAAGGCACCAAGCGCCAACGACTCACAAATCGAAGCACAGGCGCTATACACCCCCAAGGCAGGCCGCATAAAGGCGCGCGTACCAAAGTAGAATCCCGTCAACTGAGCGTTGAGGTCGCCCCCGACTAGAACGTCAATGTCTTCGCTCGTCACATTTGCTTTCTCCATTGCAGTCTGTACCGCTTGCGAAAACATTCGCTGTTCTGAATGCTCCCACGTGTCGTCGTCGATGCGGTCGTTGTCAAGACGAATATCAAAATCTTGTCCCAGCGGTCCTTGCGCTTCGACCTGACCGGCAACCGTACCAACGCCGGCGACGTATACCGGATTTTGTTGCAAATCCCACGTGGATCGCCCCAGACGCGCCATGTCCTCATCCTCCTTACAGGTGCTCGATGATATAACGAATGAGTGCGATAAAGAAGGCACTCACGACCCCATAGACAATCACCGGGCCGGACACCTTGAACATGTTGCCACCGATACCTGCAACAAGCCCTTCGCTTCTATGTTCCATGGCGGCTGAAGTCATCGTGTTGGAGAATCCTGTGACAGGCACAGCGGACCCCGCTCCGGCCCACTGCGCAAATCGATCGTACACGCCAAAAGCGGTGAAGCAGGCCGCGAGGAAGATGAGTACTGCGACGGTAGGGTTGCCAGCTTCTGTGGGCTTGAAGTGTCCGTAGCGGATAAACAGCGTTTGGATGACCTGTCCGAGTTCGCAAATCAGACCACCCACGATAAACGCCCGTAAGGTGTTGCGTACAATCCGGCGAGCAGGTCGCTCGCGTTTTACCAATTCTTGATAACGAAGGCGATCCTCTTTTGTGACCAGCGACACGCACATCCCTCCCACAAGCGTTCGTTTGATCGACGATAGGATACCCAGTGCAAATGAAAAAAGCCGCCAACGGCGGCTTTGCAATTATCCACTGAGTTTCCAACCCGTCACTCCAGTTCCTTCTTGATGTGCTGTAAAATGCGTTTCTCAAGCCGAGACACTTGAACTTGCGAAATTCCCAAGACACGGGCGACGTCGCTTTGCGTCTTGTCGCGAAAGAAGCGCATGTACACAATGAAGCGCTCTCGTTCGGGCAAACGCCCAATAATTTCATGAAGCTCGACTTTATCAAAGTTCCCATCCGTCTCTTCGTCGGCAATTTGATCCATCAGATAAATCGGATCGCCGTCATTTTCGTACACCGTTTCATGAATCGATGCGGGTGCCCGCAGCGCCTCCTGCGCAAAGACGATCTCGGAAGGCTCCATGCCCATAGCTTCTGCGACCTCGGTAATGTGAGGTTGCCGACCAAGTTCTTTGGAGAGCCGATCGCGCACGTGTCGTATTTGTTTTGCCGTCTCCTTAAGGCTGCGACTCACCTTGACCGTGCTGTCATCGCGCAAAAATCGTTGGATTTCGCCGATGATCATGGGGACGGCATACGTGGAAAACTTCACGTCATAAGACAAGTCGAACTTATCGACCGCCTTCATCAGGCCAATGCAACCGATTTGAAAAAGATCATCCGCCTCGTACCCGCGGCCCAAAAAGCGTTGTACAACCGCCCACACGAGCCTTTGATTATGTACGATCAACTTGTCGCGTGCCTCTGTATCGCCCTCATGGCTCAACTCAAGCAGCTTGCGTACCTCGTCATCGGAGAGCTTCTGATGTTTCAAAGACGACTCTTTCGCATAGTCCATCGCGAGACAGCCCCCTTACATGACGTCAGGGGCGGTTCGAAACGTTTTAACGAGCGTGACGCGAGTTCCTTCCCCCACTTCAGAGACAATTTCCATCGAGTCGACAAATGTCTCCATGATGGTCATGCCCATCCCGGATCGCTCCAGTTCAGGACGCGATGTATACATGGGCTGTTTGGCCATTTCAATATCAGGGATACCTACGCCATGGTCCTCGATGACCACGCGCACCGTGTGTTCAAATAACGCACACTCGACGGTGACTTCTCCGTCACCCTCCTGGTAGCCGTGAATAATGGCATTTGTGACCGCCTCCGAAACAGCCGTCTTTAATTCTGTCAACTCTTCCATCGTTGGATCCAATGCTGCAACAAAAGACGCAACGGCAACCCGGGCCAACGATTCGTTTTCCGACCTACTTGGGAACTGCAGACGCAGGTAATTGTCAAGGCGGACATCCTCAGCGATGCGATCCATATATATCACGCTCCCAGAATGGCTGCCATCGCAGCTTCCTCAGATTCATACACCGGCAGTATTTTTAACAGGCCTGACATCTCAAACAATCTCCGCAACGGCGCACTTACTTCACAAAGCGCCATCTTACCGCCATGTTCCATGACAGTACGATATCTGCCAAGAATCAGCCCTAACCCCGAACTGTCCATGAAGTCGATGTTGCGAAACGACATCACTAAGCCCCGATACCCATGTTCCTCCAACTGCTGTTCGATTCTATCCCGAATTTGTTCCACAGCATGGTGGTCCAACTCACCTTTGAGTCCAATGACCAAGACACCTTGCTCGTATCTCGTCTCTACCGGCACTGTCATTCTCCCTCCATATCAGCGATCTGGCCAAGAAATTCACGCTTCAAACGGTCAATTCCTGCACGTTGACAAAAGTAGTTGTGATTCTTGCGTTTTCGACAATTCTCCCATTTCAAGCTAAACTTCTACGTAGTAAAATGGACAAAAGCGGTCGTGGAGGTAGCTTTATGGAAACCCTCGGAAGAAAAATGCGGGCTTTGCGCAAGCAACGCGGTTTAACTCAACTACAACTGGCCCGTGGAATTTCAACGCCAAGTATGATTAGTCAAATTGAAAGTGACCGAGCAACACCGTCACCACAATTGCTTGAACAACTCGCCAATCGTCTTGGTGTCGAACTCAATTATTTTGAATCTGAGTTCATTGAAAAATCGGACGAACTGCAGTGCTATCGGTCAGCAAAAGAACACATGGAGGCAGGGAATTACCGCGAGGCTATCGACTTGTTCCAATCCCTGAGTTGGCCACTGGCGCCACAATTTCGTCCAGACTCCATCTATATGGATGTAGCCACCTGTTACTTCCGACTTGAGGAGTACGAACGAGCAGCCAATATGTATGAGTCGCTCGTCGAGTTGGGATGCAACCGCTCGGAAGTTTCGGTCGTGGTGAGCGGATATTACCATGGTGCGTTGGCGCACCGGAAACTAGGTCACGACGATGTGGCGATCGCGTACTTAGAACGTGCTCGCGAAATCCTCCGCACTCATGTGGAACATTACTCCTCCATGTCAATCAAAGTAGGGCTCAGTTTGGCGCGACTTTACCTGCAATGGAGTCATTTTGCAAAGGCCAAGGAGATTTATCTCGAACTGCTCGAACTCACACACAGATATTCGAGCCGTGTTGACTTCGCAACGATCTACCATGGTCTAGCGTGTTCGTCGACCTACCTGGGCGAATTTGACGACGCTTTAGTTTACTGTGAGCGAGCCGTAGAAGAACACGAAAGCTTACAGAACAATGGCAACGCCATGCGCTGCCGGATCAATCGTGGCCTCATTCTGCGTATGGCGAACCGCTACGATGAGGCCTACACTTATCTGCAAGAGCTTCGTGCACGTGTAAATCCGCATGACAGCTTACTTCGGACCGCTATACACCACGAACTCGCTCAACTCTGCTTGCAGTTCGAACGGCTGCACGAGGGGATTGAACACACCGAAATCGCGCTTACGTCGAAACGTCTTGACAGACGTGCGGAGGTCGCGTTGCGAACGTTGCGTATCAAGATATTCTTACAACTTCAGGATCTTGTGAACGCGTATGCTGAATTGGATCGATTGGAAGGCTGCTGCAAAGATGATACAACGTCGTTGCCCACGGACTATGTCCGCTTAAAGTGCGAGGTTCTACACCAACTTGGAGCTGACGCAGAGCTGATCAAGTTCTGTCAAACACAAGCGGGACAAACAATCTCCGCCGACGAAAACCAAGAACGAGAGATAGCGCCGTTCACATTTTGGATATTTCCAAGACAATAAGATTCATCAGCAAAAAACTCGTTCGCTCGACACGTTGTCGATAGGAGTCGAGCGAACGAGTTGCAATTTCGACACGAGATCGTCATGACTCGGCGTGACCAAAGGTGACGACTTTTTTGACGGTTTTCGCAAAACCCTGGAAGAAATTCGCCTTGTCCACGGACTCCTTGGCCACCAAAGGCACTTGTGCGACCGTCTGTCCTCCCGAGCGCACAACGACCTTGCCGACCACGGTTCCCGCATGCACTGGCGCCTTGACCTTGTCGAGAAGTACCTCTGTCGTGTAGGGCTTGCGCATTCCCTTTTCCGTAACAAAGGCGACAGGTTGTTGCGTGACGGCTTCCACCGTATCCCGTTTACCCTTTAAGACCTTTGCCTTACCCACAACTTGCCCCTTCGGAAATACGGAGACGGTCGTGTAATGGGCGAACGCCCAGTTGAGCATACCGCTGACTTCTGCGTTGCGCACCGCAGGCTTGGGCTCGCCCATGACCACCGCGATCACGCGAAATCCTTCGCGCTTGGCAGTCGCCGATAAGCAATATTTAGCTTCCTGTGTGTACCCCGTTTTCAACCCGTCGACACCATCGTAAAAACGCACCAGTTTATTGGTGTTGACTAGCCAAAGTGGGTGATCGGTATCCTTGCGCAGATAGTCGCTGTAGATGGATGTAAAGGACGTCACTTCCGGATGTGCCAACAGCGCGCGCGACATCACCGCAATATCGTGTGCACTCGAATAATGGTTTGCAACAGGAAGCCCATTACAATTTGAAAAGTGCGTATCGGTCATGCCAAGCTGTTTGGCACGCTCATTCATGCGAGCGACAAAGGCTTCTTCACTGCCATCCAGATGCTCCGCCATCGCCACGCATGCGTCGTTCGCAGAAGCGACGGCAATGCCTTTGACCATATCGCGGACGGTCATGCTTTCTTCGGGTTCGAGGAAAATTTGTGACCCACCCATGCTCGCCGCGTGTTCACTGACCTTAACCGAATCGGTCCACTTGAGTTTTCCTGAATCGATGGCTTCAAAGATGAGAAGAAGGGTCATGATCTTCGTGATGCTCGCCATGGGAAGCCGTTCGTGTGCGTCCTTGGCGTACAACACTTTTCCTGTTGTCGCGTCCATGAGCACAGCAGAACGCGCTTGTTTGGCGAGATCGATAGACGACCCCGATTCTGGTACGGGAGTTTCCGGTATTTCCTTAACCGGGACGACAGAACTAAGTTTCGAAGTTGCATCCGCGTACACCATGGGTGCACATGGCCCGGCGAGAGTCGCCAGCAACGCGGTTGCGGCGACGGCCTTGTGCATATGTTTGGAGTGCCGTTTCATCCTGCAACCCCCTTTTCGTTCGGTTTCGAATCGAATCGGGGTTATTTTGTGCAGAGAACCACGCATCTACACGCCCGCGCTGGCCGCTCCCCCACAGTCTCCGCACGATGTCCAAAATTCTGTTCAGCAGTCGAGCAAATCGAGGAACGAAACGCCTACAGGTGGCGCTTCCACGCCAAAGAACGCAGCAACCGTCGCACCGATATCGGCGAAAGTAGAACGTATGCCTAAATCGATGGGGGAGGACATTCGCGTGTGCCAAACGAGCAGCGGAACGCGCTCTCGAGTGTGATCCGTACCAGGAACCGTGGGATCACATCCGTGATCTGCCGTCACAATGAGCAAATCCTGCGGCCGCATGGTGGCGAACAAAGAGCCCAATGAATGATCGAATGCTTCGATGGCTCGCGCAAACCCGACCGGGTCATTGCGGTGTCCATACTTCGCATCAAAGTCCACTAAATTCGCGTAAATGAGACCTTCTTGGACGACTTGCATCTGCTCCAGAACGACGCGCATCGCATCGTCGTTGTCGTGCGTATGAATACTCGTGGTAATGCCCGATCCACCATAAATGTCCCCAATCTTTCCGATCCCGATGACAGGGTACCCAGCTTGCTCGACAGCGTTCAACACCGTGTCGCCAAAATGTAGAGAGAAATCGCGGCGGCGATCCGTACGCACAAAATGGCCAGGCTCACCAATGAACGGACGAGCGATCACGCGCCCGACCGCATGCCGTCCCGTCAGGATAGAACGCGCATACGCACACCAGTCGTACAACGTGTCGACGGGTACGATCCCTTCATGAGCAGCGACCTGAAACACGCTATCTGCCGACGTATAGACGATTGGACGACCCGTCTGCATATGAAGACGGCCATACTCGTCGATCACGACGGTGCCTGAGGCCGGCTTGTTCGCAAGCACAGGTTTGCCAACATACCGCTCAAACGGCTCTATAATCTCGGGAGGAAATCCATTTAGGTACGTGGGCATCGGCTCGGACAAAACGACACCGACGAATTCGAGGTGCCCGTTGGTCGTATCCTTTCCCGCTGAGCGTTCCACCATTGTGCCGTATGCGCCTGTCGCCGCAGCGGCCGACACGCCTGGCACGCGATCGATCCGCCCCAAACCCAGGCGCGCCAAGTTGGGAGCAACCAGGCCGCCCACGGCCTCGGCGACGTGAACGATGGTATTGCTCATAGCGTCAGGTTCACCGTACGATGACGCGTCCGGTGCGGCGCCAATCCCACAACTGTCAAGGACAATCCAAATACAGCGTCGCGATGCCAACATGACATCTCCTTCCTAAAACACTTAAGAACGTGGATGAGCAGATGCGTACACTTGCTTCATGCGCGTCTTTGTCACATGCGTATAAATTTGCGTCGTCGAGATGTCAGCATGCCCGAGCATCTCCTGTACTGCCCGCAAGTCGGCGCCGCGCTCCAAAAGATGTGTCGCAAATGAATGCCGCAGCGTGTGGGGCGTAATGTCCGATACGATGCCTGCTTCACGCGCATACTTCTTAATAATTTTCCAGAATCCCTGCCTGGACATTTGCGTGCCATGATGATTGACAAATAGCGCAGTCTCACCAGCACGAACCAGAGTAGGGCGAGCATGCTCAAGATATAAAAGAAGCGCTCGCAAGGCGTACTCCCCAATGGGAATAACACGTTCTTTGCCGCCCTTGCCAAAACATCGCAAAAAACCTGCGGCAAGATGAACGTCTTCACAGCGTAGTGAGACGAGCTCACTCACGCGGATGCCTGTGGCGTACAGCAGCTCCAACATCGCTATATCGCGAAGTCCAGTCGGGCCACTAGGGTCTGGTGCACGCAGCAGACGATCCACGTCTTCCGGCGCTAATACGCGCGGCAACCGCTTTTCAGTTCGTGGCGTTTCCACATGTCGCGTTGGGTCCCGCTCAAGAAGATCCTCACGTACAAGAAAGTGAAAAAACGAGCGAATGCTCGCCAAATTGCGCGACAACGTTGAACTCGCTCGACCTCGCGCATGCAGATGAGCTAAGTATGCGTTGATGTGGTGCCTTTCCACGTCTCCCCAGCGACATCCGCGTTCGTTTAAGAATGCATGAAAGGCACGCAAGTCGCGCTCATACGAGTCGAGTGTGTTGACGGACAAACCTCGCTCCACGCGAAGATGTTCCATAAACTGCCGAATCCACTCGTCCATAAGAACGCTCCTTTGCCGTTCAAAACTACACGCATTGGAGTATTCCACGATCCGAACTGAAAGTCCTGCAACAACCATTCGAGCCGGAAAACGATCACGCCTTTGGATGTTTCATCAATTCATAAAGAGCCTCTTGCTCATCTGGTTGAACCGCCACATCTTGAAGTACAATGTTGCGCGATTCGTGTCCACATCGCTGGCAACGATGGACGATTTGATACCCTTTGCGCGAATTGTACTCTATTCGCAAAGGTTCCATGATGCCGCCACAGTTTGCCTGTCTGTCACCCGGAAAGACGTCGAGATGCACAGAGTATAGGCAATGTGGGCAGTGATTGCGGCATGTCCTTTCGCTGGGCTCGACTTGAAGCCCACAGTTTATACAGGTAAACGATTCATTGCGATGCGTGAAACGAGACAAGAACCAAAACCTCACCCAATGAGTTGAGTCAGCAAAGCGGGAACCATGAAAGCCTGAATCGACGCACCCAACATGATTCCGCCGCTGCATAACAAAAATGTACCAGTATATCGCAAAAACTGCACGGTGAGACGAGACACCGGCACTGCTTGCATCACCAATTGGTATGAAAAGCGGATGGCAGTGGCACTCGCGATGAACAGCGTGAACAGGATGATCAACTGATGTGCAAAAATCCCGATGGAGGCTACGACAAATCCTTTCCATCCGAACTGAAGCGTGGTATAGGCGACACCGAAGCCTACCGTGAACGATTTGAGGAACACGGCACCCACGATGAATGGAATACCGATGACCGAGACGCCAAACAGCCAAATGCAACCGATGAGTTCTGCGTCAGATAATGCTCGCTGTGCCCACACCTCGCTGCCAGAAGCCACCTGATGATGCGCGAGCGCGATAAAAAGCTGCTCCAAGGCATTGCCCAAAACCAATTTGTCCGCCTGCCCCAGCTGCCCCGCAACAATTGCGCCAAACACCAGTCCGCAAACGGCAATACCAAGCAAAAACGACCATGTGTGCGCATGTTTTCCGACCTGTGCGCGCAACTGGCGGCGGATCGTATGCGTGAGTAGATCCCAGCGGCGTCGTTGTGGTACGAATGCGGTCGATCTCACGTTCCATCCCCCAAATTCGGCCTCGGCTGCCTGACCTGACAAGCCGTTTATGCGAAAGGTGGTACCTCAGCCACCTCTCATCAGGATTCTATGAAACGAACATCGCCGCTAGACTTCGAAATTGAGTTGACATGATGGAGTACAAGATTCCGCGAAAAAGGGGGATGCCCCCCTCACACTAGCACTTTGCCATAAGTGCCTGCCCCGCCAACAGCAAACGAGACATGCCCCTGCAACGTCTGAAACACGCGTTCGCCGAGCGCTTCCCCGACGACCTGTTGCACATCTTGTTTGGCGACATTTTCGCGGAGCAACGCTAATTCGCTGCCAAACGCATCGACAAGTGAGCGATACGCCTTCGGTCCAACCCCGGGGATGTCTAGCAATGGCACTATGTGGCGATACGGTGGCCGCCACTCTGGGTGTTGTGGTTCATCAAAATCGGCCAGAGCGTCGATTCGATCCGACACGCCGGTAACGATGTTGCGATCCGTGCCGCAACTGCACACGCGGCCATCCCCTGCGATCTCGCCACAGCGCCGGCAACGTGTCTGATAATACTTGCCGTGAACCGGATGCAGACCGATATTTTCGACAATCTCCCTACCATCCTGACGTGCGAGAAGGCGACGCACCTCGGCGAACGACACGTGGTCGAGACGAACGCGATTGCATTCGCGAGCGATGGTATCGAGACCGTGTGCGTCCGAATTGGAAAGGTACGTGAAAGGCTGAATTTGCTCAATGCGATCCGCCATTGAGGTATCCGCCGAAAGGCCGAGTTCCAACGCATCGATGGCACCGAGATCGATAAAGTCGGAGACGCGATCGACAGCGGCGCCGAGAATACCTTTAAATGGCGTGAACGCGTGATGGATGACAAGCAGCCCGCCGCGCTCATGCGTCTCCTGACTTAGCGCAAAAGGACTGGTCCGGGCAAGCTGGGACGACAAGGATGTGTTCTTTTGCACCGTCTTTAACCACGCATTAAAATCGTGTGCCGCAGCCAGGTTGGGAAACCAGCAACCAAAGTGAGCGGCACGTCCCCTCGGCCCCTTTAACTCGACCTCCGCCCCAGCGATGACCAGCAGTCGATCCCGGTATAGCAGCCCCCCGTCCGGCAACTCGGCGAGCTCGCCTGCGGCGACCAACTCGTCGAGTTCGGCCAACACTGGGTCACACACGCCGTCGATCACGCCGACAATGTCAAGCCCCTTGACCTTTTGTGCATGCTCCAGCAAGTTCGTGAGCGTGAGATTCTTCCCAGCGGCAATTTTCACAGGCCGATCTTTTGCGCGCCCTACGTGAATGTGGAAGTCTGCAAAGTAGGTCTTCATCGGCCGTTCTGGCGCCACCAGTAAAGCGCCACCAGCGTTTTCGCATCTTCGATTTCACCATTTTCGAGCATTCGCTCGACTTCATCCCTCGTAAACAGGCGCGCTTCGACGAATTCATCTGCGTCCGGATGGACTTCACCCGCTTCTACAACACTCGTGAAGTACACGTGCAGGCGCTCGTTTGTAAATCCAGGAGCTGTGAAAAAACGGTGTACCAATTGCACGTCCTTCGCTACATAACCCGTCTCTTCCGCCAACTCCCGCAGTGCAGCTTGTTCCGGTGCTTCACCCGGTTCCAACTTGCCCGCGGGGATTTCCCATAAGGTCTTTTCACACGGCTTGCGATATTGCTGCACGAGCACGATGGAGCCGGGTTTGACCTCAGCCAACACCGCCACCGCACCTGGATGAACGACCACTTCCCGAGTACTGGTCGAACCGTTGGGTAGTTTCACTGTCAAACGCTTCAGTTGGATCATGCGTCCGGTAAACAAAGATTCCTCGCCAATCGTCTCTTCGTGATGAATCACGTCACATTCCCTCCTCGTCTATACCGAGTCCGCTGCAAATCTTAACAATCAGATGCTCCAACTGGTACAGACTGTTTACGCTGATGCGCTCGTCCTCCGAGTGCTCGCCTTCATAACCGGTGCCTAGGTTCAAGGCTTCCACGCCAAGTGTGGATAACCAATTCGCGTCACTGCCATGCATCACATGAAGTTCTTGACATGCGAGGCCGCAATCGCGGATCGCAGAAGACACTGCACGATACCAACCTCCGTCGCGCGCGATGGCATAGGGTGGGTACAACAGTTCCCGCTCAACTTGAGCGTCATATCCGCATAAAATTGCTGTCTGCTGAAACCTATCCGACGCGATGCGGGCAGCCTCAGCGAGTCCAAGAGCTTCGCTTGATACCACCCTCCCCACAACCTGTATCCCATGTTCGAGCGGTTGAAACGAATCGATTTCGATTGTCGCACCGCCAAGCTGTGGCTGGCGCATGGCCGCGATGGCATGCGTAGCCGCCTGCACCAGCCCAACTCGTGGCACACCCCCGCCAGTCGGCAAGCCTAGCGTGCAGGTCAGGCGAACGAGACCGGCTCCAGATAGCACGACGGACCCCACCGGACCATGACAGTCCAGTACCAGTGCTCGCTTGGCGTACAGAGCACTCGGGTCAAGTGCCCGCACACCATAAAGCCCTGCCTCTTCGCCGACGGTCATAAGGATCTGAATATCCCCATGCGGCAAGTGTTCTTCGTGCAAACGGCGAATGGATGCGAGAATGGCGGCAACTCCTGCCTTATCATCAGCCCCTAGCTGGGATCCGGTTCGACTGCGAATCATGCCTTGACGATCCATATAGGGCAGGACTCCCGTCGCTGCACTTACCGTGTCCAGATGTGCACACAATAAAACGGCGGGCATGCCGGCTCTACCAGGCATAGACGCCCATAGATTTCCGGTTTGCCCACCGAATTGCTCATTGGCGTTGTCGATTTCTACCTCGCACCCGAAGTGTTCGAGCCAAGTTCTGCATGCGTCAACGATTGCCCCTTCCTGAAACGAAGGGCTGGGGATGGCGACGAGATCGAAAAAAAGTTCGATCACGCCCTCCCGCCCCTCGCTTGACTCACACGTCCGCATGGCTCATCTCGGAATGGGTCGGCGCACAGTCAAACACATCACAAAATGCATCACAGAGGGCCTTCTCCCAAAATGGCATGGATTGTGCCTGACCCAATACCTTTGCAACCGATGTCACGCCGCGATCTTGAATACCACAAGGGATGATCGCGCCAAAGTCGGCCAACTGTGTATTGACGTTGAGTGCAATGCCGTGGTAAGTGACGAACTCCCCACTCGGGCGCCGTTTGACGCGCGCACCTACAGCGCAAATCTTGTCGTCGCCAACCCATACGCCTGGTAAATCGCCGACGCGAGTACCCGTGATGCCGACGTTTGCCAAAGCACGGATCACGAACTCCTCCAAGTTGCGAACAAATTTGGCCACATCGTTTTCCCATGGAGCAAGGTGAAGGATCGGATACAAGACTAGCTGTCCAGGCCCGTGATATGTCACATCACCGCCGCGGTCGACCTCGCGCACGACGAAGCCCCGACGCTCAAGCACTTCAGCCGGCAACAGAATGTGATCGCGCGTGCCGTTGCGGCCGATGGTGATGGTCCGCGGATGCTCCAACGCGAACACGGTCTGTCGCTCATCTATGCCGGCAAGAAGTGCGTCGACGCGAGCCAATTGCAATTGCAATGCCCTATCGTAGTCGATCTCGCCGAGCGACTGCCAATCAAGCGCAACTGCCATGTCTATGACCTCCAGAATGAAAATCCGCTAGCAAACCATTTCGCCGCGTCAGCGCACTTTTCGTGCACCTGCTGGCACTTGCTCTTTGGCGTGGTAAGAACTGCGCACCATAGGTCCTGACTCGACGTGTCGAAAGCCACGCTTCAAGCCTTCGCCGCGCAGCCTCAAGAATTCGGTCGGCGTATAAAACCGTTCAACGACTAAATGCTTTTCCGTCGGCTGTAAATATTGTCCAATGGTCAAGATATCGACGTCGACAGCACGAAGATCGTCCATGGTCGCATAGATCTCGTCCATGGTTTCGCCGACGCCAACCATGATACTCGACTTGGTTGGAATATCGGGTTTCATCTCCTTGGCACGGCGCAAAAGTTCCAGCGTGCGATCATACTTCGCGCGCGAACGGACGCTGTCGGACAGACGGCGAACTGTCTCCACGTTGTGATTTAAAATGTCTGGCTCAGCGTCCATGACGAGCCGCAATGCGTCCCAATTGCCATCGAAATCAGGAATTAACACCTCGACGCTGCAACTTGGCACTTGTTTACGGACTTCGCGAATCGTCGCAGCGAACATTGACGCGCCGCCATCGGCGAGATCGTCCCGGGCAACACTCGTGATGACGACGTGTTCAAGACCCATGGCGACCACTGCTTCAGCGACCCGCTTGGGTTCCCGTAAATCGAGTTCCGTCGGTCGTCCCGTGTGCACGGCGCAAAACCTGCAGGCGCGCGTGCAAATATCGCCGAGGATCATGAACGTAGCTGTTCTTTGCTCCCAGCACTCAAAAATATTTGGACAATGAGCCTCTTCGCAGACCGTATGCAGTGACTGCGTGCGCATGATGTCCTTGAGCGCCGTATAGTTTTTGCCTGTTTTCGCGGTCACCTTAAGCCATTCAGGGCGGTTTTTCCGCTGTTCCTCTATCTTTTGGGCCCGCTCTTCCTTCGCCCCAATCGTCGATTCACTCATTTTCATCATCCCAACTTGTGAGATCAAAAGCGGCACCCCCGCTTTCGTCCTCCCTCTATTGTACCGCTTGCGAACTCGAGCTTCTAGCGGCGCTCAAAGGTGCCACTTTCGCCCCCACTCTTATAGACCAAGCGCGTATGTTCAATCTCGATGGCGCGATCGGTTTTCTTGCACATATCGTAGACTGTGAGCGCTGCGACGGCACAGGCGGTGAGCGCCTCCATCTCGACACCCGTCTGGTGCGCGGTGTCGACCTGCGCCTCGATGCGCAACCAGGCATAATCTGGGTGATCTCGCTCCTCGAAGTCCATATCGACCACAACGTGGTGCAAGGGCACAGGATGGCATAAGGGAATAAGATCGGACGTCTTTTTAGCCGCCATAATCCCAGCTAATTCTGCAATCGCTAGGACATCGCCTTTGCGCATTGCTTGGTGTACAATAGCGTCGCGCGTCGCTTTTCGCATGCGCACCAGTGATTCGGCGACAGCTGTACGCTTGGTGATGGCCTTCTCGCTGACATCGACCATGTGTGGTCGGCCGTCCTGTGTAAAGTGGTTCAAGCTTTGCTCCGACACATGACATCGCTCCTGTTGTCCAATTGTACGACTGGCACGAGGTGATCCGACATGCAGATCGAAATTCGCCTGTTTGCAAATTTAAAGGAAATCATGGGACAAGACAAAATTCGCATCGATGTGCCAGACGGGCTACCAGCTGGTGAACTGGCCAGTTTGGTTGCAAGCCGGTATCCACAACTGGAGGATGCGCTGGCGAACGTGCTCGTCGCGAAAAACCACGCGCTGGCACGGCCGGCTGACACATTTCGCCCGACCGACGAGATCGCCTTCATCCCGCCTGTTGGCGGCGGTGAAGTCGAAAATGAGACACCGTGGCTGCGGGTTAGTGAACAGCCGCTCGTCGTCGAGGAAGCGTATAAACTTTTAGAAAACCCAAAGCATGGTGGAACAGTATTGTTTGTCGGAACCGTTCGCGAATGGACCGGCCAGCGACACACAGATCACCTGTTCTACGAAGCGTATCCGGCGATGGTGTACAAACAGTTGGCGGCCATTCAAAGCGATGTGGAGCGGCGTTTCCCGGGTATTCAAACGCTGCAATGGCACCGGATTGGAAAGCTCGTGCCCACCGACATCGCCGTCATCTGTGGGGCATCCTCGCCGCATCGCGCCGCTGCCTTTGAGGCGGCGAACATGCTGATTGAACGCCTTAAGCGCGAAGCTGCCATTTGGAAAAAAGAGTTCTTCGCAGACGGGTCAACCGCTTGGCGGGCGAATCCATAATGGCAACCCATCGTTTATTCTAGCACGTTGCGTTTATTCTTCTAAACGGGGCAATCCGGTCATAGACTCTCACAGGAATGTCAATAGAGAGGTGTGTGGCCATGGATCGTACCACGCTTCGCAACGTCGTCTCGCAGTTCATTGCCGCTTCCGCCGCACTCCTGCTCCTCTTGGTGGGTTGCACGTGTACGGTATGGGCCTTCCTTGGCAAGTCCGGGATGGAGCAAATCGCCACCTCCGAAGCGGACGAGCTGTCGAATATCGAATTAAACCAACTCTATGGAACGGCAGACTATCAAGGACAGTCCACGACACAGACGCAGTCCATCGCGTCGGCTGTCGCGGCCCATGTCCGACTGCCGTTTTCTGACCCCCTTAAGATGTTGACCTCCTTACTGCCTGAAACAAGCGCACAAGCTGTCCAGAATAGCGGCGCACAGACGTCGTTGTTCCAGTCGATCACGACTATCGCCAACAACCCCCAGGACATTGTCCTTGGCTGGCTGCCGTCGACGTCAAGCAGTTCTTGCATTCAGCTCATGGCCGATAATCCTGGGATGAACGTCGTGAGTCCCGGATGGCTGCATCTTCAGGATGCCTCTGGAAATTTAAGCGGTAGCGTACTGCCGTCCGTGATCGAGTACGCTCACCAACATAACATCAAGGTCTGGGTGATGGTTGACAATCAATTTTCCGCGACCTTGACGCACGAGGTTTTGGCCAATCCCAAAGCGGAGTCAAACCTAGTCGATGAATTGGTATATCAATCCAAACTCTATCACTTGGATGGTATCAACATCGATTTTGAAAATTTGGCGGCGGCGGATCGGAACCTGTTCACGCAATTTATCGGGAATTTGCACCGCGCGCTCTCCCCCATCCATGTCAATCTCTCGGTCGATATTTCGCCTGACATCGTTCCACTAGACGACAGTCTCGCGTTTTTCCATGCGGGGTTGGCTGACAATGCCGATGAAATTGTCTTAATGGCGTACGACGAACACTGGAGCACAGACCCCGATCCCGGCCCTGTCGCCGATCTGCCATGGGTGACGGCAGGCGTCAACGATTTACTCGACACGGGCGTACCGACTGATAAGCTGATTTTGGGTATGCCATTTTACACGCGTTTCTGGTACGTGCACAGCGATGGGAGCGTCACGAGTTCAGCGGTCAGTGCAGGAGCGGTCACCGATATCCTGCATCAGGACAAGGCGCCTTTAGGCGTATGGGACCCGAAACTCGATCTCATGTACACAAAATTCCCAGATGCAGACGGTTATACAGAGGTATGGTATCCAACGGCCAACACCTATCAGGATACCTTGTCGCTCGTGACACAAAATGGACTTGCTGGCGTCGCGGTATGGTCGCTTGCATGGTCAGATCCAAGCACTTGGACAGCGACGGTTCACTCCTTACGCACAGAAGGCGTTCAAACGAAACACGACGCCGGTTGATGTCGAGGGGGAGATGCGCATGGATAAAACGCTGATCGGCCTCACAGCTGTGACGGTTGCAGGGTACGCGATTTGCGCATGGACGCGCCCAGAACTAGCCGCCGAAGGTTGGCATGAGGCCATGGAGATGTTGATGCAAGCGGTACCGTGGATCCTAGTGTCCATGTTTGCCGCTGGCCTCATAGCACAGCTTTTCGATCCGGCCGCAATCGCCCTCTGGCTGGGACCTAAATCTGGTGTGATCGGTATCACATTAGCGGCCTTTTTGGGGCTTGTCGGCACTGGATCCCGCTTTGCCGTGTATCCACTTGCTGCTGGACTGTTGGCAGCGGACGCCGCACCTGGTGCCGTCTTCGCATTCGTGACGTCGTGGCAGTTAGTATCACTTAGCCGCCTGCCAGCAGAACTGCCGTTTTTTGGGATCCGCTATACTGCGCTCAAAACGGCAGTATCCTTGCTGATGGCCATCGCAGGCGGCATAGCTTTTCAGGGGCTTTGGGGACACTGGCAGCGATTTCGCTGACGACAAATGCCCGTAAGAGTTCATCACTGCACGCGCGATTCCGCGCCTCCCTCGATATACCGTTGGTTCATCCAAAGCACATGTTCGATATTGGCCTGTCCGACGTTCGTTTTTGCAAGCAAGTAAAATTCCCGCGGCAATGTATGACCCTTTACGTTCCATACGGCCACCCAAGTCTGATTGCCTTTAAGCGGAACCGAAGCAATACGCTGCAAGTGCGTTGTGTCGCGCAGCACATAGTCGCCGTCGTGGATCATAACAGCCTCTGGCGGTGCGTAATAAACGTCAATTGTGTGCCCGTTCCAACCGTGATCGTCCGACCGAATGACGATGTTGCCGTCTTTCGTCATGACGTCAAAGTGCGGATTACGTGCCTGATAATGCGGGAGATCCACCTTGTTGGGCGGATCGGCGATCGCGCTGGGCAGAGCTTGTTGGGCAAGAGCAGCTTGGTTCGCTGGCCGATTTTCATCACCGCAGCCGGTCAGAAGCCATGTAGCAGAGAAAACAGCGACAGCCACAGATGTTAGCCGATGCATGGCCAAACCTCCAATCTTGGACTGGATGGACTATCATGTAGTCTGCTTCCCAGCGACACGGTTATGCCCGTGCGTTACAATGTGTCTATGGACAAGCGCAAAATCCAAGGAAACGAGCGACAAGACGGCGATCAAATCCACCAAATTAGGCTAAACGGTGGCATCATCCCGTATAAAATGATCCCACCACGACCACACCAGGTGCGTATCATTCTGCGGTGGCAGGATGGCATACTGTGCGTCAGTGCGCCGCGGGGAACACCGGAGGCAACCATTCAAAGTGCGATTGAACGCAACTGCGAGTGGGTTCTGGCACGGCAGCAAGCGTCATCCTTGCTTCACATCCGCCCTCTTGTCCCCGGCGACAGCATCTGCTTGCTCGGCATGCCATGGTCCATCCGCCTAGCTGGACGAATCGTTGGTCCAGATTCACTTCACAGATGCATTTATGTACCAGAGGCGCCACCCTCGTCTCAACACGAGGTGCTATATACTTTGATCAAGCAGATGGCGGCGGAAGTTTTGCCGAAGCGAGCCTGGGAATTGGCAAATGCACACGGACTCCTGCCGGACAATGTGCGCGTCAGAGAGCAAAAGAGTAGATGGGGGAGTTGTTCAAGCAAGCGTAATATCCAATTGAATTGGCGGCTTATACAGGCGCCGGAATGGATTTGTGACTACGTTATCATCCACGAACTGGCACACTTGCGCGAGATGAATCACAGTGCGCGCTTTTGGTCCATCGTCGAATCGATCCTGCCTAATTGGCAAGAAGCACGTAATTGGTTAAAGCAGTATGGCGATGATTTGTTTCGGCTACGAGCGGATGGTTGGGTGCAATTCTGAACAGGCGCCACATTCCACTATGGTAGAAAACGGTCCGCCTTTCGAGTCGGACCGTTTTCTGAGCCACCATGCATTAATACACCGGGGTCGTGGTGCAGGTTGTGGTGGTACCATAAGGAACCAACAAGATGAACAGGACGAAGATGATGAGGAACACAACCGCCCAGCGGGTGTAACCGCCAAACACTCCGTACATCACTACACCCCCTCGCTCAATTCTGGTGTAGTGTATGAGGGGCTCGATTGCCCCGCAAGTGACAGCCGCCCTTGTCAAATCCGCCTTGCCTTGGCATAGCGTAGAACGCCGTATCCTGTTACACGGTTTCGTTCTTAAGAAACTGTAAAGCGATGGCGACAAACGCCCGACAGCCGACAGCAAGCGCATCTTCATCAATATCAAAACGCGGGTGATGGTGAGGAAACGCGTCCTTGGCTACAGGCCGAATTCCGGTGAAAAAGAAGGTACCGGGAGCCGCCGTTTGATAAGCTGAAAAATCCTCGCCACCCATGGTCGGCACGGCTTCGGTCACCAGATTGCCCAACTCAGCTTGCAGTACATCGCGAACAAAACGCGTAAGTTCTGGATCATTGTTTACTGGGCGATAGCCTTTGTCGTAGTGAAACGTGTAACTCGCCCCATGCGCGGACGTGATGCCACGAATGATGTCCTCCATCCAGCGCGCCGCAAGATCGCGTCGTTCTTCTCGAAAGGTGCGCACCGTTCCAGCCAATTCCACGGAATTGGGAATGACGTTGTCGGCAGTGCCCCCGATGAACTTCGTCACGCTCAATACGAATGGTTCAAGCGGATCGATCATCCGGCTTGCGATGTGTTGCAGGTTGACGACGACTTGTGCGGCGATGGCTATCGGATCGACATTCAAATGCGGTTGCGCCGCATGGCCGCCGCGCCCGACAATCGTGATGTAGAAAGTGTCTGGCGAAGCCATCAATGCGCCTTCACGCACCCCGATGCGGCAACTCGCAAGCTCTTGCCACAAGTGTTGTCCGACAACCGCGTCCACGCCATCCAAAACACCCTTGTCGACAAGTTCCTGCGCGCCGCCTGGATTCAATTCTTCGGCATGTTGAAATATGAAGCGAATTTCGCCGCTTAATAAATCTCGCCGGTCGTGTAGAACCTTTGCGGCACCGAGCAACATGGCGGTATGCCCGTCATGGCCGCAGGCGTGCATCACACCTGGATTTTGCGACGCAAACGAGAGCCCCGTTTCCTCCGTAATCGGAAGTGCATCCATGTCGGCCCGCAACGCGAGCACCTTGCCCGGCCTACCCGTAACGAGCCGAGCCACGACGCTCGTCTCGGTGGGACGAGAAATTTCAAGTTCAGGCAATTGTGAGAGCGCATCAAACACAAACTGTGACGTCTGAACCTCTTCGAACGAAAGTTCAGGATGCGCGTGCAGGTGGCGCCGCCAGCGCACCAAATCTGGCTCAATGGCCTTGACCCATTGTTCGATTTCTGACATCGTTCCCCGGTTCCCCTCTCGTAAGCGAATTACGCACGTGCGCTCATGAGCCATTGCCACAATCCATCTGTGTCGACTTGGTGTCCGACATAAAACGGACCGAATTCTGCAAAGCGCGCGCTCGACTCGTCAAAGCGCATCTCGTGTACCAGTTTTTTGAATTGCAGCGGATCGTCCGCGAAAAGCGTCACACCCCACTCCCAATCGTCAAGACCAATCGATCCACAGATGATCTGTTTGACAATTCCTGCGTAGCGCCGACCAATGGCCCCATGGGCTTGCAAGAACTTGCGCCGTTCGTCTTCATCGAGCATATACCAGTTATCCGGATGCATCCGCCGTTTGTTCATCGGGTAAAAACAAATATGGCGGTGTGACGGCATGGTCGGTTTGAGTCGAGCTTGGATGGCTTCGTCCTGCTCGATATCTACACCAGGCTTCGCCAAGTACCCGCCCAGTTCAACCACCGAGATGTACGAATATGTAGATTCAGTCAAGTCCGCCATGGGAGTTGCCGCAAAAGCCGCCTTCACCTCGTTCAATTCTTCCAGCGAAGGGCGCATATACAAAAACAAGACATCCGCTTTGTGACCAGCAATCACGAACTGACCAAAGCTACCCTTGCGATCGCGCTGAAGCGCATACTGACTTTCTGCAAACTCCGCATAGGTGCGCAGCACCGAGTTGGGCTGTGGAGTGTTCTTCCATACGTCATAACGAACCTTCCGAAAGTCGTGATAAACATACCATCCATCCAGTGTTTTGGGCGCACCCATAACGACCTTCCTCCTTTGCCTGTGACCACATTATAGCAAGGTATAGCACAGGCCCAAAGGCGCGAAGATGCATGTTCAAATGATACGGAGCATATCGTTCTATATGTTTGGACAGGCAGGGGGGAGAATGATGGTTCGTACTGTGAAATGGACCGTCTTTGCTATTTCATTTGCCACGGCTGTATACAGCACGGGTTCGGCCCTCATTATCGCACGAGCAGGGGCCTTGAACGGCATTGATCAACTTGCAGCGGCAGGTGCCGCCGAAACCATCGCGGGCCTCGCTTTTTGCGTTGCAGGTTTGCTCGCCCTGTGGAAGTTATGGATTGGCGCGATTTTTCATGGGTTAAATTTTCTTTGGTGTAGTGCTGTGGCGGCAGCTTATGGCGACGTGACCGTGTGGCTATGGTGCGGTGTCGCAGCAGTTCTCTGCGCTGTGTCGCTATTGACAGGATGGCGTCAGCGCAAGCGTCAAATGGTCTCCTTGCACAGCCCGTGAACTTGCGTCGACTCGCCGGGAGAGCTACAACACGCTCCGCCTGCGTCCATCTGGATTCTGACAAGTCTCGATACGCAAAAGTCTGTGGATGCTCCCCTGACGAAAGCCGCCGCTTCGCATGAGCGCTGCCACCGACAACAAAGAGGGGATCTGATATCCCCTGCTTGCCGTTATTTGGGGTTCAGCCCGCACAACACGACAACTTCGACACGTCCTTGTCAAACGTCAGCGCCGCCAGCTTCAATCCCTCCGCCATGGTCAGATACGGAGCAAGGGTTGATCGCAGGTCTTCGATCGTCAGCCCAAACTTGACGGCGATCACGCCTGAATAAATGACATCTCCCGCATTTTCCGCCACTGCGTGCACACCGATGATTCTGCGTGTCTTGGCGTCCGCCACGAGCTTGAACACCCCGGTCGTCTCCCGGTTGACCAGAGCCCTCGGCACAGCGTCAAGCGGCAGTACGGACGTCAATACGTCATATCCGGCGGATTTCGCCTGTTCTTCCGTGAGCCCCACCGTCGCAATCGCTGGACTGGTAAACGTCACACCAGGTACGACGTTCAGGTCCACTTGCAGCTCGGCACCAGCAACCGCATTCTGCGCTGCAATGGCTCCCTCGTATGCTGCGACATACACAAATTGCGGTCCCATTGTCACGTCTCCTGCGGCATAGATACGATGATTGCTGGTGCGCAGATATTCATTCACCAGGACTTCGCCACGACGACCGACCTTTACGCCCGCTGCGCTCAAGTTTAACGACTCCGTGTTCGGTTTACGGCCCGTGGCGACAAGCAGCGCCTCCGCCTCTATCACTTGTTCCGTGCCATTCACAGTGACAAACACCCGTTTGAGTTCCCCATCCTGCTCAACACGTTGAATGACGGCATTTGCGACGAGTTGGATTCCTTTCTCTGTCAAAGCATGCGTCACGGCAGCCGCAACTTCTGGTTCGGCCTTCGGTAAAATACGAGATCCACGTTGCAGCAATGTGACCTCCGAGCCCAAATTTCGAAACAAGCTCCCCATTTCCAGTCCGATAAATCCGGCGCCAATGACAATGAGGCGCCTCGGGACTTCCTGGAGTTCAAGTGCAGTCGTGCTGACCAGGTAATCCACATCGGCAAGACCCGGAATGTTCGGCACGAACGGGGAAGCACCGGTTGCGATCAGGAAGCTTCGGGCCGTGATCTGTCGGCCATTCACTTCGATGGTCGATTCATTGACGAAGTGCGCTTCCCCTGAAATCCACTCAAATCCGTACTCGTCAATCAAATCCACGTACTTGTGCTGGCGCAAGTCTTCGACCAGTTCATTCTTTCTGTTCACGAGGGTCTTCATGTCAACCGGACCTGCGCTCGTGTGTAATCCGAGAAATGGGTTACTCGCTGCCAGCTGGTGAATTTCTGCTGCCCGAAGCATATTTTTCGACGGGACACATCCGATATTCACACAGGTCCCGCCCACCGTGCCTCGCTCGACCATGGCGATTTTTGCACCGGTTGACGATGCTTCGATGGCAGCCGAAAACGCCGCGCCACCAGATCCGATAATGAGCAAATCAAAGTCGAAGTTGTCGTCCATGTCGTTGGTTTTTTCCTGATCAGGGTCGCTGAAGATGGTCGCATCTCCCGGTCGGTAACCCGTATCGGCAATTGCCTGCCTGGCATCATCTAAACGATTCAGGTCAGCCAGTTCAAATGTCGCTTCATTTCTGCGATAGCTGGCGGATATATTTTCAGCACCCACGGTCCGAAGAGCATGGGATACATGCCGTTCACAGTCATCACAAGTCATTCCGTTCACGACCAGCCGAATTCGTTTCCTGTTTCGTGACTCCGCCATAAGAAACACTCCTATCAAACGCCTTCGTTACATCCTGGTGCAGCACCGGATGTGTTCCGCATTGTCTGCAACGATCTCCTTCGCCAGTTGCAGAATCATCCGCACCCGCTCGTCGGATATGCGATACACGACGTACTTCCCTTCCTGCCTCGAGGTCACATAGCCACACCATTTCAGACAAGCGAGTTGGTTGGACACCTGGCTTTGGGACGCTCCAATGGCGTCAACCAGTTGACTCACGTTCATTTCTCGGTCAAGCAAGGCCTCCACGATTCTGAAACGTGTCGGATTCGACAATCCATGAAAAAACTTTGCAAAAATTTCAATCTGCGCTCCATTGTCAGATAATGTTGTATTGAGTTCCGGCATCCCCTTCAACTCCTTTCGTGACGCTCCGACAAGTCATGGGAAGCGATTGTACAGCTTGAATTTGTCCTGAATTTTTTGCTTTTGCGCCATCCAAGAAACATCACAATGGCGATTGCAATGACAACGCCACCCGCAATCCAAAAGCGACTTGCAGCTAACACCGCTCCAGCAGCCGTGAACCCCAACGCTCCTATTAAAGTCGACAACCCGCAACAGAGCATTGGGATAACCGCAATGCCCATGAGTGCCCACGTTCCGCTTGCATTACGTTTTTCCACATTGTTCCCCACAACGCGCACCTCCTTCTCCATTCATCATATCACAATATCACAATATATAAAATGCGTGTTGAACGACGGCTAGAAAACACCGACGTATTGTAATTTTTAAGTCAATTGACTCGAGCTTTCATCAAGCACATTTTCAAAATACTTGAAGACGCGCACCGAGAAAGCGTGGCGCGAGGAATAGGGGATATTTTCCTCAACTTCGTACGCACGAAGGATAACAAGAAAAAGGGACACAAAGCGTGGGGATCACCTATCCAGAGGTGCATAACGCCAAAAACCACATCTCTACGGACATGGTTTTTGGCATCTGGGGTCTGGAAACGCACCCGTTCCAGCGATATTCTTCCTGCATCTCTTCACAGCTACGGGTTTAGCCGACTCTATGCTCCATTCTCAGCTTGTCGGCAATCATCGCGATAAACTCCGAGTTGGTGGGTTTCGTCTTGGAAGCGCTCACGGTATACCCAAACACTTTTCGAATGGCATCGATATTGCCACGCCCCCAAGCGACCTCGATGGAGTGGCGGATGGCCCTTTCAACACGAGAGGGGGTTGTTTTGTATCGATCCGCAATTTTAGGGTACAAAATTTTTGTGATGGAACCTAGAATTTCGACGTCTTCATACACAATTCCAATAGCTTCCCGTAAATAATGATAGCCTTTGATATGCGCTGGGACCCCAATTTCGTGAATAATTTGAGTGATTTGCGCATCTACAGAGCGACGGGAAGGCGGCGCTGGTGTATATGTACTCGTACTGTTGTAGGCTACAGCTTGTTGTGTAGCTGCCACAGGTGCGGCATTGCCGTTCATCACCTGACGGATTCGCTCAGCCAAAAGCGGCATATCAAAAGGCTTTAGAATGAAGTACGAGACGCCCAACTCGACAGCTCGCCGCGTAACCGTCTCCTGACCAAATGCAGTTAACATAATAACTTTCGGTGGACGCCTCGTGACTTCGGAAAGTCGTTCCAACGCTCCAATGCCATCAAGAACTGGCATAATGATGTCCAATACCAATACATCCGGCTCTGTATCGCGAATCAGATTGAGAACATCGCTTCCGTTATAAGCAATACCACAAACTTGCATATCCGGCTGGGCCGAAATGAATTCGCCCAAAAGTTCGGCGAACTCATGATTATCGTCCGCAATTAGCACCTTCATTCGAGAAGACACGAATTAACACCCTCCCTGCTTATCTGTCAGTCTAAAGATTCGACGGCAAAACGTACACTCCTGCCAAATCTATGTAATACTTTTCGTGTCGATATATGGCTTTTCGACAATATTCGACAAGGGCCGTCCAGGATGGCCCTTGTCGTACAACGATTGTGCTTTCAGGCGAGTCGTTTATACAGCCTTCGCCGGACCACTCGTAAGCGCTGTCGAAGCAGGTTCCTCGTCGTGCCCAGTATGATGCAACATCCAGTAGGCATACACACCGTATCCACGCGTAGGGTCTGAAACAAAAACATGCGTCACGGCTCCGACGAGTTTGCCGTCCTGCACGATGGGACTGCCACTCATACCCTGAACGATACCACCGGCGGTGGATAACAAACGAGGATCTGTCACTCGCAAAATGAGACTTTTGGTCGAAGGCGTGCGCTGTCGTGATGTATTTTCAATTCGGACTTGAAATGGCTCCACCTTTTGCCCATGCAAAACCGTATAGATAACCGCTGGTCCCGGGTGAACCTGCGTCGGTAGTGCGACGGGTATAGGTTCACGCAAGCCTCCAGTGGCATTGCAAGCCGCGACATCAAGCTTCCCAAAGATGCCATATGGTGTGTTCTCCGCAATATGGCCCAGTTCACGGCTTGAATGTACAAACATCCCCTTTTTTTCACCCGGCTCCCCTATTTTACCTGCTTGAACCCCCGTAATCACAGCAGGATACATTGTACCCTGCCCAACAATAGGCCGCCCCGTGTCGACGTCACTTATCATGTGTCCCAGTGCTGCAAATGCGCCCGTTTGCGGATTATAAAAGGTCAAGGTTCCAACACCGACCGTTTTGTCTCGAACATAGACGCCCAATTGGGATCCGTTAGCAGTTGCTGGACAACGTACAACAACATCCCGTTTGCGTTGGCCGCGTTGAACGGTCAATACAATTGATCCTCGCTTATCGCGTATCGCTTGTTGCAATTCAGTCGCCGTACGGACGGGGTGCTTGTCGACCGAAAGGATCATGTCACCAATTTCCACGTGTGCACTGGCTGCGGGCGACGACCCATCGGATGTTCGATGAAACCCGACAACAATGGGTCCCATGGACGACAGACGGATCCCCACAGCCTGTCCACCGACGATCACCCGTTCGGCTTGCTCCACATGAACGTGCGTGTGCCAAGGTATGAGTCCGAATACACGATTTTGAATATCGACTTCACCAGGCTGTTGCGACGAAAGATCGACAAATGTCGGATGGGAAAAATCAGAACGCGTTTGCTCTGGGGAATGAATGATCCGAAAACCACTCGTGCGAGGTACTGCGATATCATCGTCGGTCGTCATATCGATATTGGTCGGCAAGGTTTCCAGGTGCCGAACCGGTGGCGCAAAGCAAGCAAGTGTAACCGCAATCAAACCGGCAAACTTCAGCGCACGCAACCAACCCGCCATGGTTCGTTCCCTCCCCTTGGACATGACACCTCGTGCAGCGTAATCCTAAGGTGCCCGCGGCGGGCCGATCTATAACGTAAAAAAGCTCCCACCTACTTCGCGATGGTGGTCCCTCTTCGGAAGCTTTCCAATAGTGCACGTGCATGGCGCACTGCCGTTTCATCCGAGACGCCAGCCCCGAGCAGTCGCCCGATTTCCAACGCCCGTTCGCGCTCCTCAAGCTGGCGAACACGCGTCGAAGTCGCGTTAGCGACCACTTCTTTATGAATTTCAAAATGCACATGCCCCGCGGCGGCCAATTGAGGTGAATGCGTCACACATAAGACCTGTTTGTCGCTACCCAGCTCCCGCAAAAGCTCTGCGACACGTTGCGCCGCATCACCGCTCACACCCGTATCGATCTCGTCGAACACGAGCGTCTCGATTTGCTCGATATCGGCGACAACGACTTTGACAGCCAATAGCGTGCGCGAAAGCTCCCCGCCCGATGCAACTTTTTGCAGTGGGAGTAACGGCTGACCGCGATTTGCACGAAAAAGAAACTGAATGTCGTCCATACCATCCTCAGACCGTGCGCTGTCCTGCCAACGAACAGCAATTTCACACTGAGCATCCGTCATTTGCAACCGATGTAACGCCTCGTTGACTCTTACTTGCAGCCGTTTCGCCGTCTCGACACGCGCATCGTGCAATCGGCGTGCAGCTTCGATATACTGGGTTTCCATCACCGTCACTTGTTCTTCAAGAGTGGCGAGACGCTGTTCATGTGATTCGAGCTCAGCAAGCTTCATCTTCATGCGTTGCAAGTACTCGGCGATCTCGGCTGCGGTAGCCCCATATTTGCGCGTCAGTCCCCGCAACTGAGCCAGCCTGTCTTCAATCTGTGCTAAACGACTTGGATCGACATCTAGACGTCCCGCGTAACGGCTCACCGTAAACGCAGCCTCTTCAACCTGGATTTTCGCAGCGACGATAAATTCGTGGATTTGGCCAAACTCTTGCACACGTTCAGCCAATTCGGCAGCCTCCTGCTCCGCTATCGTCAACTGCGCAATGGCTCCACTGCGCGGATCGTCCAGGCTGTTGGCCAAGACGTCGACATGCCCTCGAAGTTTTTGGGCAGCCAAGAGACGTTGTCGTTCTTCGCGAAGCTCGTCGTCCTCTCCGGCGACAACGCCCACTCTTTCAATTTCTTCAATTTGAAAGCGACACATGTCGATCTGTTGCGCCCGCTCCCGTTCAGTCACCTGAGTTTGTGCCAACTCCCGCACAAGCGATTGCCACGCTATATATGCTGAAGCAGTCGCATCCAAAAATTCTCCATGTCGACCGTAGAGATCCAACAAACGCCGCTGATAAACCGGCGTGACTAACGCAACCGATTCGTGTTGATCTTGCATCTCCACCAAAGTTTGGCCAACCTGGCGCAACATCTGCACAGTGGCCGCACGGCCGTTGATCCGGCACTGGGAGCGACCGCTTGTGTACACCGTGCGCGAGACCACGAGTACGTCATCATAATCGATTCCCCATTGCTCCAACAGCTCTTCACAGGCCGAATTCCGACCGACGGCAAACACAGCTTCAATCAGCGCATTGTCCGCCCCAACCTGCACGATTTGAGAAGACACCCGTGCGCCGAGCACCGCGCGCGTCGCATCGAATAAAAGCGACTTCCCAGCGCCCGTTTCGCCTGTGAAGACATGGAGCCCCTTGCCAAAGGTGAGCCGCAATTCGTCAATCAGGACAAAATTGCGAACATACAACTCAATAAGCAATGCCATTTCCTCCTCACATACCAGAGGACGGATCATTGTGGAGCTTGTTTCGCAGTACATCAAAAAATTCGCGATCCGGCCATCGAACCAGCGTCGTATCGTACGGCGCCTGTCGGATCAACACTTCATCGCCCTCTTGCAACAAAATACCCTCTTGCCCGTCGACGGCGAGTGCCACGTCGCGATGTCGCGCATGTACGGTGAGACGGACGACAGACGACGAATCGATAACACACGGGCGGGAAAACAGTGTATGCGGACAAACTGGGGTAACGAGCATCACTTGTAAGTGCGGACTTACAATCGGTCCGCCACAGGACAGAGAATAGGCTGTGGACCCGGTAGGTGTCGATATGATGACACCATCCCCCGTGTACGTATCCACATATACATCGTCGACGTAAACGTCAAGAGTCACCATGCGCGCAAACGATCCCTTGCCGATGCCCGCATCATTGAGCGCCGTGAATTTCGCGACTTCTTTGAGATCGCGATACACAAAGGCTTCAAGCATTAAACGGTTTTCTAAATGGTAATCTCCGGCGACGATGCGACGAATAGCCGGCTCTAGTTGGGAAGGTTCAGATTCCGTAAGAAATCCTAGATGGCCTACATTGATGCCAAGTAGTGGAATGTGATATGGTGCAAGCTGACGCGCAACCCCGAGCAGTGTTCCGTCGCCGCCAAGAACAATAGCCAATTCCGCTGTCTTGACCTGCGAGTTACTCGCAATAATGTCTGTGTCGTGAGCGACCGAGACGTCGATCACGCCAATGCCGGCTCGTTCCAATTGCTCCGTGACATCATTGCGAACCGAACAAGCTTCTGCCTTCTGCGGATTATACAAGAGAGCAATTTGGCGCAAATGTCCTCCCCCATCCCTACATGCGGTGAAGCCAAGCGAACACGACAAGAGCGCCACCACTAAGCCAAGCCAGATTGTGCAGCCATTGTCGCATTAGTTGACGCCGCGGTTTGGCAATCGAAAATTCGGCACGCTGAATTCGCTCGTGCAACACATCGACAAAGAGCACACCGTGGATACCAAGAATCACGGCAAGAGGAAAATATCGATCATTCACTTCAGTTTCTGGTACCTTCTCAAGCGTTACAAACACAGCATACTCGCGTCCGTTTTTACGCGCAATGAAGTCGGCGCTCATGGAATAACTCCATTGTGAATCGTCAACCCAACCAACGTATTCCGCCTTGCCTTCGATCCGCAGAATATCGTACCCGTTCTCTTCAAGCCACTTGCGCGCAACCGATTTCAGGCCATCGACACCAACTTCGCGATCGCGATAGAGCCATTCGCGACATAAGGAGCGAATGACGATACCCACACAGATACACGCCGCCAGCAAAGCCAAGCCCGTCAGCATGTGACAGCCAACTCCCAACCGTCACTCAGATTTATGGCTGGTCACCCTGGCTCCCTTCCGTCGCCTCCTACAGCGTGCCATGCAGAATCGACGAGGTCAGAACAGCGCGATCTCCATGTAGCGGTTTGCTCTGGATTCGGAAACATTCTCCACCATGCAAGAAATTCAATATTTCCGTCGCCACCTGAAATTGGCGAGTAATCGAGCCCCCAGCAGGACCAGCCGAGTGTTGTGACATGATCCAGCATGTCCAACAACACGTCGAGATGAACCTGTTTGTCTCGGACAATACCACCCTTGCCGACTCTCCCCCTGCCTGCTTCAAATTGTGGCTTAATCAGACTGACAATGTCAGAAACAGGATTACACACCTCTGCTAACTTCGGAAATAGCAATTTCGTCGAGATGAACGAGACGTCCATCACAGCCAAATCTGGAGTCGGATCGAATAACGCTGGATCGGCATGGCGAAAATTGAATCGCTCCATCACGCGGACGCGATCGTCTTGGCGCAACGACCACGCCAATTGCCCATATCCGACGTCGACTGCATAAACCAAGCGCGCCCCGTGCTGCAAGAGACAATCTGTGAAGCCACCCGTCGAGGCTCCAACATCGATAGCGACGCGATCCACCACAGGTATGCCAAATGTCGTCAACGCCCGTTCCAGCTTCAACCCACCGCGCGACACAAATTGATGCGGTGGCCGCTTCACCGTAACCTGCCGTTCCGGGTTAATTTGCGTCCCCGGCTTTTCGACACGCACGCCATCGACATCGACAAGACCGGCCATCACAGCCCGGCGCGCCGCCTCGCGGCTTGGAAAGTCACCCCGTTCATGTAAAAAGACGTCCAACCGAACCTTGGTCATGCTGTCTTCCTTTCTTGCCTCACGTCCGATTTGTCCGCCGCAGCCGAGCCGGATTGCGCCCGACAAGAGCGACTGTCTCCCACACACGTGCGGCAAATAGGATAATTGGCGTCGGTGAGTGAATAGCCACGGTCTTTCCCACGGCCTTGCCTCCGACCGTCAGCGCAGTAATGACAGCCGTAATTCCAATTTTCCACGCTTCCTGCGCCCACCCCTGAGCGTGCACAGCAAGTAATACCTGCACGCTGACAGCCAGTGCGCCAGCCCCGCTCAAAACGCCCGCGATATCGCCAATCACATCACTGCAGACGCTCGAAACTTTTTCTGCGTTGCGTACAATGGCGATGGCACGACGGGCACCGTAAACCCGCTTAGATGCCATCGCGTGGAACGGCGTCTCCCGCGCCGCAGCTGCCGCCATACCAAGCATGTCGAACAAGGCGCCGATACAAACGATGAGCAGTACGATCACGGCTCCGATATACCAACTCGTCTGATTTAAAAAGATCGTAGATGTATCGAAAACCGCACTGATGGGCAAAGTCAGTGCGGCGATAGTCCAAACAAATTTGAAATTGGCTGACCTCGAATCGTTCTTCTTCATCGAAACCTCGCTTAAAGCTGGGTTCTCACGCACTTATGTAATGAAAATCAAAGGGTGGCAGTTTCCTGAGTAAACGCTGTGGCTTAGGTCCAGTAGGTTTTCCCAAGCGTTCACCGAGACGTCGCCGTCACGGTGGTTTCCCATTATGAACACCTTGACAGCGTCACCGACTGTCAGACTGGATTACCACTTAGTCCACACTATAATCCTCAGAAAACCTCGCCTTGTAGCGAACAGTCTAGGCGTTTTCCGCAACAGCCGCGAACGCGCCCTAGCCTCTTTTGCAGTACGGATTTCACCCAGCACCGGCGGCATCTCCGTGGCCGCGGGACGCCGCCTGAATTCCTGGGATCCTTCAGCACCACTTCAAGGCAGGCTACACTGCACACAGATTGCCTCCGCATGCAGGTTCATACCCCAAGCCATAACCCTTCCCATGGATTGCGAGCTACGCACTTGGGCCTCCGCGAAAGCTGGGTTAGTCTCCGCATGCCATTGCGGGCTACCCAACTTTCTTAACTCCCAGCATAAGCCCAGGGCTGGGCGCCCCAAGCCAACACCAGGAACTTCATCGATGTGCCCTTTGACGGATTTTTAGCCCCGCCTTCAGGCGCGGACGGCTGACTAGAATACTGCGCCACCCAATGACATTCGCAAGCACTTGTCGTAGACCGAAAGCGACTTTACGTGTTTGTATTATATCACATCATAAGGCCAATACCTGTAGTCGTCTTCTGGAGTGTTACGCAAATCTGAGATGAGACGGCAACTGTTGGCGTTTCACAGTGTCAATGGGATCGAACGAGTACAAGCGATTGTAGTTCCCCTAAGTACGGAGAATGAATCCCACACCTGTTCAATGCTTCTTGCCCGCGGGCGATGGTCTCCTCAGCAAGGCGACGGGTTTCCTCAATTCCTATGAACCGCGGATAGGTCAGCTTGCCTTCCGCCTCGTCCTTGCCGGCAGTCTTGCCCAATTCGGAAGTTGAACCCACGACATCCAACACATCGTCAACCATTTGAAACGCGAGTCCCAAAGCCTCTCCATAGGTCGACAGGGCTTCCTGTGCTTTTGCATCCAAATCGGGAAACAAACTTCCGATTTCCACTGCAGCCTGAATCAAGCGCGCAGTCTTGTGAAGATGAATAAACTGAACGTCCGTTAACGTCCCCTGCCCACCGGTTCGCTCGACGTCGACCGCCTGTCCTCCGACCATACCGTCTGCTCCCGCACGCGAAGCCAGGATTTGAATCATACGCAACTGTCGCTCAGCAGGAACTTCTGGTATCGGCCTGGCCAATAGGGCAAACGCTTCAGTGAGTAACCCATCGCCTGCGAGCAATGCCATGGCCTCGCCGAATACCACATGGTTGGTTGGCTGTCCACGTCGCAAACTGTCGTCGTCCATACAAGGCAAATCGTCGTGAATCAACGAATAGCAGTGTATCATCTCCAAAGCCGCCGCTGCCGGCAACACACGTTGGCGTTCCACGCCAAACGTCTGCGCCGTCGCCATCAGTAACGCCGGGCGGAGACGCTTGCCATCTGCCATCAAACTGTAATTCATCGCTTCATACAAACGCGTCGCCAGACCGTCCGTGTGAAGAAGACCTTGCAAATATGCTTGTAACTCTGTCTTGCAGGATTCCAAATAGGACCCCATGTCGATCACGCCCTTTCCTCGCCTGCAGGTGTTTCTTCCACCGCATCGAGGGTAAGCTGCTCCAACTGGAACTCCGCTTTGTCTAACTGTTCACGGCAGAAGGCAACCAATCGCATCGATTCCTCGTACGCGCTTATCGATGCGTCGAGCGGCAAATCGCCGGCCTCCAACTTGCGTACGATTTCTTCAAGTCTTTGCATCGCTTGTTCAAATGTCAAGTCTGATTTGCTCGTTTCGTTCCCGTTTTCTACCATGCCGTTTCACCTCCGCTTGGACGATTCCATCGGCTACCTGGATTTGAATGTCTCTGCCCGGCGCCAGTTGTTCGACGCTCGCCAGCACCTGACGACCGGCTTCATCGAGTACCAAACTATAGCCGCGCCGCAAGACCGCCAAAGGATTTAACGCCTCAAGAGCCGCAATTGTTCTGTCGAGATCGGCCTGTGACCGCGCGATGCGCGCCCGCAAAACCTCGCCTAGTCGACTTTCCAAACGCTCAATGCGATGGCGAGACGCCCCAACACCATGTCGCAAATCGACCCGATGCAGGCGGCGTTCAAGCTCGTCGAGGCGCCGCCGCGCTTGCACCGTCGGGCGCCGAAACGACTCGCGCAGCCTGCCTTCCAAAAAGTCAACGGCCTGGCGCTGAGGCATCAGCAGACGATCGGGGAAGCGAAACAGCGGTCGATTTTCGAACTGTTGCAACGTTCTGCGATACAACTGTACCTTTGACGCAACGGCTGCCTGCGAACGCGCCAACGCCTGCGACAGTTGCAACTGTAAATCTCGTCGGTGCGGCGCCACCAACTCCGCCGCCGCGGTCGGTGTCGCCGCGCGGACATCTGCGACATAGTCGCAAATGGTGACATCCGTTTCATGCCCGACCGCGGAGACAATCGGAACTGGAGACCGAGCGACGGCACGAGCCACCTCTTCTTCATTGAATGGCCAGAGTTCTTCGAGCGATCCACCGCCGCGCCCCACGATGATGACATCTACCGGCTCCGACAACTGCCATAGTCGTTCTAAAGCCGCGACAATCGTACGGGCCGCGGTAACGCCCTGGACCTGGGCTGGTGCCAAAATCACACGGGCCAGCGGATAGCGGCGCTCCAGTGTCGTACAAATATCGCGTATCACTGCACCCGTTGCGGAAGTTACAACGCCGATCCGCTTAGGATATGCTGGTAGCTTCCGCTTTCGCTCGGCGGCGAATAAGCCTTCCGCTTGCAGTTGATTCCTTAATTGCTCAAACCGAACATATAACGCCCCGATGCCATCAGGCTGCAAATCGTCCACATACAACTGATACTGACCATCGCGATCGAAAACGCTGACCGTGCCCAGTGCGATGACTCGCATGCCATCTTCCGGCTTAAATCGCAACCTACGGTTCCTTCCGGCAAACATCACGGCTCGAATGCGGCTGGTTTCGTCCTTTAAAGTAAAGTACATATGGCCGCTAGAATGGTGTTTGAAATTAGAAATTTCCCCTGCCACGTAACACTGTGCAAAAGTTGGGTCCGTCTCAATCCGGCGCTTAATTCGCAGGTTGAGCTCAGTAACCGTAAAAACCGTCGCTGACGAGGGCGATCGCGCTGCTTCACTCATCAACGTCCCCCCTCATTCCACGCCTCTGCTCGCAGAGGGAAACCGCATTGGCGACGAGCATGGCTACCGTCATCGGTCCGACGCCGCCCGGGACCGGCGTGATGGCACTGACCAGAGGCGCGACTTGCGCAAAGTCGACATCGCCAATTAAGCGGCCATCGACGCGATTCATCCCAACATCAATCACGGTCGCTCCTGGTTTTACATGCTCTTTACCGATGAGATGCGGTGCACCTGCAGCCACGACAAGTATATCTGCTTGTCTCGTGTAGGTTGGCAAGTTAACGGTCTGACGATGGCATTGTACCACGGTGGCACCACGCGACAATAGCCATTGCGCTGTGGGCCAGCCAACCAACCGACTACGACCGACGACGACCGCCGTTTGACCCGCAATGGGTACACCCGTGGAATCCAAGAGCCGCGCAATGCCTGCTGCCGTACAAGGCCAAACCGACGGGGCGCCCCGGCTGGTCAGTCCAAGATTGGCCGGGTGCAGACCGTCGACGTCCTTTTCCGGCGCAATGGCCTCCAGCACGCGATCCGCGTTCAAATGCGGAGGCAACGGCAGTTGAACGAGAATGGCATCCACGCTGTCATCCTCGTTCAGCTGCCCAATGAGCCGAAGCAACTCGGATTCTTTTACATCGCCGGGCAATTCGCGAATCACTGCATGCAGTCCCAAATCCATGGCCAATTTGCGTTTGCTGCGCACATATGAGGCCGAAGCTGCATCATCCCCGACGAGGACAAGCGTTAAACCAGGCACAACGCCTTGCTCGCGCAAGCGTCGTACGCGTTCTCCCACATCTCGCTTCACTTCAGCTGCGACCTGTTTACCATCGATGATTTGCGTCACATGTCACACCTCCATCCGACACCTGACATGTACAATTTCGGAAACGAGCAGGGGCCGTCTCACCCGATCACGCATTCGAGCAAGACAGCCCACTCTCGTTTTAGCGACTCATGCTTGTGCTGTGACCCGGGAACAACTTGGCCTGCGGGTCGATAAACGTCTTGGCATTGTTGACTGCCGTCGGTGCTTCTCCAAAGCCAGTCGCGATGAGCTTCAGTTTACCAGGATAGGTGACCACATCGCCGGCCGCGTATACACCCGGAATGTTTGTCTCCATTTTCGAATTGACGACGATGTCGTTCTTCTCGATTTCAAGCCCCCACTCTTTAATCGGTCCGAGCGAAGCGGTAAATCCGAGGCCGCTGACAATCGCATCAACTTCGATGGTCTCTGTCTGCTTCGTCTGGTTATTCACAATTACCGCGCGCTCTACCCAGTTGCCGCCTTGCACGTCGGACAGTTCGTAGAACGTCTTAATCTGGATGCGCGACTCGTAAAGCTGCCGCACACTTTCTTCGTGTGCGCGAAACTGATCCCGGCGGTGAATCAACGTGACAGAGGCGGCTACTTCTTCGAGCATTAGCGCGTAATCCACCGCAGAGTCGCCGCCACCAATGACCAGCACGTTTTTGCCGCGGTAGTTTTCGACTTTATCAATATAATAGGCAACGCCACGGCCCTCAAAATCCTTAGCTGTCGGAGCCGGCAGAGGCCTTGGTGAAAAAGCACCAATACCTGCGCAAATGATGACCGCACGACCGATATGCACAGATTTGTCCGTGTGCAGTTCGAACAAACCATCTTCACGACGAACGAGGGTTTGAACCGACTCGTTTAGGTGGATACCCGGATTGCGCTCCATCGCTTGTTCAATCAGTTGATCGACAAGTTGACGAGCGCGAATTTTCGGAAATCCAGCGACATCGTAAATAAATTTTTCAGGATACAACGTAGCCAACTGCCCACCCAGTTCCGGCAGGCTATCGATAATTTTGCATGAACAATTGCGCATACCGCAATAAAATGCCGCAAACAGTCCGGTTGGACCGCCGCCGATGATCAGCATGTCTGTGACGTTTTCTTGGACGAAAGCCTGATTTGACAACGTGAAACCTCCTTAGTCAACGTAAAAACACACTTGCGCTCATTATACAAGAGACAGAAAAAAAAGACTACGAAAACCTATGTGTTTTGTCGACAATTCGGTCTTTGCCAACTTGTTTACCCGGTTTTTTATGCATGAATTCGCCAATATCCGATTTGCGCTACCCCAAGCGCATTGTCGCGCGCAAAGAGAGCCGGCGCAAACGCGATATGCACGTTCCGCAAACGCCTCCCCAGCCGAGCGGCGACCTCTCGTTGAATCTCTTGGTTTGCGGCGACTCCTCCAGCGATGAGTACATGATCGAGTGGATCGCGATGTGTCCGTATCACATATTCGACGGATTTGGTAAGTGCGCGAGCAATACACGACTGCACAGCGCGAGCTACGACTGGACCGGGTACTCCCTGCTCAATGGCCGTGAGCGCCTTCGTCAACGGCCCGGAAAAACTCATTCTGGCACCGCGCACAGGTGCCGGCAACTCGAGTTGCTCGGTCGACTGAAGATCAACTCGACTCAACGCCTCAAGATGTGGACCGGCTGGGAAAGGCAATCCGAGGGCCACGCCGACGCGATCGACAAACTGTCCCACATGTAGATCCGCCCCTTCGCCGACTCGGACAATTTGATAGCCAAAGGGGGTACGCTTGGCAACCATGACATCACACGTTCCACCAGAAATATGGATAGCTACGAATGGAGTTGGTGGCATTGGCTCAAAATATTCGGCCGCCGCCAGGTGACCTTCCTGATGGGACGTGCGTGTCATGGGAATGGAAAGCATCTGGGCAATGGTAAGCCCAAAAGAAGCACCTGCGTGAAAGGCTGGCATGTAGGAAGTCGCCCAGGGTCGCGGCCGCACACTGGCTGCAACATGCACAAAACGCGGCTCTATCCCGTCACGAGTGAGTTGATCCTGCAAGGACGCCATCATTTTGGGCAGATTTTGCACGTGTTGAAATACGGCTTCGGACTGGCGCAGACCCTTCGCGCCATTCGCGACACGTAAAAGCGTTCTGGCTTCGGCGAGCATTTTTCCATCCTGGGCATCGATAGCACACAAAGATGTCGTATAGTTGCTCGTATCGATGCCAAGCACGCACGCTACTTTACGACGGCTCGCCATCTACCGGTTCGACCTCCACATCAGAAACCTCTTGCACAGGTACATCACGTTCTCGCGCAATGGTCGGCAACACTTTCGCAAGAACACCATTGACAAACTTCCCTGACTGCTCCGTCGCGTACCTTTTCGCTAAGCGAACTGCCTCATTGATAGCACTTGCCATCGGAATCTCTGGCTCATGCATCAACTCAAACACAGCGAGCCGCAACACGTTTCTCTCCACGCGCCCGATCCGCTCCGGCGACCAACGGTCCATACTTCCGGCAAGAACGCCATCGATCTCATCCAAGTGCTCCATGACGCCTCGTACAAGCCTCGTCATATAGTCCACATCGGCGTCTGTATAGGACTTGTCCTCCAAAACAAACGAAACGGCGTCGATCACGCCGCTATCGCTCAGGTCAATTTGATACAAAGCCTGCAAGGCACACTCTCTAGCTTCATGTCGAGTCAAGCAAGTCACTCCGTATATCGATCTGAAAGTAGTTTATCCAAAAGTTCGCGCCATGATTGATTCTCTTCGAGCACGCGACCAACCATGTAACCAATTGCAGCGAGTACCGCCAGCAACAGCGTGCGCCAGAAACCGAACAGAAGCCACAAAATCCAAAGCACAACCCCTACGAGCAGGCCGTGATAGCGCCGGGGCCAAGCCCGAAATGCCGCAATCGCGCGACGCAACGCGTTCATACGCCGCTCCACGCCTTACCTGAACGCGCACCGGCAGCCAACTCCGTCACATGCACGAGTACGCGCTCGACCACGACGCCCGTCGCCCGCTCGACATATTCTTTCACGGCTGTCTGCGCATCCCGGCTCAACTGCGCAATATCGACGTCAGGCAACACCTGCATCCGCACCAGAATCAGGATTCCCTCCTGCCCCTGGCGAATTCGCGAGTCAAACGACTCCGCACCTTTTAGTTGCGACCCCCGACGATTGGCGAGTTGGCGCAAGGTATCATAAGAAATCCGGATTTGGCCATGATCCCCCGTCAGCGCAACGTACTCCGCCGTCTGCATACGCGATAGTCGATAAAACAAAAAACGGAGCGACAAAAGGGCTGCCACGGCTCCGACGACAATTGCCACCATGTTATAGGGCACGGTCAATAACTCCGTACTCACCCACGTGACGGAGATCACGTTGGCGCCGACCAAGGCCAGCACCACGCCAACAACCAAACCGATTACGGAGAACAAAAACAACAACAAACGATCCAACAGGCTCATGCTATCCCCCCAACGGGTCAGAGGCCCGGACTTCGCTCAGTACTAAGAATTTGATCCGCATCGGCCGTTTTTGCGTCTCCGTCCGATTGAAACGCGACACCTACGACGTGAACGTGAACCGCGACGACCTTTAGACCGGTCATCCCTTCCACCGCCGCTTTGACCCGCTCTTGTATTTGATACCCTGTATCAGGAATGTTTACACCAAACCGGAGCGAAACCGAGACGTCAATCGTACATGCCCGTTCGTTTTCCACGAACTGAACTTTCACGCCCTTCGACAGATTCTTACGACCTGTCAACGATTCCGTCAAACCGCCCGCAAACGAACCGCTCATGCCCGCGACGCCCTCAACCTCGCTTGTCGCAACGCCAGCAATGATTTGCACCACTTCGTCTGCAATATGGACGGAACCTCGATCTGTCAGTTCGTACTCCATGTCAGCCACGCTTATCACACTCCTGATTATCGTTGTCCCTTCATCCTATGACAAGCTTCGCCTAAAGTATGTGATTCTCCTCCAAAAAGCGAGTCGTCACATCCGCACTGCGAAACTTCTCGTTCTGCATCAGGGCGATGTGAAACGGAATGGTTGTACGAACGCCATCGATTTCATACTCGTCCAAAGCCGCGAGCATCCGAGCAATCGCTTGTTCGCGCGTGGGCGCCCAAACGATGAGCTTTGCCACCATTGAATCGTAAAATGGCGGGATTGTATAGCCTTGATAGCATGCTGAATCGACACGAACACCAGGTCCCGACGGGGGTAGATACGTAGTGATGGTTCCGGGAGACGGTGCGAATTGCCGCAATGGATCTTCAGCATTAATTCGACACTCGATTGCATGTCCACGAAGTCTGATGTCCTCCTGGCGCACCGACAACGGCTCGCCGGAAGCCGCGAGAATCATTTCGCGAACGAGATCGACACCGGTAACCCATTCGGTGACTGGATGCTCAACCTGAATACGCGTGTTCATTTCCATGAAATAAAAATCGCCATCGTCGGTATAAATAAACTCAATGGTGCCTGCCCCTACATAGTCGACCGCACGCGCAGCCGCAACCGCAGCCTGCCCCATTCGTTCGCGCACTTCATCGCTCAACACAGGACAAGGAGACTCCTCAACCAATTTCTGCAGACGGCGTTGCACCGAACAATCTCGCTCTCCAAGGTGGATCACATTCCCGTGACGGTCCGCCAAGATTTGAATCTCAACATGCCGCATGCGCTCAATGTACTTCTCAATATAGATGCCACCGTTGCCAAACGACGCCTCCGCCTCGCGACGAGCCGCATCGACCGCCTGCCGCAGGGCTTGTTCATCGCGCACCACGCGGATGCCGCGACCACCGCCGCCAGCCGTCGCCTTGATAATCAGCGGATAGCCTATTGCATTTGCGATATCCAACGCTTCCTGTAGGCTTTCCACAAGCCCATCACTTCCAGGAACCGTTGGCACCCCAGCCTTGCGCATGGTTTCTTTCGCTGCCGACTTGTCACCCATCTGTTCGATGGCCTTCGGACTTGGCCCGATAAACGTGATGCCGCACGCTTCGCATGCCTCAGCAAAATCGCTGTTTTCCGATAAAAAGCCATACCCCGGGTGTACAGCGTCCACTCCGCGCAACGTCGCCACAGAAATTAAACTTGGAATATGTAGATAGCTAAGTTTTGGCGCCGCAGGCCCAATGCAGTACGCCTCGTCGGCGAGACGAACGTGCAAAGCGTCCTGATCTGCCGTCGAATAGACGGCAACCGTCTCGATCCCCAACTCGCGGCAAGCGCGAATGACCCGGACGGCGATCTCGCCCCGATTAGCTACAAGTACACGTTTAAACATACCGCGTTGCCCCTTGTCGAAATCTCAAATGATGTAGAACGGTCCATGCCTCCTACGGTAAGTCCTCAGGCACGGCGAACTTTGAAGAGCGGTTGCCCATACTCAACCAGTTGACCGTTCTCGGCCAAAACCTCTATGACTTCTCCAGACACTTCCGCCTCGATCTCATTCATCAGCTTCATCGCCTCGATAATGCAGACGACGGTCTTGCTCGTCACTTGTGAGCCCACTTCGACGAAAGGCGCCGACTCAGGCGACGGAGCGCGATAAAATGTGCCGACCATCGGCGACGCAATCACGTGAACATCTGCACTTTGCAGTTCCTGTGCTTGCGAGTGAGTCGCCTGCGTGGCGGCGGGGGTCGGCGCCGGCGCAGCCGGAGCAGCCAGGGTCGGCGCGGACTGTACTGGCATGTACGCAACAGCCTCCGGTGCCGCCTTTTTGAGTTGCAGCTTTCCATCTTCAAATTCAATATTGATTTCACTTAAACTACTTTCATCCAAAAGACGAATCAGCTCGTGGATGTCTTCCAATTTCAGCAATTTGTTCTCTCCCCGATCCATATCTCGTAAATGCTCGTCCAAGTATACCATAGCTTTGACCGTACCTCTAGGTTCCCTGAAGATGAAAACAGCCGCCGCATCGGCTTTCGATGCTGGCGGCGCACAAGCACGCTTTACGCATGGGGCTTAACAGAGATGTTCAGAATGGATACGTCGAGTTGCTGACTGACGACATTCATGATTTTGACTGCATCTGCCCGCGAAATGTCTTTAGCCTGAACGTAGACTGTAAAGGTCTTCTGATCCTTGTCCGGCTCAATTACTGCGTTTGCATAGCCTTCTGCCAGGACCGCCTGTGTCGCCTGTTGGAGGCTGTTGTACAGAGATTCTTCATTGCCGAGGGCCTTTTGTGCCTCTGCAATTTGGGATTGTGACGCATTGTTATTGGCAATCACCGACTGATAATTGCTGATGCGCTGACTGATTTGGTTATTGACCAATGTCTGCAACGAGTTATACCAGTTGCCCGTCGAAGTCATACCCGTCTCACTGGAACTGTTGTTGGGTTGGTTGTCCCCCGACTGAGTCTGAGCGCTATTCCCCGTATCTGGAGTCGTTACGACCGTGGTCGTGTTCGAGGTTGTCGGGGTTGTCGTCGTCGGACTTGCTTGATTATTCATGGTGTAGTACCCGATGAGCATCAGCGATAGTACCATCATCGTAGACAACCACACTGTTTGCCGCTTTACCATGCTATACATCCTCCTAATCTAGCGTCTAGTCTCCCTTTTGAGGTTCCACACTAATCTTATATGCAGGCACGTCCAACACATTCGTAATTGCGTCCACGATTTCGGTTTTGGCCGTAAAAAAATTATCCGCAGCGACCGTGACCAGCACTCCGGCGACACCAACCCCGGTGCTGCCGCTGCCGGCGAGGTTGCCTTGATTAGTCAGTACGACCATCACATTGACCGCGCGCACCCCTTGTATCTTGGCGAGTATCGCATCGAGTTCGTCGTCGTAATGCCGCTCGATCGGTGCCGCTGGCAAGGGATCGGACGTATTTGCAGGACTCAATGCATTGGTGAACGAGGTAGACGTTGAAACCGGAAGAGCGCTTGAAGTGTTCGCTGGATGCGCTTGCACCATCGATCCGACAACCAGCATGAGCACACCGACGGCAGCTACGAAAAGCAACCATTTTTGTTTCCAAAGCTGTTGCCAATCCAACCTCATCGCCCTCCATCGTCCACGACAAGCACCTGATCCGATTCAACGCCAAGTGCTTCAGCGATTGTCTGCCCGATCTCGCCGCTCCAGGGTGTCCCGTTTGCTTTGATTGCCACGGTAACGCTGAGCTTCGCAGGATTCATCGCGTTTTCTACTTGCACATTTGTCACATACTTCGTCAAATTCTCCGGTAAAGCCGCCTTTGCTTCCTGTGCCAGATATTTGTCCGCATCCAGGCTCTCCTCCTGATTGAGTGTGGCGGCATACCCACGAGCCGCAGCGGATCCATCGGCCACATTCGTGGCTTGCGTCGCCAACGTGTTACCAAACAAGGCTGCGGAAGCCTGGGTAGCCAACTGCGATGGCCAATTGGATCGCAGCATCGGCACCAAAGGGCTCAGCATGGAGGCGATCATCGCAACGCCCAGTACGCTCCGAACGTATTTCACAAGCGCCCTTGTCGGAAGTAACATTTCGGCAATCCCAGCCAACATGGCAATTGCCACGATTTGTTTCAGCCATTCCCCTAGCGCGGTCACGCGGTCATCACCGCCAGATTCGCCGATGCGAGGAGAATGCAAATAGCGAAGAAAAACATCAGCGCGACGCCCGCGACACAGGCAAAGACAAGTACCATGGTCTTGCCTAAGGCACCCAGACAGGCGACGATGGGTGTCTCGCCAAGGGGTTGCATTAAGGCAGCGCTACCGCCGTACATCGTCGCCACTGCGAGAATCTTTAACGCCGGGAAGACGGCGATGAGCGTGATGATCACTAACCCTGCCACGCCAACCGCGTTCTTCACCAATAGCGAGGCACTCAATACCGTCTCGGCCGCGTCCGAAATCGCTTTGCCCACCACTGGTACGAATGTACTTACCCCAAGTTTCATCGTTCTAAGCACAACACCGTCAACGATGCCTTTACCAGCACCTTGTACGGTTGATATGCCAATGAACACAGCCAATCCAAAGCTGAGTACAGCGACACTGACGGTTCGGATCAATCCCGCCAAGCGAGATAAGGTGTAGCGAACCGATAGGGCACTCGTCAGATCGAGAACAGCGGCAAAAAAGATCAACGGGAAGACCACGTAAAACACCAAGTTGCTGACGAAGTGAACGGTAAATAACAGCATCGGTTGGAAGAAAGCGGCGGATGCAAGCGAGCCAGACGCAGCCAGCAGTGTCACGGTGAGCGGCACGGTTGCAAGCATGAAATGATTCATGGTTTCAATCGCATGGCGCGCTGCACCAATCGTCTCAATGAGCGAGTGGGCGACCAGTGCGATGAGCACAAAACACACGACCATATCGGCCAATTCGCTGATGGACTCCTGCTCGAACGACGTTTGCAAGGTCTTTAACACGGCGCCCGCAACACACAGGATGAGAATGCTACCCAAGAGCCCTGCGTCATCGACTAGTTCCTGAAAAAAATAACGTAAGAGACCGTGTGTCACAGAGGCGAAATTAGGCGGGCCATTGTGCAGGATCGATTTCACCAGACCTGGCCCAGACAGATTCGGCAAGTAACCACCGTACTCATTTAATAGATCCTGCCAGTATTCGTCGATCGTCTGGGTCGGCAAGTGATCCAGTTGCGTCTGCGCCGCCTGTTGTATGGCGCTTTGTGCCTGAGCTTCCGCCTGGGTCAAGGAGGGGGCTGTCGTGTCCGCAAAGGCAATGTTCACTGGAACGATCAGCGCCAGAAAACAGCACACGACGCACGCGCACATCATGACGACGATCCGCCGCACCCCGCTCCCTCCTTCTCACGGCAACAAGTGTACGATGGTCTGCACGACATCCGTGAAAATCGGAAGCGCAAGTACCACAATCCCCACTTTGCCCGCCAGTTCAATCCGCCCGCCAAGCGCTGACTCCCCCGCATCCCTGGCCACCTGCGCCGCAAATTCAACGATATAGGCGATGCCAATAATTTTGAGAACGGTAGTCAAAAACGTCTGGCTTATCTTGGCATCCGTCGCCATGCCGCGTAACTCCTGCACCACACCGGTCAACGAGTGAACGACCATCCACAGCAAGACAGCGCCAGCAAAGATGCTGATAAGTGTCGCAAACTGCGGCGAATGTTGCCGCAAAATGGTCGCTAGCACCGTGGCGGTTAAGCCAATGCCAACCAATTGGAAGATGTGCATTGGCCTCACCTACTGCAGCAAGAATACACTGGTAATTTCATGATACAAGTGATCGACGTAGCCAATGACGATGGCAAATACAGCAACAAGGCCAGCCAACGTCGCCCAGTGCGCAAAATCCTCTTTGCCGCTTTGCTTAAGCACGGTGTGAAAAATGGCTGCGATAAAGCCTACTGCAAAAATTCGAAAGATGTCCCGAATCTCCGGTGACACCGCGTCGCCCCCCCATCTCCCCATCCACAGGCCAAGTTCCTCCAAACAATATCAATAGAGCAGAATGACAAGCAGAACTCCGGCGAGGACACCAAGATATTGCCAAAGGCGAGCACTTCGCTCAGCCTCTTCCCGCGCCTGTACCTCGGCCTGTTCAAGCGCCTGTGCCGCAAGCTGAAACTGTCCATGTAAGTGCAGCGCATCCATCGTGGCCAAGGATGCTGCCACGCCATCCAACGGATCGAAATCGGACGATCGATACGCACTTTCCGACGCGATGCTCTGTGCTGCGGCGGCAAACGATTCGGCGACACTACGTCCGTCTTCCTGCAGGTGTTTCGCAGCCGTAACAAACCACTTGCCACACGCGCCTCCACTATTCTGACCGACGTCGATAAGGGCTCGTGGTAAGGGTTTGGCATGATACTCCACTTCCGCTTGCAGTTGTTGCACCGCTTGTAAAAGACGGCGCAGTTCGCGTGGGCGCTCCCGATACGCATGTGCCATGCGAAACCCAATGAGCGTGGTCGCAAAGACGATGATCACGGACCCAACTAGTTTCAACACGCGATGCGCCCCCTCAAGTCAACGAACGGCCGTCGCCGTCCAGCACGCACTCGATTGTACCGGGGCCGCGCCGCCGGCTGAGAATGATATAGCGTGCAAACGCGTGCGCTTGAAACAGTTCTTCCATGTGTGGTCGTCTGCGCCAGCCGGCCAGGGAAGAGGCGTGAGCGGTCGTGATGACCGCAACCCCCGCATTGGCCGCCTCGAGTATGGCCTCGACGTCTCCTTGCTTGCCAATTTCGTCGGTGACGACAATATCGGGCGAGAGGCTGCGAATCGCCATGAGTAGCCCTTCGGCTTTCGGGCACCCGTCCAAGACGTCGGTCCGCGGGCCGAGGGCAAACTGTGGACGCCCTTCGAACATGCCTGCAATTTCTGAACGTTCGTCGATGATGACGACTTTGCTGGGAGACCTGCGCCGTGTGACAAGATTTTCGCTCCACTGGCGAGCCATGTCGCGAACCAGCGTCGTTTTCCCGCACTGCGGCGGTGAAATCACCAGGGTCGACAACGGGTGCCCATCTCCGCGATCCGCCAACCACGGCCGCAGGGGTGTCGCCATCCCTGGATAGGCGCGAGCGATGCGAATATTGAGCGATGAGATGCTGCGAATGGAGCGAATGTGTCCGCCATCTGTGACGATACGGCCGGCAACGCCGATGCGATGGCCGCCAGGCAGCGTAATGAACCCCTTGCGCAACTCCTCTTCGACCGCGTACAGAGAAAACTGTGTAACTTGCTGCATGACGTGCTCGAGTGCGGCTTGCGACAGCACGGCAGCAGCTGGCGGCATCAGCGTGAGTCCACCGCCTTGTTTCAGGTACTGACTATTTGTGCCAAACCGTAATTCGATTGGCTGGCCAACCCGCAGGCGAACTTCCTCGAGTTCAGCCAAAATTGTGTCGTCGAGAGCAAGAAGTAAGCGCTGAAGATCGACCGGAAGCACAGCAAGGGCCTGATTCCAGCCACCCGTTTCCTGAGGTCGGAATGGCGGCGGGATCGACATCGTTGTCCACCTCCCATCTACTGCAATATATATGGACAGGGGTACAAGCATATGCGAACAATCGCCGGAAATACGAACGGTTTACCGCTCACTTGCATTGACTAAAGGGAGAAGGTTGGGGAGGTAGCGCCGTGGATGTCTCAATCATGATCCGATGGATTGTCGTGTTTCTGATTATTTTCGTCTTGTTGATGGCGCTCGTTTTCAGCTTGCTCAAAAAGAAAGCATGACCGTCAGACCTGCTTGCCGCGAGGTGATTCAAGGACGCGAGCCGTACAAAACCAAACCCACTCCAATAACGACGAGGGCCATGCGCCACAGTCTCACCTCGCCCGCGAGCCCGGTCAGCCCGAGCGCAGTCACGGATACGAGAATGACAGGCCCCACGAGGGCCAGCAGCCCATTCACTTGCAGGGCACGTCCGACCGTGCCATACCAGAGCATGGCGAAACAGCCGGTCAACTCGCAAAGACCGGACAAGAAACGCAGAGCGGCCATCGGATAGACCCATTTTTCGATATCGCCCAAGTTGCCAAACATGTAAACATGCCTCCTTTGCCTGTACATATGCGCGGGATCCTGCAAGCATGTCTGTGCTGGACAACAATAAAAAGACAAACAAAAGAGCCGCATGAGAAGACCCGTGCCTCCTGCATGCGGCTTATAACGTTTCGATTACGCACGTGATACATATTCGCCTGAACGCGTGTCGATGATCAACCTATCGCCAACGTTCACAAAGAACGGAACTTGTAGTGTATATCCCGTTTCGACGGTTGCCGGTTTACTTCCCCCCGTCGCCGTATCACCGCGAATACCAGGCTCAGTCTCGACGACTTCCAGCTCGACGGTGTTCGGCAAGTCAATGCCGATGGTCTCTCCTTGATACAGGACAATGTAGCAATTCATGTTCTCTTTCAAAAAGTTGAGTTCATACTCGAGCTGCGCCCGGCTGATGTTGATTTGCTCATACGTCTCCGTATCCATGAAGGTGTAATTCTCACCATCGTTGTAGAGATACTGCATCTCACGCGTCTCGATGTGAGCACGCGGCACCTTTTCACCAGCCCGGAACGTCTGTTCCTTGACGGCACCCGTTTTGACGTTTTTCAACTTGGTGCGTACAAAAGCCGCGCCCTTACCGGGTTTGACGTGCATAAATTCGATCACGCGCCAAATGGCACCGTCGTATTCAATTGTGGTACCCGTCCGAAAATCATTACTTGAGATCATATGTTGGTAACCTCCACATCAATAGGCAAAATCACGGCCTCGGCTGACAAAGAGCGAGCGTCGCGTAGCGATACCCTTCTGTCCCTAGGCCAACAACCTGGCCGCGGACCACATCGCTCAACACGAGATGGTGTCGAAACGCCTCCCGTCGATGCACGTTCGAGATATGCACTTCGATGGTTGGGCGATCGATATCCTCCAAGCAGTCTCGCAAGGCGTAGCTATAGTGCCCAAACGCTCCTGGATTGATGATAATTCCGTGGGCGTTTGGGCCATAGGACTGCAGAAAATCGATCAGTTCACCCTCGTGGTTCGACTGTTTATCGACAACGCCATAACCGTATGATGCCGCCGTATCGCGAACCATTTGCACGACATCCGCCAAGGTCCGGCTGCCGTAGGTTTCCGGTTTGCGGACCCCAAGACGATTTAGGTTTGGTCCGTTCACCAGCAGCAGATATGGCTCCGTCATTGGCGTATCCTCCCTTGTGTCCCAACCCTTCCAGCGCGAAAACCGCCATCATTGTATCACAGGCCTACAAAACCTTGCTATACTGGTCTCGCGAAGGAGGAAAGCTCATGGAAATCTGGCTCGTTCGCCACGGCGAGACCGACTGGAATGCCGAGGGCCGCGTTCAAGGATGGACCGACGTTCCGCTCAATGCCAAAGGTCGGCAACAGGCATCCCAACTGGCGCAATGCCTTAGGTCCATCTCATTTACACATATTTACGCAAGCGATTTAACGAGGGCGCTGGATACCGCGCGCATTGTCGCCGATGCGGTGGGCGCTCCGATTACCCCGCTCAGTTGCTTGCGCGAACATCGATTTGGCCAAGCCGAAGGCTTGCTGCGGCAAGAAAGCGACCGCAGGTTCCCCAATGGTGCGCCGGATCGCGAACCACCAGAAGCGTTGCAGGCTCGCGTTACACAGTGCCTACAAGACATTGCGAATCGACACGCCGAAGGTCGCATTCTCATTGCTACCCACGGCGGTGTCATTCGATCCATACTCAATTGGTTAGGACATAGCCATCCGCCCATCGCGAACACGAGTATCACTCGGCTGCGCGCGCGCGCGAATGGCTTTGACATCCTAGGCGTCAACGAAACACCTCACTTAGACGGCGGATCCGCGATGGAACTGATATCTCAACACCGGTGAGCGCGCTGCCGTCACCTCGTCGAGGCGGCCGACGATCGTTCGGTGAGGCGCGGACTTCACCAACTCCGGATCGGTCGCCGCCTCCTCTGCGACTTGGCGCATGGCCGCAATGAATTGGTCAAGCGTCTCTTTGCTTTCACACTCTGTCGGCTCGATCATCAAACACTCGTCGACAATAAGAGGGAAGTAAATGGTCGGCGGATGAATGCCGAAGTCAATAAGCCGCTTGGCGAGATCCAAAGTGCGCACGCCTTGCTGCTTTTGACGCGCACCCGATAACACAAATTCATGCTTACACGGACCAGCAAAAGGCGCTTCATAGACGTCGGACAATTGGCTGAGCAAATAATTTGCCGCGAGCACCGCCGACTCGGAAACCATCTTGAGCCCGTCCGGTCCAAGCGTTCGTATATACGCGTACGCGCGCACCAAGATCCCAAAGTTGCCGAAAAAGCCTTTGACCTTGCCGATGGACAAAGGTCGATCCCAATTCCAATCGTAACGGTTGTTGTATCGAACAATAACGGGCTTTGGCAAGTAGGGTTCCAAGAACTGCTTCACACCAACAGGTCCTGCCCCCGGTCCCCCACCACCATGCGGTGTCGAGAAGGTTTTATGCAAATTCAGGTGAACCACATCAAACCCCATGTCTCCCGGTCGGGCATATCCCAAAATGGCATTCATATTGGCCCCGTCGTAGTACAACAAACCGCCAGCCTCGTGAACGATGTTCGCAATTTCCAAGATATCCGACTCAAACAGGCCCAAAGTGCTCGGATTGGTGAGCATCAAGGCGGCGGTATCAGGGCCAACCGTCCTGCGCAGAACGTCGAGATCGACACGTCCATCCGCCCGCGACGGAACCGTGATCACGCGCAAACCTGCCATACTGACGCTCGCCGGGTTGGTGCCATGCGCAGAGTCTGGCACGATGACCTTATCGCGACCCACGTCACCACGGCGACGATGATACTCGCGAATCATCATCAGGCCGGTCCACTCGCCGTGTGCCCCTGCTGCAGGCTGTAAACTCACAGCATCCATACCTGTGATAGCCGCGAGGTCGTTCTGCAACTCGTACATCAACTGAAGCGCCCCTTGCACCGTCTGAGTTGGCGCAAGCGGATGGATGCGAGCGAAGCCATCTAGGCGTGCCGCTCGCTCATTGCGCTTTGGATTATATTTCATCGTACAGGAGCCAAGCGGATAAAAGCCGCTGTCCACGCCATGATTTTTTTGCGACAAGGCCGTGTAGTGACGCACGACGTCCAACTCGCTGACTTCGGGCAAGTTCGCCGGCTCACTACGCAAAAACGGGGCAAGCTCTTCCGTTCCACTTTCTGGCACATCGAGTTCAGGGAGCGTGTAAGCACGCCGACCCGGACGGCTCCATTCAAAAATTAAAGGTTCCTGCCCATCGCGCTGAATGGTCACGACGCGAGCACCTCCTTAAGTCTTTGCACCATTTCGTCCATTTCTTCGCGAGTACGCATCTCTGTCACTGTAAGCAACACACTATCCCCATATTGTGGATAATCTCGCGACAAGTCGTAACCAAACAGATATCCTGCCTCCAGCATCGCAGCCTGTACGTCCGCGACGGACTTTGGCAACTGTAGAGCAAACTCGTTGAAGAACGGCGTCGAGAACAAGGGTTTTACGCCATCGATGGCAAGCAGGCGATCGCGCAAGTAATGGGCCTTATGAAAATTTTGTTGTGCAAGTTCCTGCATGCCCGCCTTGCCCATGTACGACATAAACACCGTGGCCGCAAGTGCGCACAGCGATTGATTGGAGCAAATATTGGATGTCGCTTTTTCTCTGCGAATATGCTGTTCGCGCGCCTGCAACGTCAAAACAAAGCCACGTCGCCCGTCAGCGTCTGTCGTTTGCCCGACGACGCGCCCTGGAATACGGCGCATCAAGGGTGCCTTCACAGCCATGATCCCGAGATACGGGCCGCCATAGGCCAAGCTGTTACCCAGGGACTGTCCTTCTGCGACGACAATGTCGGCTCCCAAGTTGCCTGGAGCCTCCAATAATCCAAGGGCGATAGGGTACGTGTTGACGATTAGGAGTGCACCAGCACCGTGCGCCTTTTCGGCAATCGACCGCACGTCTTCGACGGCGCCGAAGAAGTTTGGATATTGAATCATGACACCAGCCACAGTCTCGTCACAAAGGCCTTCATATGTCGCCATCTCGATTTGTCCACCATCAGCCGGCAAATAGACAACTTCAACACCTTGTCCGGATGCGTACGTCTCCAGCACACGGCGATATTCAGGATGGACGTTATCCGCAATCAACAGGCGATTGCGCCGCGTGTGAGCGCATGCCACCAAACCCGCTTCCGCAAACGCGGTTGGGCCATCGTACATGCTTGCGTTCGCCAAATCCATGCCTGTCCATTCGGCGATCATCGTTTGATATTCAAAGATTGCCTGAAGCAATCCTTGACTCATCTCCGGTTGGTATGGTGTGTACGAGGTGTAGAATTCAGATCGACTGACTATGGCATCGACGACGCTTGGCTGATAATGTTCGTACGCACCTGCCCCAAGGAAACTGACCAATTCACCCAAGTGCTGATTGCGCCCTGCCAAGCGCTCAAGATGCCGCGCCAGCGCCAGTTCTGACATCGCCGGCGGAATCGCAAGCGGCTGCTGCAAGCGAAGCGAATCTGGAATGTCGGCAAACAGCGCCTCCGTGCTGTCTAGGCCAAGTGCAGCAAGCATTTCCTCGCGATCCTCTCGCGTGTGGGGAATATACCCGAATCGATTCAAGACACAAACTCCTCTCTTCCCAGATGTACAACCAGGTGTTACGAGGGACGATTACCCCGCGGCCGTTTGTAAAACGGTGTTTGCACTACATGTGCTCCATGGCGCCTGCCGCGAATCTCCACAGCGAGCTGTTGGCCGACTTCAGCATAGTTAGCATCGACAAGGGCAAGTGCGATGGGCACCCCTAATGTCGGCGAAAGCGTACCCGAAGTGACCTGTCCCACCATCTTCTCCCCGTGCCACACGGGATAGCCGGCGCGGGCAATTGCACGGTCATCCATTTGGAGTCCGACCAGTTTGCGTGAAACGCCAGCCTCACGTTGGCGCACGAGCGCATCGCGACCAATGAAAGGTCCTTTGTCGAGCTTTACAAACGCCTGCAACCCGACTTCCAGCGGTGTGACGTCGCGACTTAACTCATTCCCGTATAAGGGCAAACACGCTTCAAGCCGCAGTGTGTCACGGGCACCCAGTCCACACGGAAATGCACCGTGATCGATCAAGCTCGCAAATAGGCGCTGCACCGCAGTTGGGCTCGCATAGACTTCAAAACCGTCTTCACCCGTGTACCCCGTGCGCGATATGATACTTGGATTGCCATATAGCTCTGTACGGACAAATGAAAACGGTCGCAATTCGGTCACGTCGACATCGGCGACGGATTGTAGCAGCGTTGCGGCCTCAGGCCCCTGAATGGCAACAAGCGCCACCTCGTCCGATCGATCCTTCACCGTCACTTCGTATCCATCTGCATGCGCGCGAATCCAGGCGTCATCCTCTGCGATACGACTAGCATTGACGACGAGCCAATAGCTATCCTCAGCCATTTGATACACGAGTAAATCATCGATCACGCCGCCCGTTTCATCAACCATCAAAGTGTACATAGCACGCCCTACCCGCAGCCGTTCGACATCATTGGTCACGATGTACTGTAGAAAACGCCGGGCGTCCTCACCCTTCACTTCGATCTCGCCCATGTGCGATACATCGAAGATGCCGACAGCCGAACGAACCGACGCATGCTCCTCGCGAATGCCGCGATACTGAACAGGCATCTCGAAGCCGTGAAAATCGATCACTTTTGCGCCCAACTGCAAATGGGCATCATATAGCGACGTTCGCTTTCCCATTGCTATCCCTACCTTTGCGAAGGTATCCGAAGCGATGATGGCCACACAGCCAGCCCGCGTGTTGACGCAATATGTTTCGCATCAACTGTAGCGCATTTGTGAAAGAATACACACCACTTGTCACATACTACATGACGCAATAAGAGAGAAACAAGCAACCAGGAGGGGATCCCTGTGCCTACGACGTTGCAAGCAGATTGGCGCAACTCCTTCGCTCGGCCGAATTCGACCAATGTGCCGATCCAGTGGACGGGCCTGTCGCTTGCACAGGAACTCAATGCAATGCTCCATCTTGGCCAAAGCTACAACCACCGACACTGGGAGTTGTTCCAACTGGCGGCCATTGCGACACAGGCGAATATGGCGCCAACTTTTGAAGACTTGTTGGCACTGGAACACGTGCGTGGCTTTGCGCCTCTACCACACCAAATTGAAACCGCCAAACGGGTTGTTCGAGAGTTGCGTGGACGAGCCATCTTGGCCGACGAAGTGGGGCTTGGCAAGACGATTGAGGCTGGCCTTATCTTAAAGGAGTACCTATTGCGCGGCCTCGTCAAAAAAGCTTTAATCCTCGTACCCGCTTCGTTGGTTCTCCAGTGGACCAAAGAATTGAATGACAAGTTTCGGATCCACGCAATACCGCAACGCAACGAGTGGACCTGGGAACAGGAAGACATCGTTGTCGGATCCTTGGACACTGCGAAACGCCCACCCCATCGAGACATCGTGTTGCGACAATCATGGGACATCGTCATCATCGATGAGGCTCATAAGCTGAAGAATCAGAAGACGAAAAACTGGCAGATGGCAAACCAAATTCCGAATAAGTATTTGTTGTTGCTTACGGCGACACCGATGCAGAATCAACTTAAGGAACTTCATACGCTCGTTACACTTCTGAAACCTGGACATTTAGGTAGCGCCAATCAGTTCTCTGTACAATACGTTGCGGACAAGCGAACCGCCAAGGATCCTGACAAACTGCGCGAGACCATTGCCGATATCATGATTCGCAATCGCCGTCAGGACGGCGGAACGCGCCTACCGAAACGCCACGTGCAGGTTGTGGATCTCGATCTCTCCGCTGAGGAAAGGTCTTTCTACGAAGAAGTTCAGCAATTTTTAAGGGACGAATATCAAGCAAGGCTGTCGATGCATGCCTCGATGCTGCCACTGCTCACATTGCAGCGTGAAATTTGCAGTTCGTCATATGCTGCACTGATCTCTCTGGAGAAGATGCTGAAAAAAACAAGCCACCCATTCCGGCAGGAGCGCCTGCAGAAACTGATTGAAATGGGTACCGCGATACCTGAATACACCAAGATTCGCAAAGTCCTAGAACTCGTCGATGAGTTTGACGACAAGTGCATTATCTTCACCGAATACCGTGCAACCCAAGACTTCATCATGTACATGCTGAAGAAACGCGGTATTTCGGCGGTGCCTTTTCGCGGTGGTTTTAAACGCGGCAAAAAGGACTGGATGACCGAACTATTTTCCCGCAAAGTCCGCGTTCTCGTCGCAACCGAGTCAGGAGGAGAGGGAATTAACCTTCAGTTTTGCCACTATATGATCAACTACGACTTACCGTGGAATCCTATGCGCCTTGAGCAACGGATTGGCCGCATACATCGTCTTGGCCAATCCGAAGAGTGCCATGTTTTCAATCTTGCGACACGCGACACGATTGAACAACATATCGTGCAAATCTTATATGAAAAGGTTCGCATGTTTGAAAGCGTGATCGGGACGCTAGACGATATTGTAAGTGATACTCGATTGGATGCATGGGAAAAACGGGTCTTTGAAGCAACGATGACAAGTTCGTCACACGAAGAACTCGCAACGAAACTTCGCGCGCTTGACCCAAGAGACATGTCAGTGCGAAAGGGACGGTGAACCCATTGACAAACGGCCACCCATTGCGGGCAAGTGACGAGCGTCTGGCGTTTTGTGATCGATACTTTGCCGCGGTCGGGGCAGATGTCATTTGCAAACGGCCAATGTATCGCGAATACGTGCTGCCGATCGATGTCGACAAAGAGTTGACAGATCGTCCTTTTTATTGGATGTGGGTGGAAAAGACAAATCAAACCGTTGAACCCACCACACTCCGGCTCGCCTTTGACCAAGAGGCAAAGTTGCGAGAAGATGAACACCTCGCCCAGTTGCACCAGCAGTCCCTGGCCCAAGCGCACCCCCTAAGCGGGTTGGATATCTTGTTTCGCAGGCCTAAGCAGACCGAACTCGTCGATCTCGGTAGCTTCCGTCTGGACAAAATACTGGAAAGTGCGCGTCGGCGCGGACAAACGGTTTGTGTCACGCCATACAGCGAGCACCCCCATACGCAACTCATCCCTTGGCTGATGACGAACGGCCTTACGCGATACGTGACCGACTCTGTAAGCGAAACCTGGTGGTCCATTGGTGTCTGCCTCTTGAACTTGCAAATCGTCGAATCGTTTTACGAAAAAATTGCACATTTGGAGATGACGGGCACCTCTCCTCAGATCATCGTTGGTCAAGCCAAACACTCATTGCTGGAAGCAGCGGATGCTGTGACGACATATCTCTCGCGTCTTGTGGAGGAAGGTGACTTGGCCTGGGCAGAAGAAGCCCGCCTTCGTCTGGCGGACGATCTCGCCCAACTCGACGCCTATTATCGGAGCATCGAAGCGGATTACCCTCCCGAGGAACGCGACCTGCTACAGCAAGAGCATGTCAAGAAACGGCAGGCCCTAATTGAGAAAAGCACGCCCCGAGTCGAAATGGAGGTTGCACAGATAGCTCTCATCGGACTCCCGCTACGGACGCATACATAAAGCGAGTCGAATGTATCATACCAGGGTTTTCAGATGGCGCTGACGGGCATCTGGCCCATCCATTTTCACGAGGATTGCCATGTTCATCACGCGCGATCGCAAAGGAGCCACCGCATCATGGATGTCATCCGCCCCTTTTCGGTATGCGTCAGGAGGACTATAGTTGCTCGTAAACCACGTCGACAACTTTGCATGGAAGCGATGATTGATGACGCGGAATAGCTTCTCCATACTAAAATCGTTGGCTCGTTCCTGGGCGAATTCGTCAATCCCAAGCACCGGGACGGTTGACAGTGCCTCGAGAAAAGGCTCAAGATCTTGCCCATCTGCAATCAGGTGGCGCATGTGATCAAAGAGCGAGTCGGAGCGGACAATTAACGATGGTACACCCCGTTCACGCAACTGATGAAAGACAGCGAACATGAGATGAGTCTTACCGACGCCAGGTGGACCAAAGATATACAACCCAGGCTTATCGCCACCAGCTCCGGGCTGAAAGTCGCGCGCAAATTCACGGGCATACCTAATTACGTTTGGATAACGTTTAGCTTGTTCCAATGGATAATTGGAAAATTGAAATGAGTCGTCCACTTCTGTCACGCCGGCCACGCGCGCGAACCGATCGACCTTTGCCTTCGCCATGAATTCATGAAATGGCTGGCAGCGGCGAACGCCAAACGAAACTCCTGCAGTACTTGGTTCGAGAACTTGGACAAACCCCTTCATGTCCCCGTGCTTTGCGCATGTGGCATAACCTCGGCATGCCCGGCAGATGGATGACTGCCGCAGATACTCGAGCAGTGCAGCGCGATGGCGGTGAATGAATGCATCGGAAACGTTTAATTCATTGAGTTCGGGTATCTGCCTTCGGAAGTACGCGACGTCGTATCCTGTGTCATGTCCGGAAAACTGCTTGGGAAAGAGACTTTCAATGTGCCGCATGCAATTCGCCACCTACTCCCCTATGGCCGTTTCGATTACGGACTGCGCAATTTCCTCAACACTTCCATGGTCGACATCGACAATCCACGACGCTACATCTTCGTACCACGACTGACGTTGCATCAGCAAATCGCGCACGCGTTGAACTGGATCGCCACCCACTTGAAGCAACGGCCGCTGTGTGGCGGCATTCTTTAGACGGTCGAGAATCGTTTCCGGCTTGGCACGTAGATACACTGTCGTAAACGATGCCTTCAACAGTTCCCTGTTCGCCGGATGGATGATGGCGCCCCCTCCTGTTGCCAAAACGACACACTGCATGTCTTGTCCAATGGCATGAAGTGCTTCTGATTCTATCGCGCGAAATCGTTGTTCGCCCAGTGTCACAAAAATGTCTGGGATTGTCATTCCCGTTTTGGTTTCGACATAGCGATCGAGATCGACAAACGGCACGTCCAATCGTGTCGCGACAACCTCACCAACCGTCGACTTACCACTTGCCATGAATCCAATCAAGGCTAAACGCTGCATGATGATCACTCCGTCAGTCCAGGACCATTGTCCTGCCACGCTCGTGTTGTACGAGCGATTGTATCATAGACAAACGAAATTGTATCGGAAACAGCCCCGTTCACAACCTCAATTTGTGTAGATACGTTACGCCCATCGACCATACATTCCATGGTAACGTGGTCGCCCGCTATCGTCCAGGATTCAGCACTGGGAAGTTTTTGCCCCGCTTGGAGAGCCTGCAGTACGGTCAACGCAATGCTTCGCCCAACCACATTGCATTGAACAAACTGGAGTTGCCTTGCCTGGCTCAGCCATGCGATCCGCCCCGTATACACGAGGGCCGACAACAGAACACTTAGGGCTATTACAATGGTCAGCACGTAGACCAGGACCGCCCCCGACTCGCAATTCATTTTTCCGCTTCGCATCATGTGCCACTCATTCGAGCCACAAACCAATCTCTTTCTCCTGACGTCAAAGTCAATTGGCACGCAAGGATCCCCCCACCTTCCATTTTCATCTGAAACGATTGCACATGAAGAGCAAGAACGGCAGTACCCCCGCCTGTCCGATAGCGAATGAATTCGTGTTCGCGATTTACATAGTACGTGTATTGCGTTCCATTGAGTTCGTTGAGCAACAAGTTTGATCCGAGCGTCGAACACGTAGTGGCAGCGTGAATATCCTGCGTGAGCACACGATGGATGCCATCGATAGCCGCCATGTCTTCCACCAGTTCCTCCTGTTTATGAAGAAACGTATGGACCTGAAAAAACAGCGCGCTTGCCAAGGTCACTGCTAATGTTCCGATACTGAAGCCAATCATAATTTCAATGAGAGAAAAGGCTAGTATCGCATCTGGGTATTTGGCCGGCAACAAGGGGACGATTTCCTGCGTCGATTTCAACTTGGTAACCAGTGCTACACCCCGCCTGACTCGGTGCCTCATAGGAAATCTGAACAACTTTATAGCGCATTCCTCCCTCCTCAACGCTTGTTGGCGCCGCTTGGCCGCTTAGCGCCAATTCCGCGATCGCGCTGTAGACCAGTTCCGCTCCTTGTAGTTCGCGAGCCATCGCGTAAGCGTATAAGATATTCTTCTCGGCCATTGCAGATAAAGGCAGAACACAAGCCAACACGAAGGTCGCGATAAGGCTCTCCCACACGTTCATGAATCGATCCACCCCGCTGCTTGTAACCCGGACCCCATATACAGATGGATATCCCGTTCATCCGGACCATCGGTCATGCGAATGACACCCGCCGCCTGTGCGTCACCAAGATTGTCGTAGGATATCTCGTGAACAGGAAACGCAAGGTAGCCGTCAACATAGTGGATACCAGGGGGAAATTCGTCCTGTTCGATCGTGACAACCCCGTGGGTAAGGTGGTACCGCGTGTCGTACGGATCGAGCCAAACGGTTGCAAATGTCCCGCTCGTCGAGGCCAAGGTCTGTACCATTCTCATCTGTTCGAGTAGTTGGTAGGCTCCCGCATCCAGCTCGCTGCCACGAATCATGCCGATCCCTGCCCCAGCCGCAAACAAGATACCTACGCTCATGAGCGCAACGGCTACCATCATCTCAAGCAGCGTAAAAGCAGCCGCGTCATGCCTGAAGGGCGAGTGCTGTTTGACTAGGACCATTACTCATTCTCCACGCCGTTCCCATTTGCGGAACAACTCACAGTGATATTGTTGGTATCTGTATCCTGAATCACATAATTACCCTGTAGTGCGTCATTTGAAAGCAAACCATCTCCCACTAAAGCCTGAATTTGTTGTGCAGAATTTCCTGCCGGCAGAGACTGGTGTAAAAGCTGATACTCGGCTAGTGCCGCAGAGATCGTCCGCACGTTCCCGGAACAGGCAGTGGCCTCTGCCCGCGCGGACGCACGCATCAGCTGTGGAGTAATCATAGCGACCATGATGGCGACGATGACGACAGCAATCATCAATTCAATTAAGCTAAACCCTTCCTGTTTCGCATTCACATCTAGATTTCGTCTAATCGTGTACGTCGGCACCGCGATCCCCCCACATTGTTCAAAGGCTAGTTCAACTGCGCAATGGCCGTATACATTGGACCAAACACGCTATACACAACGCTTCCGACGATGAGACCCATGATGCAAGTCACCAACGGCTCAAGATAGCGCCGAGTGGTGTCTAATCGATTGATGATCTGGCGACGTAACAGTTCACAAGCGCGTGCCATGCAACGCGCCATATCGCCCGTTTCCTCCGCGACGCGCACAAGTTCGAGTAAAAGCGGATCGTAATTAGTGGGGCCAGAGGCATCTTGCAAAGCTACGGACAGCGAACGCCCTTGAAGCAGCGCTTGGTGCAGCCGTGCAGCCTCTTGGGCATAAAGCTTCGTCATCTGCTCACTCTCCGCCTGTAGCACATCCAACAACGGGATTCCGGCGGCAAGTTGAATTGACAACTGGTAGGCCAATCGTTCACTTCGTAGGCGGACTATCCATTGGCGAAATGGCAGGCGTAGTTGATGTGCAAACGAAGTTCGTCGTTGTAGTGCCCATATAAGTGGCAAACCGACAGCGCCACATGTCAAAAGGACAATCAGCATGACTGGCAAATTAGCTGCCAGCGTCACAATGGGATTCATGTGGTCATGAGAAACCGTAAGGGACGCCACCAGTTGCCTGAGCATGGGGTCGACCTCAAAACGCACGAATAGCGCTAACACGTAACAGCTAATCAATAAGACGCTTGGATAAGCGATCGATCGCGATATCGTTCGTTTCCACTCCAATTGTTCATCAATGCGCTTGGCCACAGAGAGTAAGCCATCTGCAAATGTTCCTGCCTGCTCCGATGCGCGCAAGATAAGCAAATGTTCCGGAGTCAAAAAGTCCTGAAAGGCGGGTGTCAGACTGGCCCCCGCTTCCACGCGACCGAGTGTCCGAGCCGCAAGCTCCTTTCCGACCTTGCCCTCGCCCATCGCCGCTACGGCTGCTCGGCGAATGTCGAGGCCAGACCCTAGCATCTGGCCAACAGACTCCAGCCAAACATGCGTGGCGTGCAGGCGACGCATGCTACGCCATCTTCGTTGGGCAAAATACGTGCGCCAAAATCGTCTACATACTCGAAGCGAATTGTAGACACTCCACCCTCGCCAACGACTCGTCACATAGATCACCCAATTCGTTCCACGCACCTTGCTGTTGAGCACCTCCAACAACGGGAGACGGTAGTGTCTCCAAGGTGTACTGTTGTTGCTCCTTCCTTGCATCTGAAAGAACTGCATGCTGTACGATCACGCCAGCCAGCACATCCCGAACCACAGCCTCCGGTACGCGAAAATCGATAAGGCGCATCATCGTTCCGCGAAGGCCGTTTGCGTGCGTCGTGGCAAACACCAAGCGACCGCTCAAAGCTGCTCGGCAGGCCGCGTGCGCGGTTTCTTCGTCTCGAATTTCACCAATCATCATCACGTCCGGGTCCTGCCGCAAAAGCGACCGTAGTGCGGCATGGAATGTCAAGCCCGAACGCTCGTGAATCTCAATCTGTCTGCAATTCGGCAGTGGCATTTCGACCGGATCCTCTAACGAAAACACCTGGTGGCCACGATTAGCCAATTCGTTCATCAAACTGTACAACGTCGTGGTTTTCCCGACGCCTGTGCGACCAGAGACGACGATGAGACCACTTCTATGGCACAACCAGCGTTCAAGCTCGCGAAGCTGCGCGTCCGTAAATCCCAAACTCGTCATCGGTAAAGCAGCCCTTTGATCCATCAGGATCCGCATGACAACCGATTCTCCACGGTAAATGGGTAAGGCAGACAGGCGTATAAATGCCTTGCCCTTCGCCCACTCCCAAACAAAGCTACCCTCCTGCGGGGACTGCCGAACGGTGACGTCCATGCGTGCCAAGGCTTTAAACCGCCGCAGCAACTCCTCGCCTAAGTACGAGAACGACATAAGCGGACGTACAGTGCCATCAACTCGGCAGGAAACGGTGACCTGTCCTTCGTACATCTTCAGATGAACATCGCTGGCACCCAATGCAATGGCTGCATCAAGAACGTCTTGCACCATCCTGGCGGTCGTCAAAGCTTCCATGACTCGACTCCTCCTTTGGCACTAAGAATTCTAGGCAACACAAAAAACGCCTGTTCTCTATCCATACAGGCGCATATCATTATGTAAATTTTCACAGAGTTTGATGACGTTTTACTGATGGGAACATCACGAAGACCAAAGGAAGGTGTGCGGAGTGAACGATTCTTGTTCACGTACGAGCAAAATATGCGATCCGCCGTACAAGCGAAACCCGCCATCCAATTTGCTAGGACGTGCCAATCCATTCGGATGGCTATGGTAAGACGCGACGATGCGCACACTATGCTGATCTAGAAGATAGAGCGTGGGAATGAGCACCGCCGGATCGACCAAGACGGATCGCGGCGATGCTATCGCAGGGAGAGGCACTATCCAATACCGACGCCGCCAAACGACAAGACCCACGCATTCGTAGGGATGGCTTTCCAGCGCGATCGACGTCAGTTCGCAGAGGATTTCTTTAGGTAACGAGTGACTGGTTTCAGTCCACAAAATCAAACACCATATCTCCAATGCGAATACTGTCGCCGTCCTTCGCACCGCGCTCACGCAACGCATCGTCGACCCCGCGTTGCTTGAGAATTCTCTGAAATCGTTTCACCGCATCGAACTGCTGAAAATTTGTCATTTTAACAAGCTTCTCAAGTTCTTCACTTTCGACAATGAATGCACCGCCTTCACGGCGAATTGTGAATGGCTCCTTACGCACAAGCCGATAGACTTTGTGCTCCTCTTCGTCCTCCGTGATGGTTTGCGCTTCTATCTCCTGTGGCAGTGCATCCAGCATGTCAGCCAGCTTGCGAATGAGAGGCTCAAGGCCCTGATGTGTTGCGCCCGAGATGGGAAACACCTCAAGCTCCGGATACGCTTGCTTAAACCGCTCTAACCCGTCCGCGGCGCCTGGCAAATCCATCTTATTTGCCGCGACGATACGTGGACGTTCAGCCAACACCGGGTCGTACGCAGCCAATTCGCTTTCGATAATGCGGAAGTCCGCGACCGGATCGCGACCATCCACTGATGCGACATCAATTACGTGAACAATCACGCGCGTTCGTTGAATATGGCGGAGAAATTCGTGTCCCAGGCCATGCCCTGCGTGCGCGCCCTCGATCAGGCCCGGGAGGTCGGCGATGACGAATCCTCTGCCGTCCGATGTTTCGACGACACCAAGTTCGGGGTTAAGCGTCGTAAAGTGATACGCGCCAACCTTTGGTCTCGCGCGCGTCAGCGCCGCAAGCAATGTGGACTTCCCGACAGATGGGAAACCGACAAGACCGACATCTGCCAAGACACGAAGCTCAAGTTCTAACCAGCGCTCTTCGCCTGGCTCACCCTTCTCGGCCATATCAGGAGCTTTATTGACAGCAGTGGCAAAGCGCGCATTTCCACGCCCACCACGGCCGCCCCGAGCAACCACAAGACGATCTCCGTGCTGCGTCAAGTCGCCGAGAAATTGCCCGGAATCTGCATCGCGTACGACCGTTCCGGGTGGAACTTTGATCACCATATCTGGGGCATCCGCACCGTGTTTATTTTTGGTGCCTCCCTGCTCGCCCGGCTTCGCCTTAAAATGGCGTTGATAGCGAAAATCGATGAGCGTCCGCAAACCTTCGTCGACAATGAATACGACATCGCCGCCCCGCCCCCCATCACCACCGGCTGGTCCACCGAGCGGCACATATTTCTCGCGTCGATATGAGACGATCCCGTTCCCGCCATCGCCGCCTTTTACATAAATTTTGGCATGATCAAAAAACACTCGTTATCACCACCTATTGACGACAAAGTCGAGGGCTGGATAGATGCGCACCCATTCATCGAACCGTTCCCATCCCTCGCCTGAACAAACAACGTGAAATCCATGCTCATCCACGCTAACCCGCATTCTACCTCGCTGTCCGTGTATCGAGAGTTCGTCATTCCACGTTAGTAACCACTTTCCGAATTGCTCCACTGCCTTATCGTCCGGCTCTTTATGACACGCGAACGATTCTAAAAGGACATGCGGGCAGACTGCTGCCGTCCACATCAATTGTTCACCGAAAGTACCTGCGTTAATCTGCCATGTGGTTAGGGACTGCAACCAGGTTGAAAGCCGATCCACCACAGCGACAGCCTGCGCCGGGCGTTCCATCTGAAGATACGCCCGAATGAGTTGTAATTCATTTAATACGTCATGCCGATGCGCCCGAAATTGAACCGCCGGATTGGATTGTTGCATACCATTCGGCATTGATAGCCACCTTTTCAACACAAAAGGGACTGGCTCAGGCGCCGTAGCCATTGCGCCCATGAGACAGCCCCTTCTGCTCTCATCCAATTACTGAGCTGCAACTTCCGCAGCGACTGGATACACACTCACGCGCTTCTTGCCTTGCCCAAATCGCTCAAAGCGAACGCAACCTTCAACTTTTGCAAACAGCGTGTCGTCCTTGCCGATGCCAACGTTATGACCAGGATGGATCTTCGTTCCCCGCTGGCGAACGAGAATGCTACCAGCTGTTACAACTTTTCCATCGGGCTCCTTAACACCAAGGCGCTTCGAAATGCTGTCGCGGCCGTTGCGGGTCGACGATACGCCCTTCTTATGAGCAAAACGTTGCAGATTCATCAACAACATGACATCCATTCCTTTCTTCATCTTTCTTCCTGAACTGCACGTAAACGCACGAATTCAGGATATTGCTCCGCAATCTGCTCGATCCCGTAAAACAAACTGTTCATCAGTAACCTGACTGCCTCGGACGGCTGACTCGGAAGACGACATGCCAAAACGTCCCCAGCATCAGAAACATCCAAGGTTGTGCCAGCAAATCGTTCACACGAATTGATGGCATTGTAAACCAAAACGCTCACAGCAGCACATACAATATCGTTTCCGGATTCCGCATATCCCGCGTGCCCCTGAACACGAAACCCTGTAACCTGCTGCCCACGCTGTACAATCTCAAATCGAATCATTACGCCTCAATCGATTCGATGGTCAATTTCGTGTACGGTTGACGATGCCCCTGCTTCTTGTGGTAGTTTTTCTTAGCCTTGTACTTAAAGACGATAATCTTCTTCCCGCGCCCATGCTCAACGACCTTGGCCACCACTTTTGCCCCAGCAACCAGCGGTGAACCCACTTTCACTTGCCCGTTGTCCTGCACGAGAAATACCTTGTCCAGCACGATTGTCGATCCGACTTCGCCTTCCAGCTTTTCGACGACAATCGTATCGCCCTGGCTAACCTTAAATTGCTTTCCACCCGTTTCAACAATTGCGTACATGATTAATCTCCTTCACTCAGACTCGCTGCTCCAGGTATGGGCTGCAACCCATTTAACAACCTGGAACCATGCGGTTGTAGCGCTATACCCGCAATATATTATCACAAGGAAAAGGTGTTTGCAATGTATATTACGGTCGTAGGCTGGCTATCGGTTCCAACCATCTACCTTCAAAAACTGCGTCGAGCAGCTCTGGCTCTTCCACAAGACTCGCAACGGTACCATCCTCGTGCAAAATATAGACGATATGATATCGATCCGGTGAAAATCGCACAACCACATCGCGTATGGGAATTGCCGCAGACACCGCCAGCGCACGAGTGCGAAGCATCGTTGACCCTACATCCCGCCGCTTCGCATCCAGAAAGCGCATCGTCTCGAGACGCAAATCGCGTCGACCGCGCCACGCTGTTACGAACAAGAATAAACCGAGAACGACCATTCCAATATGAGGCCTACCGGCAAACAACGCGGCCAGACCGGCGAACATAAGAACTGCAGAGAGCGCAATCGACATTCGGTACGCCTCCTCAGTCGCAGGTTCATACCCTTTCTCTCGCGATCGGACAGCTCGATAAATACGCCCACCGTCAAGCGGAAGACCAGGCAATAAATTGAATACAGCAATCCAACCATTCAGTCCGATGATTTCGCCGTAAAACCGACCATCGATTACCCCTACCGCGTATAGGACGAGTGCGAGTAGGGCGCAAAGCAAATTTACGGCTGGACCAGCAATGGCGACCAATGCCTCACACTTTGGAGAAAACCCAAGTCTGACGTACGACAGTTGTGCGACACCGCCAAACGGCAAAAGCGAAACTTCCTCAATTTCATAGCCTAACCGCTTCGCGACGACGGCGTGCCCGCATTCGTGAAGAAACACAAATATGAATAACAACAGGGCTTGCTTCACCATGCCTACAAAGTAGGCAGCCACGAGTAAGGCGACAAAAAGCGGGTGCACGCGCACCCGCGATACGCCAAACCATCGTCCGACCGTTCGTTCCAAGCGCTCTAAAGCCGTCATGACGAGGCTCCAGGGAACGAGATATACTGATGTGGGTTTTCGTATTTTCCATCCTTCACGAGCGAAAACCGAAAGACAGGGTGTGTTGGCGTCGACGGCAGTCTACCAATAGCTTCACCGGCCGATACAAACTCGTCCGGTTGTACGCTTGCACTTGCTAAACCACTATACACAGCGGTACCTAACGCACCGTGATCGATTTTTATCAAATAAGAGCCAGAACTTTTGACCACGGTTAGAACAGTACCCGACGCCGCTGCCTGCACGACATCTCCAGCATCGCCCGCGATCCACACCTCAGGATGATCCGGACCGTAATCCGCCACAATGGAGCCGAAGACAGGAGCATGCATGGGCCCTAATACCGCTTCGAGTGAAGGTGGGCGCAGGTGCAACTTGGCGAAGACGCGATCGATCGATGGTTGCACGGAAGATGTGTAGTCTGTGTCAAACACGCTCACCGCCCGCGCAGCGACCGAGGCGGGAATCCGTGGATCATGTTGAATCGTATACCCAACTGCCACTAGAACGACGGCGCCAAACAATTGCCACGCCCAATTCGCGCCGACTCGCGCACGTGGACCTGCACCTGTCGCCGGAACAAAACTCCGTCCGCGACTCTGTTTCATACTACCCATCGGCGGGCGCCGCCAGATTTCACTTTCCACCTGGCGCATGCCGCCGTCATCGTCCGCAAATCCGTATGGTGACACTGGCGGCGAAACCGGTTGCTTCTGTAGGCTTTTATCCTCATCTGTGTCGACGATCCACCGCCTAGGAGCAGGCTCACTGGCATCTGTTTTAACTGACCCAGATGCATCTCTGGGCAGAGCTCCATTCGCCCAGTGTTCATTTTTTAGCCGGCTGGGGCTCTGCCAAGGCCACTTTCGCTTCACCCGCGCCATGAGGCGTTCCTCCTCTCACATACACCACATGGTTATGTGCAAAGGAGGACAAGTATGACGACCTGCATCAACGCCCTCCGATTAACTTACGAACCCGTCCCCATAGACCCGATTTCTCCTCCAACTGCATAAGCGGTACCGATTCTCCCAAAATCCTACGAGCTATGTTTCGATATGCAAGAGATGCTGGTGTGTTGGGTTGAACAACAATCGGTTCACCGCGATTCGCATTTCGAATGACAGCTTCGTCGTCCGGTACGACCCCTAAAAGGTCACAACCCAACATCTGAACGATCTCGTCGATATCGAGCATTTCGCCACGCTTGACCATGTCAGGGCGAATTCGGTTCACAATGAGCCGTGGGTCTCCGACCTTGTCGCGCTCAAGAAGCCCTATGACGCGGTCCGCATCTCGGACTGCAGTGTTCTCCGGCGTCGTCACGACGATAGCCGAATCAGCCGGAGCCACCGCTACCTTGAATCCTTCCTCGATACCTGCGGGACAGTCGATCACGACATAGTCATAATTGACTTTTAATTGCCCAACCAAGTCCACCATTTTGGCTTCGGTGAGGGCCCGTTTGTCTTTCGTCTGGGCCGCAGGTAACAGCGTGAGATGTTCAAAACGCTTATCTCGAATCAACGCTTGCTCCAACCGACAATCGCCGTTCGCGACATCTACAATGTCATAAATAATCCGATTTTCTAATCCCATGACGACATCGAGATTGCGCAGGCCGATATCGGCGTCGACGATGCAAACCTTTTTACCGAGAAGGGCAAGTGCCGTCGACATGTTGGCCGTGGTCGTCGTTTTCCCGACGCCGCCCTTGCCCGATGTGACTACGATTACCGACCCCATGCCAATCACCTTCGTTCTTGATTCGTGTGTCTGCGTCGAACTTTGTTCCACGTCATGAACTGCTTCATTTCGGCAACCATCATCTGATTGTCCACAAGGTACGCATACTCCATCGTAGCTTTGAGCTGTGGTGCACGGCTTATGACGTCCGCAATCCGCAGTTGCATAGGGGCGAATTCGGCTGCCGCAATAATCGCCGTCGTATCTCCGTGCATTCCGGCATGTGCAATGCCGAGCAAGCGGCCAAACACGTAAATATCACCGGTCGCCTGGACATGCCCACTTGGATTGACATCGCCAATAATCACAACATCTCCGTCGAACATAAGAGGTTGGCCGGACCGCACGAGACCATGGTAAATATGTTGCGCTCGTGCTGAGGTTTTACGTTGGAACATCGACTGTCGCGCATCTGTCCCCCCGCCCCATGCTTTGATCAAGAAGTTGTCGCGCGCTTGAAATTGACCAAGAATGCGCCATGCCTCTTCGTGTGTCAACGCTCGCTTGCCGTAGTCGACAACCACTTCGATCACAGGGCCATCAAAGATGCTGGCCGTTTCGCCGAAAAGTAGGGAATGCAGATATTCGCATAGATGATCCATGTCCGCTTGCTCATCTAGTAGAAAAAGAAGTCCGTCGCGGGTACCTTTGACCGTGACGGGAGGCTTCACATCGGATAGCGTTTCACTGTTGACAATCAACGACAATTCCCTCCAGGGTGGGCACTCGCCCAACAGGCACTATTCGCGTTCAGGTATCGATTTTCCTTCATGTGCAAAGAAACAGTTGGGCGAGCGATTCCCCAGAAAGGTAAACTCAACTTGCATCCACACTGCCGCGGGCATCATAACGGCCGCTGCGACGATCGCGGAGCAACTTGACGTAGGCAGGATATAGCAGGAGGACGAGTATACCGTTGACAATCATCGTCTGCAAGGACTCAGATAATGCGTAATGTGCCGGATCGGCCGTCATTTGGAACAAGCGCATGAGGCCGTAAGTCACCCATGTATGCAAAAATGTCAGTGCCACTGTGGTGAAAAATGTGACTGCCAAGTTCCGCTGTAAAAATTGGCTAAAAACCGCGGCCGCAAAATACGCGACAATGCCGAACGCAAACGCATTAAGACCAATAAACGAACCATAACAAATGTCGTCGACAAGGCCAATGAGAATCGCCATCACGACTGCCGTGTTCGAGCCGCGCATCAAAGCGACGAGAACAAGAATGACCAGCACAAAGTCGGGATGAATCGCATTCATCGGTGGAATTTGAAAGAGTGTGGCTTCCAAAATCAAGCCCAGCCACAACGTGATAAACGTAATGGCCCATCTCATGGTGTAGCACTTCCCGATTGTCGCACGACAAACACGTCCTGAAGGTAGTCCATTTGTGCGGCCGGTTCGACGATTGCCGACTTCACCGTGTTGTGGGCGCCGTATTGAACCTTTGTAATCGTGCCGATGACGAGACCTCGTGGAAATACGTTGCTTAGCCCGGAGGTGATGACCTCGTCCCCGATCAATTGAGAGGCTGGCATTTGCACAATTTGACCAAGGAAATCGAGCGCCAATTCTCCTGCACTTGCACCAGATCCCGTGACCACAGCAAAGGGTTGAGCTTTTGCCGCCTCCACTAAAGCAGCGACGCCATCCCCAACCTGTGTATCCGTAATGAGGATGACCTTCGCACTGTGCGTAGCAACCGTGTCTACACGACCAACCAAGCTGCCATCAGGAGCGACCACGGCCATATTCGGCTGAACGCCATCGGCCGTGCCAACATTAATGGTCAATTGCGAATTCCACTCCGACGGCTCACGCCCTACCACCGCTGCCGGGATTTCATGCAACGTATTTTTTGTTCGATTATAAAAGTTGAGCATGGTTGCAAGCCGCTGGTTTTCCGCTTCGGCATCGCTCAACTCGGCGCGCAACGCCTGGTACTTCTGCATCTCATGCTTCAACTGGGCATTCTCCTCGTACATGCTACGCATGTCGCCCAAACCAGCAAAAAATCCGGTAATCTTACTGACGGGTCGATAAATCCACCCAGCCACCGTATTTTCTACATCCATGACAACGCGCTCAGGGAAGCTGGCCCGACGCCCACTCTGCGCCAGCGTCAGACCCGCGATGACCATTAGTACAATGACGCTCCCAAGGAGCAAAAACAGCCTGCGGCTGGTAAGGTAACGGGACACCCGAATCCCTCTTCCCCTCGAATCTTAGCCTCTGCCCTGCGCCTTTCGCAAAGCCACCGTGCGCTTGCGGTAAACATCGTAATTATCCAAGGCCTTGCCCGTTCCGATCGCGACGCAATCGAGCGGCTCTTCCGCCACCAAGACAGGCATCCCCGTTTCCCTGGCGAGCCGTTTATCGAGATTGCGCAACAATGCGCCACCGCCTGTCAACACGATGCCCCGATCCATAATGTCTGCAGCCAGTTCCGGAGGCGATTTTTCAAGCGTTACCTTGACAGCCTCCACAATGCTTCCGACTGTATCGGACAGGGCCTCGCTGATTTCCCGCGAAGAAACCGTAAAGTTTCGCGGCAAACCGGTGAGCAAATCGCGTCCACGAATATCGAGCGTGCGCTCGACCTCCAGATCTTCTGCAGCACCAATTTGGATTTTTAACTCTTCTGCCGTCCGTTCGCCAATCATTAAATTATATGTCTTCTTGACATACTGAATGATTGCCTCGTCCATTTCGTCGCCAGCGACGCGAATGGATCTCGCCGTGACGATTCCGCCGAGCGAGATGATGGCGACTTCTGTCGTTCCGCCACCGATGTCGACAACCATGGAACCGGTTGGCTCCCCCACTGGCAACCCAGCGCCAATGGCGGCCGCCATGGGTTCTTCAATGACCTGTGCATCCTTGGCCCCAGCTTCCAATGCAGCATCTTCAACGGCACGCCGTTCGACGGCAGTAATACCCGACGGAACGCTGATCATCACCCTTGGGCGACCGGACCAATTCGACTTTGCTTTCATCGCTTGGCGAATGAAGTGGCGAAGCATCGTCGATGTCGTTTGAAAGTCTGCGATCACGCCGTCCTTCATGGGCCTTACCGCAACAATGTTGCCAGGTGTTCGCCCAATCATCTGCTTGGCCTCTGCACCAACGGCTTCGATGGCTCCGGTGTCGGTACGCATAGCGACGACAGACGGTTCGCGAACGACGATGCCCCTCCCTTTGACGTACACCAGCGTGTTCGCTGTCCCTAAGTCGACACCCATATCGCGAACGGAAAACATTCCTGGTCAAAACTCCTCTCATCCTGATCCGAATAGTCATCCGTGATCCAAATAGCCTGCTGCACGAAGGCTGACATACCTGCCATCCCCGATGACAATATGATCCAAAACGTCAATCCCCAGCAACCTTCCCGCTTCAACCAACCGCTTTGTCACCGCAATGTCCTCTGGGCTCGGCGACGGATCTCCACTCGGATGGTTGTGCACGCATAAAATTCCCGAGGCGCTGCACCGCACCGCACGCCGGAATATTTCCCGAGGGTGCACAATCGAGGCGTCGAGACTGCCGATGGACGACGTATCTTCCGCCAAAACGCGGTGCCGCGTGTCCAATAGGAGCGTAACAAAATGTTCCTTTTTAAGATACCGCATCCTGTCCATAACATACTTGGCCGCATCGTCCGCCGTCCGAATTTGTCTCTTCTCCGTCGCTGGCTTACGCGCAATTCTGCGCCCTAGCTCAACGGCTGCCGCAATTTGCACAGCTTTCGCGCGGCCGATTCCAGGAATTTGTAACAATTCCGCCACTTCGATATCCGCAAGCGCATCAAGCCCGCCCAAATGGTCCACTACCGACTGTGCGATGGCATAGACGTTTTGCCTGCCGTTACCTGATTGCATAATGCAGGCCAGTAATTCGTCAATTCGCAAAGCAGATGCGCCCAAACGCAGCAAACGTTCCCGCGGACCATCTTCCAATTGATAAGCCCGCACCGCAGTTTCTCCGTCCATCGTAGGAACCACCCCTTCAAACTACTCACGCATAGAGTACGAAGGAAAGGTAGTCCATACAAATCCCATCCATTAAACATATGTACTGTCGCGGACGGAATCACGAAAATTATTTCGCTCTGCGGGCCAACAGCAAACCAACGACAAGTCCAACAAGGGTTCCCCAGTTGATCGCAAATTGCAGGTTCATCGAGAAACGTACAACTGAGAGATCAAACCCGGGGTGCCATGAAACCTTTGTCTGCGAATTGAGAATGGGAATATCTGAGGAAAGGAGATGGTCTGCCAACGTCCCAACCACTGTAGTCACTGCAACCAGGCCGAGCGTATTCCAACCTCGTTTTTGCACAACTTCACCCTCAGCCTGGCTATCGCCGAGTCGTTCCAATTCCTCGTAACTTGGCGAACCGTGTCGGTATTATTGTGACCATGTTCCCATCTGTTCGTCAATGCTTGACCCCGGAATTTACATATTCAATCCACCGAAACTCATAAAATCGTCGAATCCTTGGATCGCATCGTGCATGGCAGCGGCGCGATCGCGATGTGCGAATGCGCCATTCGCAGCCACCAGTGCTTTATACAGTGCATGTAGTTGGGGCTCCACACCCGTCTTCGCCAACCTGCTATCCCCCGGATATAAGGCGAGTGCCGTGTGTAGCGCCGTGGCTGCATCGGCTTCGCGCCCGCCGTCCGACAGCCATGCGGTCAAGCTGCGTAGTGCGCTGCCCGAGGCAGAGAGCCATTGCTCCGTGCGGTTGAGAGTGGGCTTGTCTACCGTCCCTAAGACAGGGACCATCTTGGCTGGCAACTGTACATCCTGAACCTGCACATGACTTGAACCCAGCCCCGCGCTTCGGACAAAAGAATGAGCACCTGTCTTCGTCAAGGCGAGTGCATAGACTTGTTTGCCATTGATGGATACGGACTTCTCACTTCCTGTCTGTTTGGTGCCGTTTCCCTCGACGAGAACAAACTGCAACCCTGGCAATTCCATCGCTACACGCGTTTGAGGCGATGTGGATTGCACTTTAGCCACCGCTGGCGTTGGTGGAACCGAAAGATCTGCATCAGCAGCTTGTCCTGCCGCCAGAAGGGGAACTTGGTGGAATAGGATCATGACGATGCACCCCAAAGCCATGCCAATGGACAATCCGCCCCGAAGTCCAGACCACAGCCGCTTTTCGCCTGCTGGAAACAGCATGTCCTTACACACTTCTAGAAGCCGACGCCAATGCTTAGACCGCTCTCTTGCCTGCTGTTCGCGTTGAGCATTTGCAATACGCTCCCGCATAACGCGCAGCGTGATCGGCGCGGTGGATGACTTCTCAATGGTTAACACGCGTGGAGGTTGATCTTCCGCAACCGTGTCAGACGCGCTCTGCGATGTATGCCAACTGCGCTCGCCGACGCGCACTAAAATCGAAGACGACGACGGCCTGGTTGATGTGTAGCTACGATGAAAGCGCGTATCGTTCAACGTCCACCGCCTCCTTGGGACTGGCGAGTTTCTCTCAACCAGTCTATGAGCGGCGGATCATTGATATGCGAAATGCGCACTCAAAACAGGCGAAGCCGAATCGTCATTCGCATCTACAGACGATATGACCGGCCGCGCGGTTCAATTCAATTGTTGGAAGTCTATGATCAATCCTGGTTTCAAAATAGGATGAAGCTACTAAACAAAAGAGGGCGCCATCGCGCCCTCTTTTCACCTAACCCTTTACCCTATCGCCTGCGTGGTCACTGTAGGACGTAGATGGTGATGGTGCGAGCACCCCACGCATCCGCCTGTGCATTACTAGCCATGCAAATATCGATGTGGTCACCGATAATTGCACTGCCCGTATCTGCCGCGACCACCGTGCCAATGCCAGGAATATAGACGCGACTGCCAAGTGGAATGACACTTGGATCGACCGCAATCACTCCTGGTTGAGCTGGCACCCCCGTGGCCGTCAAGCCACCTGCTGCATACGCAGTGGCAAGCACGGTCAAACTTCTCCGAATGAGTCCCGGATCCGGATTGGCAGAACGCGTGGCCAACACAGGATGATGCACAAGCTGCATCGTTCCCACCTCGACCACTGCGTCCACGGGATTGCGAACGACGCGCTTTACGACGTGCTGCGAAATCTTATGCCCGTCGCGATAGACGCTTGTTGTCTGTATTTCCAGCAACCCTTTCACACCGTGCGTCACGTATTCCTTGTGCCCCACTACCAAATCGGATGCATTGCGACGTATGGTCTGAAATGGTATTTCCTGCGTCTGCGTCGTCGTCTGTCTGACAATATTGTGGATCTCAACCGTTTCCCCGCTCGTCACACGGTCATTTGTCGTCAGATTCATATGATCCGTCGGCTTAAGTGTGATCCCCTCCGTTTGGAGGAGTTCACCAACCGTATGGGCGAACGTCCATCTGTGTTCAACCTTGCCTTCGTAATCAATCGTGACTGGCTTCGGACTGACGATCTCGACGGTCTCCCCGTTGACAACGGAACTGTCGAGCGCCGGGCGAACGCGATCGCGATCGCTTACGTGGACATCGTGTTTTTGTAAAAATTCGGCGATGGTGCCTGTGCCAAATCCACGCAATGTCCTGCGCTGCCCGTTGTCTTTCACCGTGATGGTTTTATAGGTGCTTGCGACCGCGGTTCCGGCACCGCCAAGAACAACAACAGCCGCTGCGACCGCTGCCAACACGGCCTTCGACTTAGGTAGACGCACTCCCTCACCTCTTTCCGTATCTTACGAGAGAAAGAAGGCGAATAGGGGATCAGGCTGGGCTCAGTATAGCCATACCACCAATCAATTGCAAACCACCTTTTGTCAACCTTCGTTTCCTCGCAGATGTTGGAGATATTTTATAAAGAATCGTATGACACTTACTGGCGAACGATGTCGGGCAAATGCAGGGATGCTTAAAAGATTCCGACAAAAAACGAAACAGCCGCTCCACTTAAGTAGAGCGACTGTCTCGCGAGCCCCGTTTATACCAAAGCGCGTTGCTGAGCAAATGGTGCATCTTCCGCCAAGCGTTTTGCTACCTTCCAGATATCCCCTGCCCCCATCGTCAGAACCAGATCCCCGGGCTGAATATGCTGTTGCAAGTAACTGACGATATCGTCCTGAGAACCGATATAACTCGTGTTTGGATTACTTTGAAGCACAATTTCCCGAGCGAGAGCCGATGCAGTCACACCCTCGATCTGCCTTTCTCCTGCGGGCGAGTAAATCTCTGAAATAATAACTTCGTCGGCCTCCGCGAACGACTTGGCGAACGCGTCAAACAAAAAGTAGGTTCGTGTATACCGCTGCGGTTGAAACACCGCAATAATGCGACGGCCAGTCGCCTTAGCGGCGGCTATGGTCGCCCGAATTTCCGTAGGATGATGGGCATAATCATCGATGATAAGAACGTCGTTTTTCTCCGAAATCACTTGAAAACGGCGTTTTGCACCATGAAATTCGACCAGTGCAACAGCAATTTGTTCAAACGTCAAGGACGCTTCCAGTCCCACGACAATCGCAGCCAACGCATTGGCCACATTATGACGTCCTGGCAGCGACAGCAACAAACGTCCTACAAACTCGCCGTGGACGTAGACGTCAGAAGCTGACGAACGGTCGAAGAGCTGGACGTTGCGCGCTTGCACGTCGGCATCTTCCGCAAAGCCATACGTAATGACGCGCGACTTCGCAAACTTGCGCAATTCACGCAAATGTTCATCATCCGCTGACAACACGGCAAGACCGTCTTCGGGAATTTGACTGATAAACGTCTGGTAAGCCCGCTTCAGGTTTTCAAAGTCACCACCGTAGTGCTCCAAGTGATCCGCTTCAACGTTCGTGACGACGGCGATGGCAGGCCGGTAGTGTAAAAACGACCCATCCGATTCATCAGCTTCAGCCACGACGAAACGACCACCACCAGCCTTGGCGTTATCACCCATATTGGAGACCACGCCACCCACGACAAACGTGGGGTCCAAATGACTACGCTCCATGACATACGCGATCATTGATGTCGTGGTCGTCTTACCGTGTGCTCCGGTCACCGCCACACCCACGCGATCCGCCATCAAACGAGCCAGCATCTCGCTGCGATGAATCACAGGTATATTGCGCGCCTTAGCTTCCTGTATCTCAACATTGTCCGCCTGAACCGCGGTACTGTGAACGACGATATCGGCACCTTCGACCTGCTCTCGGGCATGGCCGTAGTAGACTTGCGCCCCCCGGGCAGCTAACTTATCTGTCAACTCTTGCCGCGACACGTCAGAGCCAGATACTTTATAGCCCAAATCGAGCATGACGCGGGCAATCGCACTCATTCCATAGCCACCAATACCAACAAAATGCACGTGTTCCGAACCGCGCACGCGCCTCACCGTCCTCACATCCAATAGTCCAACCCGAGCGTGGTTATAGTCTTCCTCGCCGTTTCCGCCATATGCAAATTTCCCCAAATCGCAACAGGCAAGGAATCGCTTTGAAGCGCCATTCGCACAGCCGCATCGACATCCGGCTCGACGGTCACCTTCAGTTCAGGGCGCAGCCTTCTCATCTCCTCGGCGATGACCTGCGGCTCTGCGCCACGTGGATGGTTGGGTTTGCAGACAATGACTTCCGCTGCAAGCGGAAGTACGTGCGGCAACATCTGTCGAAAATCTTTGTCTGCAAAGACGCCCACAACCATTTTCCAACCGCGTAAAGCCAAAGATCGATCGAACTTGACTAGGCTTTTGGCAAGCTGCAAGGCCGCATCCGGGTTATGCGCGCCGTCGATGACAACTGGCCGCTCGCCATCGCGAAACACCTCGAAACGCAAGGGCCAACGGACTGACGCAAGCGAAGCCAGCGTCCTATGCCAATTCGCCTGTGAGGTGGGGCCTTCCCCCAACTCGTACATCGCCAAGGCGACTCCGGCATTCGCAGCCTGATGTTCCCCAAAAAGGCCCAGCTTGACACCGAATGCATCTCGGAACAGCCCCCGATAAGTTCCGATTTGCCCTGAACCGTGCGTACCCGTGGCCGCGAACACCGCATCGCAGCCGATCCGAATGAGGGGCGCTCTTTGGCTTTTGGCCACCCTCTCTATGACACGGTACGCGTCTTCGACCGCAGCGGTCACCACCGGTATGCCCGGCTTAATAATGCCCGCCTTGTCACTCGCAATATCGACGATGGTTGGGCCAAGGATCTCCACGTGATCATATGTGACATTCGTGATGGCCGTGACCACGGGATGGACAACATTTGTTGCATCGTAGCGACCACCAAGTCCCGTTTCCCAGACGACCGCATCGACGCCCGCGTCGCGAAAGTAAAGTAAAGAAATGATGGTCAGGACTTCAAATTCCGTCAATGGATCCTTCATCTGCGTTTCTGTGACAGATCGGACCCGTGTCGCATATTCAGCAAAGGCCTCTTCGGAAATTGGCTCGCCGTCGATAGACATACGGCCGTTGAAACCACCAAGGCCGGGCGAAGTATAAAGGCCCGTCCGCCGTCCTGATGCCACCAAAAGATTGGCCAACATCTGGCATACTGAACCTTTGCCATTTGTACCTGCCACGTGATAGAAACGCAGATTTCGCTCTGGATTGCCCAAATTCGACAACGCATGTCGGACCCGCTCCAGCCCCGGCTTGATGCCGAAACGGCGGAGCGAGCCAATCCACGCGTAGGCTTCTGCCATATTCAAAAGCACAAACCTCTTTTCAATGGCCCTTATTCGGCTAACGATGTGATTCGATCGCGAACAGCGACTAACTTTGCAGCATAATCCGCCAACTTTTCACGCTCTGCCGCCACGACCTCAGCGGGAGCTTTCGCAATGAACCCTGCGTTGGCCAGCTTTTTCTCAAGGCGTTCTACTTCACCTACGAGACGCTTCTCCTCTTTGCGCAACCGTTCGCGTTCCGCATCCATGTCAATGAGACCAACGAGTGGGATATGGATTCGCGCCCCAGTGACCACTTGTGTAGCAGACTGCACAGGGGCTGTGCCTCCCACCGTAATGACAAGATCATCTGCATGGCAAAAGCGTTGGATCATGTCGCGAACTTGCTCAAATAGCGCCTTATCTCCGTCTGTGTCACACTCGATTCGCATCGAAACGGACTTGCTCGGCGCCAATTGCAACTCGGCGCGGACATTGCGCACCGCACGAATCGCATCCATCACCAAGCTCATTTTGCGCACCGCATTCGCATTTTCCCAATTTGTGCTTGGCTCCGGCCACTGCGCGGCGACCAATGCACCAGACGTCTTCGGCAACGCCTGCCAAATTTCCTCTGTCACAAATGGGATATAAGGGTGTAAGAGCGTCAACAATTGCGTCAAAACGGTGTACAAAACGTTTTGCACACTGCGTTTGCGCTGCTCATCTTCACCGTAAAGGCCAATTTTCGCGAATTCGATATACCAGTCGCAAAAGTCGTCCCACGCAAAGTCGTACATAGCGCGGGCAGCCTCGCCGAAATCGTACACATTCAGATGCTCACTGACTGCCGCGATCGTAGCCTGCAGGCGATCTAGAATCCATTGATCCGCCAAATCCAACTCCTCAACGCGCAAAGCCTGCGGAGCAAAGTCGTCGCCGAGGTTCATGAGTACGAATCGCGACGCATTCCAAACTTTGTTGATAAAGTTACGCGCCCCCTCGACCTTCTCCCAGACGAAACGTTGATCATTGCCAGGCGATGTATTGGTCGCGAGAGTGAAGCGCAAGGCATCCGCGCCATATTTTTCGATCACGTCCATCGGATCGACACCGTTACCTTTGCTTTTGGACATCTTCTGGCCTTTGGCATCGCGCACCAAACCGTGCAACACGACGTTTTGAAACGGCATAGTACCCGTGAAGTGCACACCCATAAAGACCATGCGAGCGACCCAGAAGAACAGGATGTCATAGCCAGTAACGAGCGTGCTGGTCGGATAGAAACGCTCGAGGTCGGCCGTGTTGTCTGGCCACCCCATCGTCGAAAACGGCCATAATGCCGAAGAAAACCACGTATCGAGCACATCCTCGTCCTGACGCACACGCGTGGATTGACACGTCGAACAGCATGTCACATCGTCGCGCGACACCGTAATAGCCCCGCACTCATCGCAGTACCATGCCGGAATGCGATGCCCCCACCAAAGTTGGCGCGAGATACACCAGTCCCGGACATTCTCCAACCACTGCTCAAAAATGCGCCCAAAACGTCCCGGCACGAACGTCAGCTCTCCGGCACGAGCCCGCTCCAACGCAGGTTGTGCAAGAGCCTCCATCTTGACAAACCATTGGTCGGACAGAAACGGCTCGACAACGGTTCCGCAACGTTCACAATGGCCCACGGCGTGATCGTGCTCTTCGCGTTCGACGAGAAACCCTTGTTCCGCTAAGGCATTCGCAACGGCCAATCGCGCCTCTTCACGCGTCAATCCCGCAAATGCGCCGGCCAGATCTGTGAGCTTGCCATCGCTGTTGATACATTGCAACATCGGTAATCCGTGCCGCGCCCCGACTTCGAAGTCGTTCGGATCGTGTGCTGGCGTGATTTTCAAACACCCCGTACCGAATTCGGGATCGACATATTCGTCCGCAATGACAGGAATGGTTCGTTCCGAAAGTGGCAACCGCAATTCTTTGCCGATGTACGCCTGATAACGCTCGTCCGCAGGGTGAACGGCGACTGCGACATCGGCGAACATGGTCTCCGGGCGCGTCGTGGCAATCGTCAGTGCGCCGCTGCCGTCTACGAGTGGATAGCGCACATGGAACAACGTACCCTTTTCCTCTTCATGTTCGACCTCAATGTCGGACAAAGCTGTCGAACAGCGCGGACACCAGTTAATGATACGGTTTCCACGGTAAATTAGCCCTTCCTCGTACAGCGTAACGAATACCTCGCGCACCGCTTTGGACAGTCCAGGATCCATCGTGAACCGTTCGCGCGACCAGTCGCACGAGGCACCTAAGGCTCGAATCTGCTGTGTAATGGTTCCGCCGTATTCTTGTTTCCACGCCCAGACGCGCTCGACAAAACGCTCGCGACCGAGATCATGGCGCGTCTTTCCTTCCTCCTGCTTGAGCGACTGTTCAACGCGCGCCTGCGTGGCAATGCCTGCGTGATCGGTCCCCGGTACCCAGAGCGTAGAATAGCCGGAAAGGCGCCTATACCGAATTGCAATATCCTGCAAGGTCGAATCGAGCGCGTGCCCTAGATGCAAAACACCCGTCACATTCGGCGGCGGCATGACGATGGAATACGCACCCTTGCCAATATCCGCTCGGGGCTGAAAATAGCCGCCGTTCTCCCACATCGCATAGATGCGCTTTTCGACCGACCGCGGATCGTAAACGGTCGATAGCGATTTCGAAGGTGTACTCATCTGCAGACTCCTCCTCCAATGAAAAAGCCCTACCGTCCTTCAGGACGGAGGGCTCCGCGATACCACCTGAATTCCCTGCAGGCAAACATCAAGCCAGAGGGCTCTCAACCATCGCTAACGGGATGATCCGGAATCGGCTCCAGGACGACCTTCAGACGGCCGGAAGGGGCGCGGTTTCAGCTCATGCCCGCCCTCTCTGAACAACCGGTGACGCCTTACTCCTTCCCTTCACTGCCGCTCTCATATCAAAAGTTTCGTCTGTATCGTACGAAAATCCGGTCAAAGTTGTCAAGATTTTGGCCGCTTGCCACGACCTCGCCGCTTCTTCACGCGGTGCACACGCACGCGTGGGGGCTCGTCCTGTTCGCGTTCCTGCGCCCGCTTCAGAGCCCGTTCTGCTTCGGCTTTTGCGCGACGGCGATCCGACATTTCCGTGCTCCAAGCATACACAAACGCGAACAAGACGCCAATCGCAAGGATGATCACGTTTTGCACGATCAAACTCGTCGTCTCATGATGTTTGACGATGTACAACGTGTCAGAGCGTCCCAACGTCAATTGAAAAATGACATCGATGAGATAGCTCACGATGGCAACCGCGACGGCATTTAAGCGGCGCCTCACCTTGGCTCGCTGCACGACGACGAGCACCGCCACAAACATGCCCAATTCGCCACTGGCAACGAACGAGTAGCGACCCTTTGAAACGTAGAATGCAATGCATTCCAAGATGGCGATAGCGGCTACTAACAAGGCATCGAAGCGCCAGTACCAGCCGCGCCAAATGCCTTTTTGCATATCAACTGCATGCGTCGTATCCAAGAAAGAACCTCCAAACTGCTGACGGCGAATCTTCGATTCTTTTATCTTATCAAATCAGACAACCGCTTGACAGGACAAATACATCCTTCACCTGTGCGCATATACATGTAAGGGCTGTCGAGTTAGGAGGGTTGGCAACATGGGCTTTTTTAACGGTCTGCTTCGGTTCGTCAAACTGATCTTGGCGCTCGCCATCTTCCTCCTGTTTCTGCGCGCCATCCTTTGGCCGAGTGCACTCGATCTTCTGATCCTTATGATGCTGTTCATCGTCTTCGTGGCGATGTTCATCGGCGGGCCGTAGCTGTTCACATGCGCGATACACAAACGGGAACCGCGTCGGTATCGGCACGATTCCCGCAAGTGTGTTGCGATGAGGTAGATCAACCAACCATCTTAAAACGAGACGATTTTCGGCAGCGTAAAGGGCTGACTTGGCACCGCGAGCGCCATCCCCGGCACCACAGGACCGTCCAACCACGGGTTCGCCCGCTGTAGCTCGCTCGGCAAGCAGCCACATCGATCCGCCACCGCCTCCAATGTTTCATCTTCCATGACGATGACATAGCGCAAAGTGTAGCGGCTCTCAGGTCCGTTAAAATCGACGAACGACCAAAGGCTGTGATCGCCAATGGAAACGAGCGTCTTTTCACTGCGCTCCAAGGTAGCACCGTCTGCGGTCTCGGCAACATCGCCCGCCGTGTCAACGTCGATATCGGATGGAACCGCAGCAGAAATCGTGACCTTGGGTGCCACGGTAGTTTCCTCCGCCATTTCCGAGCGTGCCACTTCCACGGGCAAGGAAAGGGAAGGCGGCGCGTCCTGAACCACGGTCTGCTCGAGGTCAACCTGGTGTTCAAACTCAAACGAGGCAACAGGTTCCGCGCGGTTGTCGCCAGTCTGTACAGGTGCGATCGGTTCTACAACCGACGGTTCGCTCACGGCTTCCACTGGTTGAACAAAGAACCGATCCAACTCGCTCAATTGCTTACGAGCCGTCTCTTCCCCACGGCTGGTAAACTCCGTTTCGCTAGACGCATCTGCCCAACCGTGGCCAGCGCGAGCAGCAGAGACGTCTTCGACGGCTTGCTCACGAATAAACCGTTCGTCGTTCGTATCGTCGTCTGCCGGAGCTTGTCGAAAGTCACCTGCTTCCACTAACGCTTGAGGCTCCACATCGCCGAGGGGCACGTTCTCCTCGTCGGCCGAACGCGACTCGCCCCATACGGCCGGATCAGCATTGACAGCATGCGCAGGCTCTGCAAACGTCGCTTCCGCTGTTTCAGCATCTGTAGATGCCGACGCAAACGAGTCAGGCGAATCGCCCGCGCCTTCCATCCCGACATCTTTAGCGGCCTCTTCCACCGTGTCGGCCTCAATAGACACCGCATCGTCGAGTACAGCATCACGAACTGCCTCTACTGCCTCGCTGGCCACTTCCAGTTCTTCGCCTTCGCGATCGCGCTGCCCTAGTTCGCCAATTTCCTGTCCACCGCAGCGAAAATGATAGCCTTGTTCGCCGGACAGCCCGTGGATTTCCAACTGCCCGCTCGCATGCAGCCAATGATCCGCAGCCACGGTCAGCGCGAATCCGCTCAAGCGGCTTTTAACGTTGACAAGGCCGGGTGTCTGCGCAGCGATTGGCACTCGCAAGACAAACGGAAGGCGCTGGTGAACATGTACGATCCCAGCGGCATCCCCGGCACCAGAAGCGGCCTCTTTTCGCACGTAGCCAGCAAAGACAACAGCACCTTCGAGTTGGTACATATCATGATCCCGATCAAACGCCACCACTTCTGTGGCGACCGTGGCATCTTCGACCGTATCCCCGGCTGTGACCGCCTCCACATACACTTCTTGGTCGACCGGGAGGCGAATGAGCGGTTCACGCCCTCCTTCAGACATTCAAGCCCCTCCTCAAACGGCAAGATTCCACCACCAATGTATGTACTCGTCTAGCGACATATGTCGAACTCAGAGAGACATCCCTTGGTTTGCCCTGCCGTTTGCGAGGGGCTTTGCACACATTTTCCCGATTAACCCTGCGCGAGCGATGCCATCACGCGCTCCATCGCCGCAATGGTCTGTTCGATCTCGCTTTCACCATGGACGCATGACATAAATCCCGATTCCAACTGCGCAGGTGCAAATGCCACACCCTCCGCAAGCATCCCGTGAAAAAAGCGTGCGTATAGCGACTGATTGGACGCGCTAGCGGTGGCAAAATCGACCACTGGCCCTTCATGAAAGAATAAACCGAACATACCACCAATGGCGTCACCCGTGGTAGGAATGCCGTACTTTCTACCGAGATCGCAGAACGTATCGACAAGGCGCTTGCCATACGCCTCCATCTGCTCGTAAATGCCCCGCTTTGCAGCCTCCTCGAGCATGCGTAACGAGGTAAGGCCAGCCGCCATCGCAAGCGGATTGCCGGAGAGTGTACCACCTTGATAAACTGGGCCTTCCGGAGCAATCATCTGCATCAAGTCACGACGGCCACCATAGGCACCAACCGGCAACCCTGCGCCAATCACTTTGCCAAACGTCGTCAGGTCGGCCTTCACGCCAAACCGCTCCTGCGCCCCGCCAAGGCCGAGACGAAAGCCCGTGATAACCTCGTCGAAAATGAGCAAAGCGCCATGCTCGTTCGTGATGTTCCGAACAGCTTCCAGATAACCTGGGCGCGGACGCACACAACCCATGTTCCCCGCCACCGGTTCGACGATCACGGCGGCGATTTCAGATCCCCGTTCCGCAAACAAGGCACGCAAGGCAACTTCGTCGTTATATGGCACCGTCAGCGTCCGTTCGGCCGTCGATTGGGGCACGCCAGGCGAGTCCGGCAATCCCAGAGCCGCGACACCGGAACCAGCCTTGACGAGGAACGAATCCGCGTGTCCATGGTAACAACCAACAAATTTGACGATATATTGTCGACCCGTAGCGGCGCGGGCGAGCCGGATGGCACTCATCGTCGCTTCTGTGCCACTGTTGACCATGCGCACTTTCTCGACAGATGGTACGAAGCGGCAAATGGTTTCCGCCATCTCCGTCTCCAACTCGGTTGGCACGCCGAAACTCGTTCCCTTCGTCGCCGTCTCCGTAACCGCCTGCACGATGTCAGGATGAGCATGCCCCCAGATGAGTGGCCCCCAGGACATCAAGTAATCGATATAACGGTTGCCATCGATATCGTACAAATATGGCCCTTCGCCGCGCGCGGCAAAGTACGGTGTTCCGCCGACGGCGCGAAAAGCTCGCACCGGTGAATTCACACCGCCCACGAGTACCTGTTGCGCCTTTGCATACGCTGCTTTTGACGCTTGGCCTGTCATCGTCCAGCCTCCCTCAACCCCGCTCCTCACGCAGCCATTGCAACACATCCGGCGCGTGATACGTCAAAATGATATCGGCTCCAGCCCGCTTAAAAGACGTCATCATCTCCAAGACGATTGCGCGCTCGTCGATCCAGCCGTTTACCGCGGCGGCCTTGACCATGCTGTACTCTGCACTCACGTTGTACGTGGCAATAGGCAGCGCGAAAGTTTCGCGCAGGCGAGCTGTGACATCGAGGTACGACAGGGCTGGTTTGACCATCAACATGTCTGCGCCTTCCGCAATATCAGCCTGTGCCTCGCGCAATGCCTCGCGCGCATTGGCAGGGTCCATTTGATACGTCTTGCGATCGCCAAAAGCGGGCGCTGAATCGGCGGCCTCGCGGAAGGGACCATAGAAGGCAGAGGCGTATTTGACTGCATAGGACAGGATTGGCACGTCCTCGTAACCCGCGTCATCCAGCGTCTCGCGGATGCGTGCGACGCGTCCGTCCATCATGTCGGACGGAGCGACGACATCCGCGCCGGCCGCCGCGTGCGACAGAGCCGTTTTCGCAATCAGGTCGAGCGACGGGTCGTTGACGATTTTCCCGTCGTGAACGACCCCGCAATGGCCGAGCGGATTATATTCGCAAAGACAGACGTCCGTCATGACAATCAAATCTGGGTTTTCTGCCTTTGCAGCGCGGATCGCCTCCTGAACGACACCACGTTCCGCGTACGCGGAAGACGACAACTCGTCTTTGGCCAGGGGAATGCCGAACAGAATGATCGACTTTAACCCCAGCTCTGACAGACGAACAATCTCCCGACGAAACGCATCTAAGCCGAACCGATCGATGCCAGGCATGGACGTGATGGGGGATCGGTCCGCAAGTCCCTCTTCGACGAACATCGGATAGACGAGATCGTCGGCGTGTACGCGATGCTCTCGCACCAAATCGCGAAGCCAAGCCGTGCGTCGCAATCTGCGATGCCGCTGAAACGTTGCCATAATTATCACTCCTAGTCCTGTATAGACAATGCACTTTCGATCGCGACCAACATATCAGCGCGCGTTGGGCGCTTTGGGATCGCAGCCACGACGATGTCCTGCTCGACGAGCCTGTCCAAGGTTGTATGGCCAAAAGGAACAACTCGTACGCCGGGCTGCTTCGCCCAAAGGCGTAGCGGTTCGAACGAGCACAACACGTCGACCGCCGAAGGTGAAAATAGAGTCAACACGGCTTGCCCATGTTGAAGAAACACTTTGGGATCGACGACTGCTGGAACCGTATCGTAGACGACCCACTCCATGACCTGATGACCGTATTGGCGCAGTAGTTCTGGCAGTTCTCGCCTGGCCTGCCGGCCGCGGACAAAGACGAAGCGACGGGGGGAGTGCTGGTATTGCGCAGCAACACGGACAGCGAGTGAACGCCCGTCGCGTACATCGGGAAACGTCTTGACGAAAAGGTCCAGACTGCGAAAAGCCTCGGCCGTTGCCTCGCCGACGCAGTAACAGATGGGCGGGCGGATCGCACGCAAATCAAGTCCTGCCTGAGCAATGGCTCGGGCCGCGGCTGCCGATGTGCATAGCCAAGCATCGACCCGAACAAACGCCACATCTGTCGAGGGGAGTAAAGAAACCGTCTCTATGAGAGGCACGTGCAAGCATCTGTGCCCCCGCATAGCCAACTCCCGTACCAACGCTTTGCCACTCGCCCCCGACTGCGTCACAAAGACGACTTTATCGTGCATCCGTTTTGCCTTCTTCAAGCGCCATTTGGATCCACCGATCCGCCCCTCGCGCCAAAAGCTCCTCCGCCAACTTTACGCCCACTGCTTGTGGATCGCGGCCGTCCGCCTCCAGCCTCAACAATTCGCTTCCCGCTGGATGCGCGACAAGCCCTGTTAAACGGATAACCTGGTCAAGGCCTTCGCCACTCACGGTGGCGTAGCCAGCTATGGGCACTTGGCAGCTTCCTTGTAAGCGCCGCAAAAAAGCCCGCTCCGCCGCAACCGCCGTGACGGTCAGCGGATGCGACCAGCGATTGAGCATATTGACCAGCGTTTCGTCGTCCTCGCGACACTCGACGGCCAGAACGCCTTGTCCAACGGCCGGAACACAGACGTCGACAGACAGGTACTCGTGAATCCGTTGCTGCCAACCCATCCGATGCAGTCCAGCCGCCGCCAGAACCACCGCATCAAAATCACCTTGTTCGGCGCGTCGCAAGCGCGTGTCGATGTTCCCGCGCAAAGGCTCGATCCGCAAATCTGGCCGCGCGCGCCGCAATTGTGCCATGCGGCGCAGACTCGAGGTCCCCACACGCGCCCCGTTCGGGAGTTCAGCAAGCGAACATCCCGCCCTTGATACCACCACGTCGCGCGCATCTTCGCGCATCGGTATCCCGGCGATCACAAGCCCTGCGGCCAGCTCGTACGGAACGTCCTTCATGCTATGTACAGCGAGATCGGCCTGCCCCAGGCGAAGCGCTTCCTCAATTTCCGAAACGAATAACCCTTTGCCACCGATTTTCGAAAGGGTGACATCAAGAATGCGATCTCCTTTGGTGCGAATGGGCACCAACTCAAATGTCCAGTCTTCGCGCAACGCGCGGAGTTCGTTCACTACCCACTGCGTTTGCGTCATCGCCAATTGGCTTGTCCTTGTTGCTACGCGCACTGTCCGCATTGGCTATCGCCTCCCCGCCTTCTCACGCGACGCCAGCAGGCGTCCGGCCGCTAACCAGAAACAAATTGAATAGGAGCGCCACAAAACAGGCCACCTGATAAAACATGAGCCGCCGATCCGCCGCTCGCCGCACGATGCGCAGCCCCAAGTAGATGGCATACATCGCCCAGCAGACGGCTGTCGCGATGAACTTCGGCCACAACAAGAGCCACCTGTGCAACACCAAGTCACCCCAGAAACTCCCCGTCGCCATCGCTAAGAGCATCAACGCACAGCCCACAGCACTCGCAAACAGGGCCCATGTGTCAAGTGTGGCAAGCGAAGGAAGTTGCAAAAACCAGCGATCGAATCGATGCTGACGCAAGTGCCGTTCCTGAACCAAATGCATCAAGGCGAACGCAAATGCAAATGCGAAGGCCGCCTCACCCAAGGTCGCAAGCGCGATGTGTACAATCAATAAATTGACAGCTGGCAACCAGTGCTCCCGTGCATCCGCCTGCAGCCCCCCTGCAAATAGGGCCAGTCCAAAACTGACCACATTCGCGAAAAAGACCACCACACCAATGCGGAAACGGGCATCCACCACCAGCGTCACCGTAAGCATGAGCCACGATACGAGCAAGGCCAAATCCGACTTCGAATAGTCGATCACGCTTGGCAACCGCGACAAGCGCAAAAACAACAGAGTTGTCATGGCCACAAACGCGGTAAAGAGCATTGCCACCGCCGTCCGATTGCGCACTCGGCTCGGATGTACGACGTCCGAGAACAGTAGCGAAAGGCTCAATGCATAGGCGACGATCGCGACATCAAAGCAAACGCTGGGCCACCCCACGAGGCATCACCGCAACACGGGGTGAAGATTGGGTTGTCCTTGGTGCGAAACCTCGCCCAACACGCGGGATAGCACATCCATCAAACGCACCGCACGAGACTCCGCCGCCTCGTCGTCTGTCTTTACCGGATCGATCCCGAACAATTGCGCAAACATCGAAGCATAAGCGAGATCGCCAGAAGCAATGGACAACTCTTTCACGTTTTGAATCGGTTCGCGCAACAATTGATTGACGATACTCATCGTGTGCTTATGAATGATTTTTTGATCGCGCTCACTCAAATGCGGAAGTTTGCGCACCAAACTCTCCATGACGTCGCGTTGGATGGCTTCCCCTTTTTGCCGCAGCGCGACAATCAGAGGCACGACCTCTTGTTCCGTCAACCAATCCGAGAATGCGCGCACACCCGCCGCAACCATGTCTTCAACAAGCGCGGCCTGGCGCGCGCGCTCCTGTACATTCGCGTCGATCACTCCGTTTAAGTCGTCCACGTCGTACAGGTAGACGTTCGGCAACGCGGCACAGGCCGGATCGATATCGCGGGGCACTGCAATGTCCAGCAATACAAGTGGACGACCGCGTCGCCCAACGAGTGCCTGGCGAACGAAAGCGGCCTTTACCGTGTGGCCGGGTCGCCCGGTTGCCGACACGACGATATCCGCATCCTTGAGCGCAGCTTCAACGCCATCGAGCGACAGCGCCTGTGCGCCAATCTCCGACGCGATCGCGCTGGCCTTGGCGAGCGTGCGATTGGCCAGCAACACGCGCTTAACGCCCTGCGCCGACAAATGCTTCGCCGCCAGGGCGCCCATCTGGCCTGCGCCGATGACAAGTGCAACCTTTCCTTCTAAACCGCCCACAATTTTGGATGCTAGTTGGACAGCTGCATAGCTGACCGAGACCGGATGTTGTCCAACAGTTGTCTCGGTTTGTGCCCGTTTGCCAACGTGCAAGACTTCGCGAAACATGCGGTTGAACATCGCGCCCGTGTTGCCCGCCTCAAATGCAGTCTGGAACGCCTCGCGCATCTGGCCAAGGATCTGCGTCTCGCCAACGACAATCGAATCCAGTCCACAAGCGACACGCATGGCATGCGCCACCGCCGCTTCCCCTTGCTTAAGGTACATATGCTCTGACAAATCCTGCTTAGGTACCCCCGACGTGTTGGCCAGCAACGTCAGAATGAAATCGTGAGCCGCATGCGTGCTATTGACGAGTGCATAAACCTCAGTACGGTTGCATGTCGAAAGCACGACACTCTCCAGCACTGTTCGCGATCCGCCGAGCTGCGTCAATACGTGACTGTGGGCATCGCCACTTAAGCTCACGCGCTCACGCAGATCGACGGGCGCAGAATGATGACTCATACCAACCACGATGATATGCACACGTAACACCTCCCACCGTTCGACATTATAGCACGTCCCCGCACACGTGACGGCGGCGCGGAGCACCGCCATGTGACACGTGTATGAACTTCGCTCCGAGCGCCCCATGAAAGACCTAGACGTCTGTTCCGCCGCTTTGTGCACGCTCTAAATCCGACTCCAACAGCGTCCACAATTCGTCGAGACCCAAGCGCTTTTCCGCAGAGATGGGATAGATTTCGACCCTTGTTTGCAAGGCGTCGCGAATGTCTCGAACCTGTTTAGGGATTTGCGATTTCCCGACTTTGTCCAACTTCGTGGCAACGACGGTGACCGGCACATCAAGCTCCAACAAGCCCGCGTGTATCGCCACATCGTCCTTGCTTGGCAAATGGCGAATATCAACTAATTGAAGAATGCGGACGAGCGGTTTGCGCTCGAGGAGGTAGCGGTCAATCATCTTGGCAAACAGTTCGCGTTCGCGCTTGCTCACTGCAGCATAACCATACCCTGGCAAGTCGACAAAACGAAAAGCATCATTGATCCGGAAAAAGTTAATCTGCCTCGTTTTCCCTGGCTGTGCCGATACCCTTGCGAGTGCCTTACGGTTGAGCAAACGGTTGAGCAACGTCGATTTACCGACGTTGCTCCGTCCTAAAAAGGCAAACTCGGGCAAGCCGTCATCCGGCCACTGTTGCGGCCGGACGGCACTAATCTCAAATTCTGCACTACGCACAATCACTGGTGTGCTTCTCCTCCACCGTAGCTGCCGCTCTCGCTCAGATCGGCCAACCAAGCGCTGTGATCCAGACCGTTTGCTGGAGCGTCAAGTGGATTGTCGACGAGCGCGATCGCGAGAACCTCATCCATGTGGGAAACCGGTCGAAACTCGACCTGTTCTCGCACCACCGACGGCACATCCTCAAGATCTTTCACGTTGCCTTTCGGGATGACAATCGTGCGGATTCCTGCCCGGTGCGCGGCGAGGCTCTTCTCTTTCAAGCCGCCGATGGGAAGCACGCGTCCACGCAACGTGATTTCTCCTGTCATCGCCACGTCGCGTCGCACCTTGCAGTTCGTCAGCGCCGACGCGATCGCGGTAGCCATCGTGATGCCCGCAGAAGGCCCATCTTTGGGGATGGCGCCCTCCGGAACGTGGATGTGCAAATCCACCTTTTCATGGAAGTCGACCGGAATGTGTAACGCCTTCGCTCGAGACCGCACGTACGATAGCGCCGTCTGTGCACTTTCCTTCATCACATCGCCCAGATGGCCCGTCAACACAACTTTGCCCGAGCCGGGTATCACAGACACTTCCACTGTCAGCATGTCACCGCCAAGCTCGGTCCACGCCAGGCCTGCGACGACGCCCACCTGATCCACTTCCTCGATCTCGCCAAACTCGTATCGATGCGGTCCTAAAAAGGACTGTAGGATAGTCGAGGTCACAACGACACGCTTGCTTTCCCCTGCCGCAATCATGCGCGCAACCTTACGACAAACCGTGGCAATCGTGCGATCGAGCTGGCGTACGCCAGCTTCGCGCGTATAATGCCGGATGAGCTCCATCAGCACGTCATCGCCAATTCGCATCTTATCCCCTTTGAGTGCGTGGCGCTCGCGTTGGCGGGGAAGCAGATGATCCCTTGCGATGTGCAACTTCTCCAACTCCGTGTAGCCGGACAGTTGAATGACTTCCATTCGGTCGCGCAACGGACCTGGTATCTGGAACACGTTGTTTGCGGTCGTGATAAACAAGACGTCGGACAAGTCGTAAGGCATTTCAATGTAATGATCCGAAAAGGTCGCATTCTGCTCCGGATCGAGCACTTCCAGCATAGCGGCCGCGGGATCGCCACGGAAATCGCTCGCCATTTTATCGATCTCGTCGAGCAAAAATACGGGATTGACCACTTCGGCCTGCCGCATACCTTGAATGATGCGCCCTGGCATGGCGCCGATATAGGTGCGCCGATGGCCACGGATTTCCGCGTCGTCGCGCACGCCACCAAGCGACACGCGGACGAATGGGCGCTTGAGCGACTTCGCAATCGAACGCGCCAAAGACGTCTTACCAACGCCTGGCGGACCGGCCAAACAGATGATGGGCCCCGACTGCTTTTCCGTCAGTGCCTGCACAGCAATAAACTCAAGAATACGTTCCTTGACCTTTTCAAGGCCAAAGTGTTCCTCGTTGAGAATCCGCTCCGCCCGCGCGATATCCGCTTGCGTTTTGGCCTTTTCCGTCCAGGGCAACGCCAATACCCAGTCTATGTATGTCCGTGCCACCGTACCTTCGGCCGATGCGGTTGGTATCCGTTCAAGCCGCGCGATTTCCTTATCCACTTTCTCGTACACAGCCGGCGGGAGCTTTTTCTTGGCAAGTTTCTCACGCAGTTCTTCAATCTCAGCTGTACGGCCCTCTTTGTCCCCCAATTCGCGTTGGATGGCCTTCATCTGTTCGCGCAGATAGTACTCCTTCTGCGTCTTTTCCATCTGCTTGCGCACGCGTTGATGGATCTTTCGCTCAAGCTCAAGAACTTCGCGCTCATCCGACAAGATTTGCAACAATCGTTCCAATCGCTCTTGGATGGAAAACGCCTCTAGGATGTCCTGCTTTTCACGAACTTTGAGCGGCAGATGTGACGCCACAGCATCGGCGAAGCGGCCGGGGTGATTGATATCCACCACCGCTGCATACGTCTCTTGATCAAGCTTGCGCGACAACTTGACGTACTGCTCAAATTGCTGCGACACTGATCGCATCATCGCTTGTAGCTCGGCGGTCACTTTGACCTCGTCCTGCTCTTGATGAGTATGGACACGAACCGAGAAGAATTCATCTTCCGTGACAAACGCAAGGATCTCCGCCCGACACAACCCTTCGACGAGAACGCGGATTGTGCCATTGGGCAACTTCAACATCTGTTTTACACGAGCCAGCGTGCCAACTCGATACAAGTCACTCGTCGTCGGCTCGTCAATTTGACCATCTTCTTGGGAAGCAAGGACAATCAAGTTGTCTTCTACCATCGCCTCTTCGAGTGCTCGCACCGAGCGCGGACGCCCTACGTCGAAGTGCAGCACCATCGAAGGATAAACGAGCAACCCGCGGAGTGGCAACAACGGGTACACATCTCTGGACTGCCCGATGTCGGTATGATCTGTTGCCATGCCCCCACCTCCGATTTTCACGCTCTCCCCGCTGGAATGGCCTTATTGTACAGAAACGGATCGGCCAAGTCTAATTGGCAAGGGTCACTGCGCTGAAGACAGTGGTTTGTTGATGGGATTTGCCACAATATCGCCCAAAAACCGCTCTGTATCTTCTTCTAAAGCGCCAACCAAAGAGAGCTTTAGCACGTCTTCCAGTCGCTCAACAGGAACCACCTGAATATCTTCAATCTGCCGGAATGTCTCCTGCCAGTTGGCCTTTGGAACCAGCACGATCTTCGCGCCTGCTTCCACGGCAGCCATGACTTTTGCAGGCACGCCGCCAACAGGGCGGACAGACCCCAGAATCGAGAGTTCCCCGGTCATCGCAATCGTATTCAACACGGGCTGCTTGCGCACGGCGGAATAAATCGCAACCGCCATCGCCACACCTGCGCTTGGCCCGTCGACCGGCATACCCCCCGGAAAGTTGACATGAATATGATAGTCCTCAACGCGTATACCATACAGCCGATGCAACGTCGTCAGCACGTTTTCTAACGAGGACTTTGCCATACTCTTTCGCTTCATGCTTCGCTCGCGACCACCAATCGTCTCTTCTTCAACGAGACCCGTGATGGTCAAGCGACCGTCGCCATTCGCAGCCGGAGCCGCGGTAACTTCAATTTCCAGCAAAATACCGGACTGCGGACCGTAGACGGCTAAGCCATTGACGACGCCGATCTGCGGTTTGTCGGCAATTTTCTTCTCAGGCCGTGGGCTCAGATGACTGAACTGGACGACCCACTCGATGTCCTCAATAGAAATTTCATCGCGACCTTCCATCATCGCCACGCTTCCGGCTACTTGGACAAGGTTTACGGCATCTCGTCCATTCGTCGCATACTCCGTGATAGCCTCGGCCACACCTTCACCGAGCGGCATGCCAAGTTTGCGTGCTGCACCTGTGGCGACTTGGTCAATCTCGTCGCGGGACAAACTGCGGAAAAACACCTCAACACAGCGCGATCGCAACGCAGGTGGCAACTCCTCCGGCGAGCGTGTGGTCGCCCCAATCAACCGAAAGTCGGCTGGCAAACCGTTTTGAAAAATATCGTGGACATGAACCGGAATGTTATTATCCTCACTGCTATAGTACGCACTTTCCAAAAAGACCTTGCGATCTTCCAGAACCTTCAATAGTTTGTTCATCTGAATCGGATGCAGTTCTCCTATTTCGTCAATGAACAATACGCCCCCATGTGCCTTGGTCACCGCACCTTGCTTAGGCTGCGGGATACCCGCGATCCCCATTGCACCAGCACCCTGATAAATCGGATCATGGACTGATCCAATAAGTGGATCGGCAATACCGCGTTCATCAAAGCGAGCGGTTGTCGCGTCCAACTCGATGAACTTAGCATCAGACTGAAACGGCGAAGTTGGCATCCGCTTGGCCTCTTCCAGGATCACGCGTGCCGCAGCCGTTTTACCAACCCCAGGCGGACCGTAGATAATCACATGTTGTGGATTCGGACCACAGAGTGCTGCCCGCAGGGCGCGAATACCATCCTTTTGACCAATGATATCGTCAATCGCGGCGGGTCTAGTCCGTTCAGCGAGTGGTTCAGAAAGCGAGATCGAACGCAATCGGCGGAGCTTTTCCAATTCCTTGCGAGATTCACGTTCAATGGCGTGCTTGTTGTGATTCTGTGTTTTCAATAGGTTCCAAAAGTAAATGCCGATCACGAGCGCAAAAAACACTTGAATGGCGGCAAGTATACTCGCTGTCATCACAATACCCTCCCATGCCTTGCTGCTCTTTGCAGTATTGCCCGGGAGAATTTGTAGTAAACGAAAAAACCGGAACCTCCGTCGAAACGGTTGGTTCCGGTTATGAATCGCTATCGACCTTACGCGGTCTCCTCCGACTTATGCTTAAACGGTATCGAACTTCCGTCCTTCTTCAAGACGATAGGCGAATCTTCGCGCAATGCGGCGGCCTTCGTAATGATGCACTTCTGGATGTCATCGCGCGAGGGCAGTTCATACATCACATCAAGCATAATCGCTTCGATGATGGCACGAAGCCCACGTGCCCCCGTGCCGCGACGGATTGCCTCTTTTGCGATGGTTTCAAGTGCATCCTCATGGAATTCCAACACCACATTGTCCATGTCAAGCAGCTTTTGGAACTGCTTGACGAGCGCATTCTTCGGTTCGGTGAGAATTCGCTTAAGCGCCTCTTCATCAAGCGCATCAAGCGTTGTCACAACCGGCAGACGGCCAATGAATTCCGGAATTAGACCGAACTTCAGCAGATCTTCCGGCAAAACATGGTGCATAATGGCGGTATCCTTTGTATCTTGCGCCAAATTGACACTGCCAAATCCAATCACCTTACTGCCCAAACGCCGTTTGATGATTGGCTCGATGCCATCAAACGCACCACCGCAGATAAACAAAATATTTGTCGTGTCAATCTGAATGAATTCCTGATGTGGGTGCTTACGCCCGCCCTGCGGCGGCACACTCGCCACAGTGCCCTCCAGAATCTTCAGCAATGCCTGCTGCACGCCTTCGCCCGACACGTCGCGGGTGATAGATGGGTTTTCCGACTTGCGCGCAATTTTATCGATTTCGTCGATGTAGATAATCCCGCGCTCCGCCTTTTCGATATCGTAATCGGCCGCCTGGATCAGTTTCAACAGGATATTTTCCACGTCTTCACCGACATATCCCGCTTCTGTCAACGATGTCGCATCCGCAATGGCGAAAGGCACATTGAGAATGCGGGCGAGCGTCTGTGCTAATAAAGTCTTACCGCTACCCGTCGGCCCAATCAACAAAATATTGCTCTTAGCCAACTCGACATCGTCGTTCTTTTGCGTTCCGGCGTTAATGCGCTTGTAGTGATTATATACCGCAACGGACAGCGAACGCTTCGCCTGCTCCTGCCCAATGACGTACTGATCCAAAATCGCTTTGATTTCAGTGGGCTTCGGAACGTCCTTCAATTCAAAATCGTCTTCTTCACCCAGTTGCTCTTCGACGATTTCGTTGCACAATTCGATACATTCGTCGCAGATATAGACACCGGGTCCAGCGACCAACTTGCGTACCTGCTCCTGTGTCTTGCCACAGAAGGAACACTTCAGTTGGCCCTTTTCCTCGTTAAATTTGAACATTCCTCGTTCCCTCCCCAATTCGAGGTTACCACACCCACCGTCCGAGGCAAAGCACAATCCCAAGCAACGAGTCGCTCACGGAGTACCCAGGACCTCGTCGATCAAACCGTACGCCTTCGCTTCGTCGGCCGACATGAAGTTATCGCGATCCGTGTCGCGTTCAATGACTTCAAGCGGTTGACCCGTCCGCTCAGCCAGAAGTCGATTGAGTTTGTCTTTCGTCTTGAGCATCCACTCAGCATGAATTTGAATGTCAGACGCCTGACCCTGGACTCCCCCAAGCGGCTGGTGGATCATGATTTCAGCATTCGGCAATGCATAGCGTTTTCCCTTCTCGCCCGCAGCCAACAAGAAAGCACCCATGCTCGCTGCCATCCCGACGCACATGGTCGAAACAGCCGGACGAATATGCTGTATTGTATCATATATGGCCAGTCCCGCGGTGACAGAACCGCCGGGGCTGTTGATGTACAGTTGGATGTCCTTTTCCGGATCATCAGCCGCCAAAAACAAAAGTTGGGCGACAATCGCATTCGCTACGTTGTCGTCAATTGCCGTTCCAAGTAATACGATGCGATCTTTTAACAGCCGCGAATAAATGTCATACGACCGCTCCCCACGGCTGGTTTGTTCAATGACGTACGGAATCAGACTCATACCCCGGCCTCCTTTTGCAATTCACGCTATGTGCGGGACAAGACAAGGCATCACACCTTGTCTTGTTGTCAGTCCATCTTTCAGTTTTCTTCAGACTTTCACAAATCACACGACCTTGCAATGATCCACCAATAGTTGTATGGTCTTGCGGGTCTTCAACTCGCCCTGGAACGATGCCAAACCGGGATCGCGCATATTCATCAACTGACGCACACGCTCAAGCTCCAATTGCGTATTGTCTGCGATCTTCTGCAATTCTGCCTCAATGTCCTCAGATGTAACCTCGACATTCTCCGCGTTTGCAATCGCCTCAAGCACCAAGCCAATGCGCACAGATTGCTCTGCCGCCTCCCGGTACTGGTCTTTAAGCTCATCCAGAGTCAACCCAGTAAACTCGAGATATGCATCGAACGGAATCTGTTGCATTTGCAGCTGTTGAGCAAAGTGACCAAGTTGATGCTCAATCTCATGCTCTACCATAACCGCTGGAAGTTCAATCGTCGCATTAGCCGTAGCTTTTTTGACGACCTCATCTTCAATATATCGATCATGCTGAACTTTTGCCCGTTCTTCCAACGATTTGCGCAAGTCAGCCTTAAACTCGTCCACCGTCTGAAACTCGCTGATTTCCTGTACGAACTCGTCGTTCAATTCGCGTAGCACGCGACGCTTAATATCGTGCAGCAACACATGAAACTTCGCGAGTTTTTCACGCAAAGACTTGACGTGATAATCGTCAGGGAACGTGACCTCAATATCGCGTTCCTCACCGGGTTTCATACCGATCAGTTGCTCTTCGAACCCCTTAATTAAGGCGTTGCTCCCAATCTCCAATTGGAAATTCTCCGCTTCGCCGCCTTCAAACTCTTCGCCGTCGATGGTGCCCTTGAAGTCAATACTGACCGTATCGCCGTTCTCCACTGCACCATCTTCAATCACTTCAATTTGGGCATGGCTGCGCAAAATGCTCTGCAATTCTTCTTCAACGGTCTCATCTGTCACATCGAACGACTTGTCCTCGACTTCGAGCCCTTTGTACTCTCCCAGTTGGACTTCCGGCTTGACCGTGACCGTAGCTTTAAAAATGAACGGTTTGCCCGTCTCCACCTGCACCACATCGACGGCAGGTTGATCCACCGGTTCGATCCCTGTCTCAACGACGGCCTCCTGATACGCTTGCGGCAACAGGATATCGACCGCATCCTGATACAGAGACTCCACACCAAAACGAGCTTCAAACAGTTTGCGCGGTACCTTACCCTTGCGGAAACCAGGCACGTTTACGCGCTTCACCACGCGTTTAAACGCTTCATCCAGAGCCTTCGCAAACCGTTCGCTGGCGACTTCGACCTCCAGCACACCCACATTCGCCTCGGTCTTTTCCCACTTAGCCGTCATCCATCATTTCCTCCTAACAGTCCTCGCAACCGTCGGACCGGCAGCTTTCAATATCACTCACGATTTCAGGCGGAGTAGCCCACCTACGGCAAATCACGGTTATCCAGACAACGCACAAATATCATATTTGCGAATCGAGCACCCCTGTCGGGATGCTCAAGCATTGGCCACCGTGGCGTCCCAGGAGGGATTCGAACCCCCGACCCACAGCTTAGAAGGCTGTTGCTCTATCCAGCTGAGCTACTGAGACATGGAGCGGGTGATGGGAATCGAACCCACGCTACCAGCTTGGAAGGCTGGAGTTCTACCATTGAACTACACCCGCACGCGTAACTCCACCTATGATAGTTTAGTCGATTCCGCCATTGATATCAAGATAGGTCGAATGAGTTCAACTGCCTTCGCGCGATGGGAGTATGCAGCTTTCTCTTCCATGGACATCTCTGCGAAGCGACGCCCTTCGCCATGTGGTGTGAACAGCGGATCGTAGCCAAAGCCATGTGTGCCCCGCGCAAAGTCGTGGACGGTCCCGGTCACTCGTCCCTCGACGGCGCCGATGACACCATCTGCGTTGGCAAACGCGACAGCACATGCAAAGTACGCCTCTGCCGACGAAATCCCTTTCTCGTGCATGCGTGCAATTAGCTTAGCATGATTCGCGAGATCATCGCCGTGTTTTCCACCATAGCGCGCTGAATAGATCCCTGGTTCGCCATTGAGTTCGGGTACAACCAAGCCAGAATCGTCCGCTAACACCATAGCACCGAGTTGTCGCGCATAAAACAGGGCTTTTTCCTGGGCAATCGCAAGAAACGTCGTCGCAGTCTCAGGCGCTTCAGGCAATTCCGCAGGCAGGGGCAGAAGCTCAGCCAGGATATCTGCGAGTAGCAACCGAAATTCCTCAACCTTATGCACATTCTTTGTGGCAATGAACAATCGCATCATTTATCAGACCATCCTTAGGGATTCACCATGCGCTCAATTGTCACGACGAGTGGAGCATCCACATGTTCAACCGCTGCAGCCACCACAGGTTCCGCAAACCAGTTGGCGAGTGCCACCTTCAAACTGGCTGAGTCCCCTGATGTGAGATAGCGATACATAGGTTTGGCAGAATCTGTATTACGAAGGTTGCGCTCGGCAAGCAACCTTGCCACGTGAGCCGCCGTCGCATCGGCCGACGAGATGACCTGCACCGCGGCACCCATCACACGTCGGATGATCGGTGCAAGCAACGGATAATGGGTGCAACCGAGCACCAAACTGTCGATATCACTGCCGGCCAGAGGCTTAAGCGATTGGCGGACGACAGCCTCGACGTGATCCCCATCCAATTGGCCCCGTTCAACGAGTGGCACAAACAACGGACAAGCCAACTCATGTACAACGATGTCAGGCGCGATTGTACAGATGGCCTTCCGGTAAGCGTGGCTCGAGACGGTCACGGATGTCCCGATGACACCGATACGACGATTGCGCGTCGCCCTGACTGCCGATAAAGCCCCAGGAGCGATCACGCCGACGACCGGAATCGGGAGTCGCTCTTGAAGATTGTGCAAGGCGACCGCTGTTGCCGTATTACACGCGACGACCAACAATTTAATGCCGCTAGCAAACAGATAATCTGCAATTTCTTCCGAAAATCGAATGACTTCCTCTGGCTGACGGTCGCCATACGGACAACGAGCACGATCTCCAAAGTAAACCACAGACTCATGTGGTAAGCGCTCTTGTATAGCACGCATCACTGTTAAACCGCCAATGCCCGAATCGAACACACCTATCGGCAGCCGCGACGTTTCCAAGGTATGTGCACTCCTCACGCTGATCTCAGGTGTCGATGAGCACCAATCGCTACGACCTGCAACACGCCGTAGGCTGGCGCCTACTGATTAGCCATATTCGTCAAAAGCAGTTCGAGTGCTTCTAAAATTGTCTTGCGCGTCGAAACGTCGACATGGCTTAATATAGTATGTAAATAGGCGCGGCGAGCACGAAGCACTTCTTCAATAATTTGTGCCCCCGGCGGCCTTAATTGAACGCGCACAACGCGACGATCCACCAAGTCCCTTTGTCGGCAGACGTAGCCAGCCTTTTCCAATCGATCCACCAAGTCGGTCGTCGTGCTATACGCGAGATACAGCTTGGACGACAACTCACCAATCGTCAGTTCCCCCTCGTTGTTGAGTGCGATGAGAGCATCGAACTGCGGCGAGGTAATGTCGTGTTCTCGCAATAAAACACGGCCCTTGCGGCGGACAGCAGCTGCCACTAAGCGAAGGGACTTTTCAATTTCCTCAACGTACTCGTTGAACTCCACCAAGCCTTGTCCACATCCCGTCCATGCTTGCGTCCAGTAAATAGTACCACTCAGCAATTTCGACGGTCAACGGACAAATCTCGACATGAAGTTCACTGCCAAATAAGACGCTGAACACCCCTACCTAAGTAGGGGTGTTCGGATCAAATCACAAGCTCACCCAATCGAACCAATTCGACAACCGCTTGCGACCGGCCTTTGACGTTCAGCTTTTTCATCACATTCGAGATATGGTTGCGAACCGTCTTCTCACTGACGAACAGCTGCCCGGCGATCTCTTTGGTCGTCTTATCCTGAACAAGGAGTTCAAATACCTCCCGTTCCCGATTTGTAAGCAGCGATTTTACGCGCGCGTCCTTGGCAGGTGCCATCCCCTTATCCCTCCTTGTCGAGTAATACAAGAGCGGGATACAGTCAGGGTATAGTATGACACCTCGTAAGCGAGCGTTCCGCGACGTATCCGGGATGGGCGGCTGGCAGCCAATCACGCCAAGCCTTCTCCCTCCCTTTACCCTTTCCTTCGTGCCTTTATCGCTCCGGCCAATTGTTGCAGTCCTTGTTCGAGCAAGGCGCGTGGACAAGCGATGTTCATGCGTTGGAAGCCCTCACCTTCCCGACCGAATAGGTGGCCCTCGTTCAAGCCTAGGCGAGCTTCTTCAATCAAAAACTGATCGAGTTCTTTCGGACTCAACCCCAGTGCACGAAAGTCGAGCCATACCAGATACGTTCCTTCCGGCCTGAACATGCGCACTTCGGGAACGTTTTGTTGTAAAAATGACTCCATAAAATCGAGATTGCCTGCAAGGTAATGCAACAAATCATCCAGCCAGTTTTCACCGTGGTTGTATGCCGCAATCATCGCCTCAACGCCAAATACATTTAACTCCGCCATCGCGGCGCGCGCCGACGCAGTCTGGTACTTGCGCCGCAAATCGCCATCTTCGGCGATGATGTAAGCAGTATTCAGCCCAGCCAAATTAAAGGTCTTGCTCGGAGCCGCACACGTGATCGAGCGAGTCGCCAAGCTTGGATCCAGCGACGCAAACGGAATGTGGCGATGTGGCGCAAAGACGAGATCCGCATGAATTTCATCAGCCACCACGAGCACATCGTGACGTAGACAAATCTCACCGACCCGCCTGAGTTCATCCTCTGTCCAGACGCGCCCCACAGGATTGTGAGGAGAGCACAAAAACATAATCTTGGCCTGACGCGCCTTCTCCTCAAGGTCTGCAAAATTGATTTCATAGCGACCGTTACGTTCCACGAGTGGATTTTCAATGACAGTTCGATTCCAACTCGCAATCGTCCGCTTGAATGGGTGATATACGGGCGGCTGGATCAGCACACCTTCTCCTGGTTCTGTGAAGGCCTGGACGATCACGGATAATGCAGGCACCACCCCTGGTGCGGGGACAATCGCTTCAGGCGCAATGGTCCACTTGTGCCTGCGCTGCATCCAAGACACGATACTGTCGACATAGGCTTGAGACTTAATGGTATACCCATAGACTCCATGTTGAACGCGGCGCATCAACGCCTCTTGTACGGCTGAAGGCGACGGAAAATCCATATCAGCAACCCACATGGGCAAAACATCTGTGCGGCCAAATCGCGAGGCCAAGGAGTCCCATTTCGAGGCCGCGGTATTCCACCTGTCAATGACTTGATCAAAATCGTATGACACGCTGCATCCTCCGTTCACCCGCCTGCGCACTGGGTGATCCATCCGCATCGGCGGTTCATACCAACACATCTACTCTATCACAAGCACCTCGGATAGTGTCTTTCTGCCGGAAGGAAGCGCTAGAAAAATGGAGAATTTCCTCTTGCGTATTGACGCGACATTCTCTAATTTTAATTTAAGGGGTCGGAAAACAAGGTTTTCGGTTTGCCACCTCTACGTTCCGATTTCAAGGAGGTCGTACCATGGCAAAGGACGTACTTGTCACAACAGAGTGGGTAGCAGCCCACAAAAATGATCCCAACGTACTTCTCGTAGAAGTCGATGTCGACACCAGCGCATACGAAAGTGGTCATATTCAAGGCGCTATCGCGTGGAACTGGACGACCCAATTGAATGACCAAGTTCGCCGCGACATTCTGAACCACGAACAGTGGGCGGAGCTGTTGAGCAATAGCGGCGCAACGCCAGAGACGCTCATCGTCCTCTACGGCGACAACAACAACTGGTTCGCTGCATTTGCTTATTGGCAATTGAAGATCTTCGGTCACGAGAACGTCAAACTGATGGACGGCGGCCGTAAAAAGTGGGAACTCGAAGGTCGCGAACTCGTCAAGGAAGTTCCGTCGCGCACGAAAACGCAATACCCTGTTCCAAACCGCGATCTCGACACTTCCATTCGCGCTCGCCAGATCGACGTTTTGAATTCGCTCAACAAGGGTAATGTCGCTCTGGTCGACGTCCGGAGTCCACAGGAGTTCACAGGCGAAGTCATCGCACCTCCCGGCATGACGGAAACAGCTCAACGCGGCGGTCACATTCCGGGCGCAGTCAATGTACCGTGGGGCAAGGCTGTCAACGAAGACGGCACCTTCAAATCGGAAGCTGAGCTTAAGCAGTTATACGAATCGGTCGGCGTTACCCCTGACAAAGAGGTCATTGCATATTGCCGCATTGGCGAACGGTCCTCACATACCTGGTTCGTCCTTCGCGAGTTGCTTGGCTTCCAAAACGTCAAGAACTACGACGGATCGTGGACAGAATGGGGCAGCATGGTAGGGGTGCCCATTGAGCGATAAGCACACACTCTATCGCGCTGACGCGCAACCTCCGGCAAAGCGCTTGCTTGAAGCCATGACGTCCAAACAGAAGCCTGATATAGCGCAATTGTTTTTTGATGCGAGCGTGTTGAATGCGTATCGCGAGCGCGACGGTTTCCGTATCATCCGCACGGACACGTCTGGCAGGCTGAGTAAGCCGGGTGGCTGGAGCGTCGATTTCGGTATCAGCGGCGAAGGCGACCGGTATATACATATCCCGGCGCACGCATGGGTGCATCGCATCCCGGTCGAAGAGCAAGCGCATTGGCTAGAGTACGCCTTGACACTGCCGCTTAGCGACAACTTCGTCCGCGGCGTCGTTCGCCCCGGCTGCATAGATGACGGACCCATTCGCAACTGGTAAGGTATTAGGGGAAGCCTTTGGCACAGGCCGCGGCTTCCCCTCTCCGTATATGCCAGCGAAAGCAGGGCGGATAGGGACCATACCCGCCCGAGAAAGGATCGAGTTTCATGCGCGAAAGCGTCCCGCTTTACAAACAATTAAAAGCCGAGCTGTTATCGAAAATTCGCAACGGAGAATGGGAAGCAGGGCAGCAACTTCCGTCGGAAGCGGAACTGGCAACCTTGTTTGCCGTAAGCCGGACGACGGTTCGGCAAGCTGTGGGCGATTTGGTCAGCTCGGGATTTGTCATACGCCGCCAGGGCAAAGGCACGTATGTGGCAGAACAGGCCTTTCATTCCACAGCCACCACACTATACGGATTTGCGGAAGAACTGAGAGCAGCGGGATACGAGGTCAATATTGTTCTTGATCGCCTTGAAGAACGGGAGTGTCCAGAGGATGTTGCCGCCATCTTACGGCAAAGCAAAAACCGACGTATTCTGTATGTCGAACGGACGGCACACGTCGACGACCTGTGCTATTTTCGGGAGACTTCGTACATTGTCCCCCCTTATCACATCGACCTCGCCAAGGTGATTAGCCAACGTTTGGCGTACGATTACATATATGGATTTTTTGAGCAAAACGGTGTGAGAATCAACTCAGGTAATCAGACGATTTCGGCAGAACTTGCAGACGAGACGGACTGCAGCGTCTTTCAACTCGAACCTCCCGCTGCCGTGCTTGCAATCGAACGTATCACGCGTGACGAGTCTGGTGCAGCCGTCGAGTATTCCCATGTTCGCTACCCTGCCTCTCGCTATCGCCTTCACCTCAACCTCCTTCGACACACGGACTAATTCGACCTATACAAAAGACACGGCCTTCGTTACAATGGTCGTGTTGAATCTTACTTGTTATGATGTCATAACAAGTATATGCATAGTGACCATAGAATTGGCGAGCTGACACCAGGTTTGCTTGGCTTTGGATCGCCGCACGCGGTAGGTGACCACGATGCATTCACATGTAAAAGGTCGTACAGTGTTGCACCGATTTCCCCTTAAAGCTGTTTCCTCGAGCCCCCATGGCGTCTGGTTTGTGGTAGGTACAGTCTGCCTCGGAGCCTTCATGGCGGCCCTTGACGCGAGTATCATCAGCATAGCCTTACCAAAACTGGAACAGTCATTTCGAACAACGATGGCACAAATCGAATGGGTCAGCTTGATTTATTTGCTCGCACTGGCGGGTTGTATCGTGACATTTGGGAGACTGTCCGATATTTTGGGTAGAAGGCCGATGTATACCTTTGGCTTTTGCGTGTTCTTGGTCGGATCTGCCCTCTGCGGCGCGGCGTGGAGCTTGCCATCCCTCCTCGCTTTTCGCGTGCTTCAAGGCATAGGCGCTGCCATGCTGCAGGCCAACAGCGTTTCCATAATCACCGCAGCGACCGACGCAAGCCGCCGCGGCCAAGCCATCGGCTTTCAAGCGCTCGCGCAAGGACTTGGTCTGAGCTTGGGGCCGTTATTGGGCGGTGTTCTGACACACATGGGATCTTGGCGTCTCATTTTCTATATGAACGTTCCCGTCGGCATTGTCGGGATCTTATCGGCCATTCTTTGCCTCCCGCGCGATCGCGATGGTCAATCTCACCCAGCATTCGATTGGGCGGGATCTATCACATTGGCCGGCATGCTTGTGGCGACAATGTATGTTTTAAAAGAAGGATTTCGCCCACATAGCTCCATTGGGGTGACCGCGTGTATCGTTCTGGGAATTGTCCTGCTCGGAGCACTTTTCGTGACTCTGGAGAGAAGGCACAGCTCGCCCTTGATTTCTCTGGCATACATCGAACGTCGCCTCATATGGCTCGGCAATCTCAGCTCTATCCTCGCATTCAGCGTCATGTACGCGATCACGCTGCTTGTACCGTACTGGTTCGTGCATATCGAACATCGCTCGTCAGCCATCGCTGGGCTTCTACTGACAACCTTGCCCATCGGTATGGCACTTTGCACACCGTTTGCCGGGCGTCTGGCAGACAAATGGTCACAGCAGCGTGTCGCCGCAGTCGGCATGGCTGTTGCAGGGATTGGGTGTGTGTTGCTCACGTTGTATGCGTATCGCACCCCCATTTTTCTCTGCGGCCTTTTCTGCATCGGATGTGGCGTCGGAGCGTTCACCCCTGCGAACAACGCCCGCGTGATGAATGCCACGCCGAAACACGACCTCGGCGTGGCTGGCGGAATCCTGAATATGTCGCGCACTCTCGGCATGGGGGTCGGCGTCACGATAGGCGGATTGAGCGTGGAATTGCTAACAGCCGCATTGGGTCAGCATGCCGTCGCAACGGCATACCGCGGCAGTTTCATTGTCGCCGCAGTTTTCGCCTTGGTGGCGCTCATTCTCAGCCTTGTGCCAGCCCCGACGTCGACAGATGTTTAAATAGCGGATCGACTCTGTCTTCAGCAATGGCCTTGGCTTCGCACTCCGGTGTGCAGAAACCATGCCGCTCCACTTCACAAGCAAAGCAACATAAGTGCTGACGATGGCAATCTAAATATGCGCAATTGATATAGCGATCACATGGTTGACCACAGTGACTGCAGCGGGAGATCACTGTATCCTCTTCCGTTTGGTTGATGCGAACGGCTATCCGATTGTCAAACACATAGCACTTCCCATCAAAGAGGTGACCCTTGACTTCTGGGTCTTTGGCATAGGTTACAATGCCACCATCCAGTTGATATACTTCGTCAATGCCTTCGCGCATGAGGTAGCCAGACAGTTTCTCACAGCGAATGCCGCCCGTGCAGTAGGTTAGAACCTTCTTGCCCTTCCACTCATCCTTATGCTCTGCAATCCACTCCGGGAATTCGCGAAACGTGCGGATGTCTGGACGTATCGCATTGCGAAAGTGGCCGATGTCGTACTCGTAATCGTTTCGTCCGTCGATCACGACGACATCTTCCTCCTGTAACATGGCATGCCACTCTTTGGGCGACAGCCGTTTCCCTGTTAATTCCCACGGACGAACCTGGTCTTCGACGCCAAAGTGAACGATCTCGCTTTTGTGCCGCACGGATAGCCTGGGAAACGCATGGTCCTCCGCTTCGTCGACTTTGAAGACCATATCGGCAAAGCGCTCATCGCGATGCATGAATTTTCGATATGCCTCGGTCGCCCGTTTTGGGCCGGAGAGTGTGCCGTTGATCCCTTCATGTGCGACGATCACACGTCCACGCAAACCCAACATCTCACACAGTTGTAGTTGCTCCGCAACCAAAGCATCCGGATCATCAATCGGAATGAACTTATAGAACAGCAAAATTTCGTATGACATGCAAATGCCTCCTTTACATCTTATACACGGCAAAGGCCGAGGCCCGCCAACGAGCCCCGGCCCATCTCTTGATTCCTGACATCCGTGCGTTTACTGTGCAGAAGAAGAACCGCTTGCCGTTGCCCCGCCGCCAAGCGACTGATCCACTTCATTCGGACTCATGATCAACCAACGGCCATTGATCTTTTTCAGATACAACACGCCACCCTGTTCACTGGAAAACTGAACTTGCGCAATATCGCCTTGCTGGCCCGTAAGTGCATACGAAGTCTCCGCTGGATCGAGCGAAACGTACAGATTGTACAACGACGCATGCCAACCAGGCGTGTTTTGGAACGTGGGCGTCATCAGATTACGCGCCTGGGTAAACTCTTTTAACTCCACAAATCCGATAAAGCGCCGCACGGTATTTACCGGCGTGTTGCTGGTTTGGTTATCGATGGTCGGACGCAACAAGAAGTAGCTCCCGAAACCGAGGATCAACAGCGCCACGATCAGAGTGACAAATCCACGCGTCTGCGCCCGCTGCCGACGCCTTTGCGCCTGAGTATTCATCGGCGAACCCCCCGCTTGAAAATCAAGGCACTGCCCCGGCAACCCGCATAGCGCGAAGGCCAGGGCAATGTTTCACATTATTTACGCAGCCAGGCGCCAAGTGCGTGGTACGTAACCTGTCGATTCATGGCCGCGATCGACGTCGTCAGTGGAATGCCCTTCGGGCACACTTGGACACAGTTTTGGGCATTGCCGCATTCGTGAATACCGCCCTCGCCCATCAAGGCTTCCAGCCGGTCTTCTTTGTGCATCGCACCGGTTGGGTGCATGTTGAAAAGACGGGCTTGCGAGATGGCAAACGGTCCGATAAACGGGTTTTTGTCATTCACATTCGGACACGCCTCAACGCATGCGCCGCACGTAAAACAGCGCGACAGTTCGTACGCAATCTGTTGATCCCGCTCCGACATGCGCGGTCCAGGGCCGAGATCATACGTCCCATCGATCGGAACCCAAGCCTTGATCTTCTTCAACGCGTCGAACATGCGGCTACGATCCACCACGAGATCGCGAACAACGGGAAACGTACGCATCGGGCGGATCCGGATGGGCTGTTCGAGTTTGTCGACGAGAGCCGAGCAAGCCTGCCGCGGCCTGTTGTTAATGACCATGGTACACGCGCCGCAAATCTCTTCAAGACAATTCATTTCCCAGGTCACAGGTGCCACAGGATCGCCATTTTTGTTGCGAGGGTTGCGCTGAATCTCCATCAGGCAGGCGATCACGTTCATACCCGGACGATATGGAACGACAAATTCTTCGGTGTATGGATCGGATTCCGGGCTGTCTTGGCGTTCAATGATCAAGTGCACCGTCCGCGTTGTTTCCATCGTTTCCGCTGTCGTGCTCATTCTTTGGTCGCCTCCTTGCTAACCGCATAGTTGCGTAAGCGTGGCTTAATCAGGGAGACATCGACGGCTTCATACGAAAGCTTTGGACCATCAGGCGTAAATTCCGCAATGGTGGTCTTCAGGAAGTTTTCATCATCGCGATCCGGAAATTCTGGCTTGTAATGTGCACCCCGACTTTCATTACGATTGAGCGCACCCAAGGTAATCGCCCGCGCCATAATGAGCATATTCTTCAAATGGCGAGTAAACTGAGCTACTTGGTTCTCCCAGCGCGATCGATCCGACATATTGATCCGTTTGAACCGCTCTTGCAGTTCCTGAATCTTTTCGTCGGTCTTCTGCAGCCGTTCATTAACGCGCACGACCGTAACGTTGTCGTTCATCCATTTACCCAGTTCGCGGTGGATCTGATACGGATTTTCGTCGCCTTCCATACGCAGAATCCCCTCGAACTCGTCTTCATATTTCTTGCGATACGATTCGAACAACGACTCAGGCAAACTATCCGTAGCCTTACGTAGATTCTTCGCATAGCGAACCGCGTTGGGCCCCGCAATCATGCCACCGTAGATGCACGACAACAAGGAGTTTGCACCCAAACGGTTGGCACCGTGGTACTGAAAGTCCGCTTCGCCTGCCGCGAACAGCCCGGGGATGTTTGTCATTTGATCGATATCCACCCAAAGTCCACCCATTGAGTAGTGCACAGCCGGGAAGATACGCATCGGAACTTTGCGCGGATCATCACCTACGAACTTCTCGTAGATATCCAAAATATTTCCCAATTTGACATTCAGCACATCAGCCGGAATGTGCGACAAGTCAAGGTAAACCTGATTTTGGCCGTCCACACCGAGCCCCATCTCGACACAGACTTTATGGATGGCACGCGTTGCAATGTCGCGCGGCACCAGGTTTCCGTACTCTGGGTACATCTCTTCGAGGAAATACCAAGGCTTTCCGTCTTTGTACGTCCAAATGCGGCCGCCCTCACCACGAGCTGACTCTGACATCAACCGTAGTTTGTCGTCGCCTGGGATGGCGGTCGGGTGGACCTGGATCATTTCCGGATTGGCGTACTTGACGCCCTGCTGATACAGCTCTGACGCGGCGGATCCCGTATTGATCATCGAGTTCGTGCTCTTGCCAAAAATGAGACCATTGCCGCCCGTACACATGACAACTGCGTCCGCCTTAAAATAATGAACTTCCATCGAACGCAGATCCTGTGCACAAATACCGCGACAAACCTGTTCATCATCGAGCACAGCTCCGAGGAAATCCCAACCCTCGTATTTTTCGACTAGGCCGGCCACCTCGTAGCGGCGAACCTGCTCGTCCAGCGCGTACAACAACTGCTGCCCTGTCGAGGCCCCGGCAAAAGCTGTACGGTGATGCTTCGTACCACCAAAACGGCGGAAGTCCAGCAATCCTTCGGGCGTGCGATTAAACATAACCCCCATGCGGTCCATCAGGTGAATAATGGCTGGAGCCGCCTCACACATGCCCAAAACCTGCTGTTGGTTGGCGAGAAAGTCGCCGCCATAAATCGTGTCGTCAAAGTGTTCCCACGGGGAATCGCCTTCCCCTTTGGTATTGACCGCACCATTGATACCGCCCTGTGCACACACCGAGTGCGAGCGCTTGACAGGCACCAGGGAGAACAGTTTAACCGGCACACCGGCCTCAGCGATTTTGATGGTTGTCATCAAACCTGCCAAACCGCCGCCGACGACGATGATTGTCTGATTAGCCACGCAGAATCCCTCCCATGCTCCGTGGTTCCTGCACGTTTCAAATACCTACAAACTCATGCGGAATGCGTGAATGCGATAATCGAAGCCACGCCCATCCCCGCGAGGACGACGAACACAATCATCGTGACCCATGCGGTGATCCGCTGTGCGCGAGCGCCCACGGTGATGCCCCAGTGGATGCAGAACGACCAAAGACCGTTGGCGAAGTGGAACGTCGCGGCGACCACGCCAATGATCATGAACCAGAAATAGGCCGGGTTGCTGACGAGATTGTGCACCATGTCATAGTTCGGTGCATTCCCGGAAAACCGCGTCGTCCAAAGGTGGAAAATAATAAACACGAACGTGATGACGCCCGTCACCCGCTGCAACACAAACAGGATATTGCGGCCGAACGAAAACCGATTCGCGTTGTACCCCGACACAAATGCGACGTACAGACCAAATACCCCGTGGTAGGTGATTGGCAGAAAAATAAAGACAAACTCGATGAAATGCAACAGCGGCAGCGTCTGAATCGCGTCGACCGCGTCGTTGAACGCCGCCGGACCGCGCAATGCTGTCGCGTTTGTGAACAGGTGCTCCAACAGGAAAAGCCCAACCGGGATCACGCCAGACAACGTATGCAAACGCCGCCACAGGAATTCCCGATTTTTGTGCGCTGCTTGGGCCACCGCCACAAAGGTTCCTCCCTTCGACTCCTAGCCAGTTCATATGTATCGGCAGCCTTCTGGCCGCCTTGCCGGATAGGGTACAGATTTCTGGTTCGAGACTCCACATGACTGGGGAACATCGGTTCTCGAACCTGCTTTGCACTTTTTAAATTGTAATGATTGGCCATCGTAGAATCAAGAAAGCGGTGCCTTAGAAGAAGCATCCTGTCGAATATTCTTGTTTCGCTCGTTTAGCACCGCGCGCAAATGCTTGACGATCTCGCTCGCCAATTTATCGCCAATCCCAAGGCCTCGAAATTCATCCAAATCAGCATCCGCCATCGCCTTAAGACTTCCAAACTTGCGCAACAGCGCCTTTTTACGTTCAGGGCCAACCCCCGGGATGTCGTCAAGCGCCGACGAAAACCCTGTCTTTCTGCGCTGCTGTCGGTGAAACTCGATGGCGAATCGATGCACCTCGTCCTGTATGCGCTCCAACAGGTAAAAGGCCTGGCTGTGCCGATCCAGGGCAACAGGAATCTCTTCGTCCATAAAAAAGAGCTGACTCGTCCGGTGCTTATCGTCTTTCGCCAAGCCGCAAACTGGAACGTCGAGGCCGAGTTCGCCTTCGATCACCGACAATGCAGCCGCAAGTTGACCACGCCCACCGTCGATCACGATCAGATCTGGCAAAGGTTTGCCTTCACGTTGCAGGCGCGTATATCGTCGGCGAACCACTTCCCGCATGGATTCGTAGTCATCGGGCCCGGAAACCGTCTTGATTTTGTATTTCCGATACTCTGATTTCGCCGGTTTGCCATCGATAAAGACGACCATGGCCGCGACGGCGTCCGCCCCTTGGATATTGGAGTTGTCAAACGCCTCAATTCTGCGTGGCGCTTCAATGGCCAAGGCATTCCCGAGTTCTATGACGGCCCCCAGCGTGCGATCCATGTTCTTCTCCATCAACTGGATCTTATCTGACAGTGCTTGTCGGGCGTTTTCGCAAGCGAGATCGACAAGGTCTCGTTTCGGACCGCGCTTTGGCTGAATAACCTTGGCATCGAGCACCATTGCCAAAGCCTCTGATGGCACACCATCCGGCAAGAGCACTTCCTTGGGCAAATCGGCCCGCTCGTGATAAAACTGTTCGACGTACGACATAAAGTCGGTCAGCGGTTCATCGTAGTGTGGCATGATCGCGACGGAGCGTTCGATGACCTTGCCGCTGCGAACATAAAATACCTGGATGCTCAAGAGGCCCTTATCTTCTGCATAGCCGAACACGTCGCGATCGACGCGGTCTGCGGTCGTCATCTTTTGTTCTTCCATGACCTGTTCGATGTGCCGGATCAGATCGCGCAGTTCAGACGCGCGCTCAAATTGCAGCGCTTCCGCCGCGGCCTCCATTTTCGCGGTCAAATCCCGCACAACGTCCTGATGACCACCACTCAAAAAATGTGTAATTTGCTTGGTCATCTCCTGATATTCCGTTGCGTCGACTGTGTACACGCACGGTGCAAGGCACTGCTGAATGTGATAGTACAAACAAACCTGCTTCTTGAGCGTTTTGCATTTGCGCAACGGATACAGTCGATCCAATAATCGCTTTGTTGCTTGCGCGGATGTGGCACTTGGATAGGGGCCGAAGTACTTGGCTCCATCGCGCTTGACCCGCCGTACGATTTGCAATCTCGGATGCGGTTCATTGGTCAATTTGATATACGGATACGTCTTGTCGTCGCGCAACATAATGTTGTACGGAGGCGTGTGCTGCTTAATCAGGTTGCACTCGAGGATTAACGCCTCAGCCACCGTGTCCGTCACGATGTACTCAAAATCACAGATGTTCGAAACCAGAGCTTGTGTCTTGCGATCATGTGATCCTGTAAAGTACGACCGAACGCGATTGCGCAAGATCTTTGCCTTCCCGACATACAAAATCTCGCCCTTGCCGCCCTTCATCAGGTACACCCCTGGGCGCTGCGGCAACAATTCCAATTTGTCGCGGATCATTTGGTTCATCCAATCACCCCCCTCACTGGACGGCTGCGATGACAAACTCCGGACCGCCCTTGCCCGATTGTACCCACAAGACATAGGAGCCACATGTCGAAAATTGTTGCAGAGGCGTTTGTAACTGCATCGGCTTTGCCGTGCCGCCAGATTTGACCAACGGCGCCATGGTCAACTGCAGCCCCCTCCCAGCATTCGGTGTCGTCTCGAGCCACCATAAAGTACCGGAGGCACCTTCTGCAACGTAATGCGGTTGCCCGTCGACCGGCGGTCCCTGATAGCGCGTGACCTGCCCGCTTAGATTGATGCCATACCACGTCGATCCGCTGTTTGCAGAGGCGCGTTGAGGCTTGCCGACAATTCCTTGAAAGACTAGCCCATCCCCGACGACGCTGGGCCCTTGCATAAACCCGAAAGCTGCCGGTATCTGCCGCACCTCGGTCCAGGCTTGCGCCGGACTGCGGCCGACCAATGTATACTCGCCGATGGGCGTACCTATCCACGCACCATCTCGATACATTCCCGACTGGACAGCAATTTGCCCGTGTCCAACGGCGACGACAGCCGACGTCGATGGCTGTTGCGGGATCGACTTGACCAGTGCCGAACGTCCGTTCGCCAATAACAAAGAGTAGATCTGTTCGTCACTGATGCCGCCTGGCGCACGCCAGTTCGCCAGCAGCACAAGCCACCCCGGAATCGCCACAAGCGACCAGTTGCTCAACTGCCATGCCGATTCTTCGACGCCCGAGACGACCGGGGTCACAAACGCCAAGGCGTAACGGCGGCTTGGCGTCGCCAGTGAGCCTGGTGTTTGTAGCGGATAACGGCGCACCGCAATGGCGTAAGATCCGTTACCATACTGCTGAATACTTCCGAGAAACAACGAACCTGCCCCCACTGTTGCATGCGTGAGATCGACTTGTTGGCCTTGCGCCAATGAGTACAAACCCTTCAGTTTAAGCGGTAGCGAGTCAAACTGGATAGCCGCAGCCGTCTTGTCCTGGACGTGCGTCGACAGTTTGGCGCCGTAAACCGATTGCCATTCGCCAAACCCACCGTACACGGCAAGCCCCACACCGACAAGCGCCAGTCCTGCCGCACCAATTCGCACAAACCCCGGCCCGCGATGGTGCCGCAGCGCTTCATCAAACGCGATATTCGCGCGCATGACTTGTACGGCGCGAACGAGCAATGGCCGCGGAACGCCAATAGCAGCTTCGGCGACCTCGGGCAACGCGGCCGTTTCGCCCGACTCGGGCCAGTCGTCGAGATCGTGCGAATCGTCCAGAGCCTCACCGACGTCAATATGTGGTACCGTGGCCGCCTCCACTTGTTGCAAACAACGTTCGATCACGCTGTCGGGCAGCGTCTGCACCTCGGAGCGCCGGATTGTACGAATGGCGACGACAAAGACCTGTAAAAACGCGTCCTCGGCCTTCACGCGGTCGTTATATCGATTCCAGAGTACTTCCCAAACCTGTGCGGCGAAGCGCTCGAGCAAGCGCTCGACCAACTGCCTGCGTTCACTGCCACTTAACCGCCTTTGCACACCGCAGCTCCTTCTTCCCGTTCCAGAATTCCTAAACCATCATACCGAACCCTCGTCGGAAAGGACAGGACCAGCAATCGCCAAAAGTTTGCCATGGGTTTCTAGAAGCGCAAAAACGCGATCTCCTTAATGGAGACCGCGTCATCTATGGTGGGTCATGAAGGACTCGAACCTTCAACCTGCCGATTAAGAGTCGGATGCTCTACCAATTGAGCTAATGACCCTCGACCTAATGACCCTAAGGGGATTCGAACCCCTATTACCGCCGTGAGAGGGCGGCGTCCTGAACCATTAGACGATAGGGCCATGGCTGCCGAACTAGGACTCGAACCTAGACTAACTGATCCAGAGTCAGTCGTGCTACCATTACACCATTCGGCAACAGAGCGAGCGTCAACGGTATTAACTATACTCACTGACGCCCATTTTGTCAACCACTCTGCAAAACTTTTTATCGGTTACTTTTTCCCGTCTCTCCGAAAAGAGGTCCGTGCATCATCAACCCGGCATGAACCGTCTTTACTTTGTCGCTATCGTCCCCGACGCGATGCGCTCGGCTGCAATTTCAAGCCGCTGGCAAGCTTCCTCGCGACCAAGCATGGCGATCACGTCAAACAGTCCCGGACCCACTGTGACACCCGTCAACGCCAGACGGACAGGATGAATGAGTTGCCCCGCCTTTAAACCAAGTTCGTCGATGAGGGCGCGAAACGACGACTCGATGACCGGAGTTGTAAATGGCGCAACGCCGGCAAGTCGCTGTGCGACCGCCCGCAGCCTCTCAGGAGTGGCCGGATCGCTAAACTGTTTGCGTACACCCTTGTCGTCATATGCCGTTACGCTTTCGAAATACGGGCGCATACCGTCGATCAAATCCGCGGCGCTGCGACTGCGCGTCTGCACAAACTCCACGACAGTCCGAATCCAAGCCAATACATGCCGATCCACTTCATTCGCCGCAACATAGCCGAGCTGGACCAATGCATCCCAGATTTGACCAACCACCACATCTGGCGATTGCGCGCGGAAATAGTGCGCATTCAACCATTCAAGCTTTTTCACATCGTAGACAGCCGCATGTTTCGCGACGCGATCCAGGCTGAACACTTCGATAGCCGTCTCTCGGTCGACAATTTCGCGATCGTCACCGGGTGAAAAACCGAGTAGCAACAGATAGTTGACCAGCGTCTCCGGCAAAATCCCCATCTCTCGGTACTCGGACACGCTTGTCGCACCGTGGCGCTTGCTTAATTTACTGCGATCCGGCGCCAGAATCATGGGCACGTGCGCAAACGCTGGTGCCTCGGCACCGAACGCTTCAAACAGCGCCACGTGCCGCGGCGTGTTCGATAAGTGCTCTTCGGCTCGAATGACGTGCGAGATATGCATGGCGAGATCATCCACACAGGAGGCAAAGTGGTAGGTCGGCGAGTCGTCAGCCTTCCAAACGATAAAATCGTCGATCTCGCTGTTCTGAAAGACAACATCTCCGCGAATGAGATCATGAACCACCGTCTCCCCCACTGCATCAGTACGCAATCGATAGACATGTGGTTCTCCTGCCGCCAACCGGCGCTCCCGTTCCTCGGCCGGCAAGTCGCGACATCTTCCGCTGTAGCGCGGCGGCCGACCTTCGCGCGCCGCCTCCTCGCGATCCGCCTGCAACTGTTCTGCACTGCAAAAACACGGGTATACTTTGCCTTTGGCAATCAGTCTCTGCAAATGGTTACGATAAATTTCCGTGCGCTCCGACTGCCGATACGGTCCATACGGACCACCACAATCAGGGCCTTCATCCCAGTCGATGCCAAGCCACCGAAAACTGTCCAGAATCTGCCGATATGACTCCTCCGTTGAGCGCGCTCTGTCCGTATCGTCGATGCGAAGTACAAAGATGCCTTGCTGCTGACGCGCAAACAACCAATTAAAATAGGCCGTACGGGCACCACCGATGTGCAGTGCACCCGTCGGACTCGGCGCAAAGCGAACCCGAACCTGCTTGTCCATAGTTACCTCCTAGCGGATAGCCAACCCGTCAAAGCACACAATACAGCTGAGGTGACAGCACATGACACGACGAGTCGATCCAAACCTTCGGGAAGTCGACGTCAGCCCGAACTCGGGTGCCTACGACCCCGGACCACTCGACGAAGGTGTAACCGACTACCCAACAGCCGAATTATGGCAAGCGCAAGCGACGACATACGATCTCGCTGTCGAAGAATTCCCGGAAGGGCCCTACGGTGCGGCAACCAACGAGAAACGCCTTGGCAAGACCTCTCCTTGGCTGGAAGGCCAAATGGTCAGCGGCCGCTTTCGCGACAGCAATCTGATTCGCTCGGACCGGCTCTCCGCTGCACACGAAAGCGATACCGATGAAACCGTTGATCCCACCTAAAAAGCGAAGTGAATAACGCCTTCGTCCAGCCAACCATTTTGTGGTATGGAACCCACCAGCCCCCGATTGCCAGTCTGTGCTTGGTACGGGTAACATCGTATTTGAAATCAGTACTCTGATTGAAGACACGGCCCCCTAATCTGGTTGGTTTACCACAGGGGGCCGCTGTGATTTTACGGCTTTTTTCTCCGCCAAACAAGCCAGATTGGCAGCCTTAAGCGTGTGCGACGACCTCGCGCAAGGCGGCGATACACGCCTGATTCTCAGCCTCAGTGCCAAACGACACTCTCACATAGGATTCCAACCCCACAAATCCCGTTCGCACAAGAATCGCTTGCTTGCGCAAAGCCTCGAACACACGCTTTCCATCCCCGACTTCAATGAGCGCGAAATTCGCCTCGCTCGGGACAACATGCATGCCCGACTCACGCAACGTCTCGTACTGGCGGCGACTCGCCTGAACCAGCTCCTGTGACCGTTTCACGTGCTCTACATCGGACAACGCGGCGATAGCACCGACTTGCGCAATGCGGTTGACGTTGAACGGTTCCCGAACGCGATGGACATAGGCGAATACCTCTGGATGGCCAATCGCATAGCCAACACGCAATCCGGCAAGGCCGTACAGCTTCGAGAATGTGTACAGAAGACACACGTTCGCGTGCCGTAACACCCCTGCATTAAACTGAAACCGTTCCGGGTTCGTCGCATAGTTATCATAGGCCATGTCGACAATGACCAACACATGATCCGGCAAATGCTCTATTAAGTGATCGAACTCAGCCTGCTTAAGGACCGTTCCGGTTGGATTGTTGGGCGTGCACAGATACAACAACTTGGTTCGTTCGGTCACCGCGGCCAGCAAAGCCTCGACGTCGTATGTAAAATCCGCACGCAACGGTGCGAGCTTGACCCTGGCCTTCATGACCTGTGCCCCAAACGTGTATTGTGAGAACGTCGGAAACGGCGTCACAATCTCGTCTCCCTCATCGAGAAACGTCTCCGACAAAAGTTTGATGATATCGTCCGACCCATTCCCCACGAATACTTGTTCAGGCTGCACGTGATGGTGCTTGGCAATGGCAGCTTTGACCAAGTCACTGCCGCCGTCAGGATACAGGTGCAATCTTGGCAACTCGCGTTCCATCGCACGCAATGCCAACGGCGAAGGCCCAAGGGTGTTCTCATTGGAATTCAGCTTGACAAGCGGGCGATCACCCAATTCCTTTCGCAACTGTTCATCACTGAGACCTGGCTTATATGGCTCGATGTCCTTCAGATTTTGGCGAACCTGCACATTCGGATCAAACATGGTTGGCACCTCCGGCCTATATACGTTATGTCCATTGTAGCCCAGCACACACCTGACGTCACCTGGTGGTTACATCGGCATCGGCGGGGATTTCGGCAAGTGGGTCGGCGCCTGTGTACTTTCAGCCCCCTCTTCACGCTTCGATGCACGCGATTGGCCTAATCCTGCAGACAAGGCGAACTTCCAGGCTTGTTCCACTGTCATACCTGCTTCGCGCACCCGGGATCGGGGAACCATGACCGTCGCTCCAGCGAACTGAAATGCATTGGGCAGATACACCGCAACCAAATCCCCTGTTGGATCTATACTTTCGGGCAATTCTTCAGATGTGATAAAGCCAAGTACGAGTGCACGCTCGTCTGGCCACTCAATCAAAACGGGCGTCTGAAACGCCTGGCGTCTGCGAAACAGGTTCTCGATGAGCTCCTTCGCCGTTGTATACAAGGACTTGATCACAGGGATGTGCATGAACAAAGTGTCCGCCCAGGACAGCAGCACGCGACTGACGTAAATCCGAGACAGTAATCCCAGGATAAAAATCGCGACAATCACGATGGCAAAGCCGAGGCCAGGGATGTGCAGATAGGCCCAAGGCACATACCAACTGACCAAGCCGTCTACCTGATTGACAACAAATACGACGACCCAAACGGCGAACACAAACGGCAAAACCGTGGCAAGTCCGATACCGAAATGTTTTGCCGCTGCACGCAACAGCCCCTTCATCGCAATCACCCCTTTACGCGGCTGCCGGTAGACTGTAGAATCCGGCAGCGAGGACGAGATAAGCGCCAACGGCCATGGCGCCCTCGAGCCAGTTCGATTCTCCGTCGAGCATTAAAACAACCACGAGTAGCACGGCGGCAATCATGCTGACCAACTCGGGCCAGGTAAACATAAAGTTGAAAGGTACACCGATGCACACGCCGACAAAGAATAGAACGGGCGCGATGAACATCGCCACCTGTAGGGTGCTGCCGACTGCAATTTCGACAGACAGATCCATGCGATTCTTCCATGCCATCCAAACGGCCGAAGCGTGTTCGGCGGCGTTGCCAATAATGGCGACAACGACAACGCCGATGAATAGCTCGCTCCAACCGAGTTGCGTCGCGATGGATCGCACGGTACCGACAAGCCAGTCGCTTTCGACGCTGACAAGTACGGTGGTTACGGCGAGTGTCAAAATGGCTGGCCAAAGCCTTGGTTGCGAACCTTGTGCTTCCTCCTGCTCGTGCCCGATATAGGCGAACACGTCGCGATGCGTAAACAGGCTAAAGTAAAGGCCAAGAAGATAAACAATGAGCGATACACCCGCAACACCAAAGGACAACACAGACGAAACTGGATGAGCCGTGCGGGCAAACACTGTGGGTACGACAAACGCAACCCCGACACCGAGCATCAGCATGGAAGCATTGCTACGAGCGACCCGCACGTTAAATTCTTGAATCGGGTGGCGGATGCCGCCCACAAAAAAGCTTAGCCCCAGTACAAAGAGAAGATTTCCGACAACGGAACCGGTAATCGAAGCCTTTACTAAGGATGTTAACCCTTCGTGCAACGAGAAAATCCCGATAATCAATTCAACCGCATTGCCAAACGTCGCTGACAAGAGTCCTCCCAAACGTGCACCAGCATGTGCGGCAATGGTTTCGGTCGCCTTCCCCATGAGCGCAGCTAGCGGAATAATAGCAATTGCGGCAGCAAAGAACTGCGGCATATCACCAAAGCGACCTACTTGTACGACAATGCTAACCGCCACGAGAATGGCCGTGACGATGGACAATAAACGGTTCAAATCCGACACCTCACTCGAAACGACAAACGTTGTCTTCAACGTAACAGATTTTCCCCACAACTGCACATGGTTCAGTAAGCACGTCTAGTTGCTGTGTTACAATACGATTGAAGAACGGGGGGAAGATGGATGTATCAGTTTCCGAAGATCAAAATGCTACGCGGCGAACTGAAGCGCACGGAAATTCGCAATCAAGTCAAATATCAGTTGACCACCAAAGAGTTTATTCAACAACGTGGTCGAACAACCTATCGGATCGCGCTTGAGCATATTTTAGGATTCGTGGAGTGCGCCGATTCGGAATATGATCGCCATGCCAAGCCCATGTACGGCACGAAACCCGATCGATTCGGAAAGCCGTACAAAATTGTCGCGAACTTGATGTACCTGGTCACGGAAAGCGGCGTGATCGAACAGTCGCGCGTTTCCTTTTACACGCGTCTCTCGTCGCACTTTGCAAAACAAATGGAAATGCTTCTTGGCTCGAGCGGAACGTGAGCCATCAGTAGTTTCGCCAGTCGTCTTCCTCCTGCTCCGGGGGCCGTTGCTGTTGCCGGATTCGACGCACCACCCAGCGTATCGCAACGACGAGGACACAGAGTGCGACGACTCCATACCCCACCCACATGATCCAGGGTACGCCCAATCGTTGATGTAACCAAGCTGCCAATTCATACGCGGCAATCGCAATTGCTGCGAACATCCAGTCAGGAAAGCCGTAATTCATGAACATCCTTCACCGCCGTCTACAATGTGGTCGGGTAAAAGCGACAATTGCTCCGAGTGCTGTAACATCGGGCGCGGACGCTTCGCCCCTCCGATCAAATCGAGCCAATCAAACGCGTTCCATACCGCGTCATTGTTAGAATTGTTGTTCATGAGAACATGAAACTCTTGAACCCCATTGGCAAGGGTAACGACGTCTGGCACGAACGATTCGAGTTCGGTGCGGCTGTATCGGTAGTCAAACCGCTGTTTGGAAGATGTCAGCCCTGGCTTGTCCCACATCTCCACGTTCCTCCCGTGCATCCGCAAAATTCCTAATTGCGCATGCGTCACACGCGGCACATAGGGCACCGATTTGCGACCGGCTTGGGGTTCATCGCAAATCACATGGACAGCGCCAAGCGACGAGAGCCAAGCGATGGTCTTTTCGATCCGCTCGGGATCTTGAAACCAACTGCGTTCCCGAAATTCTACAGCCGCGTTCAGAGGATGGCAGAACGCCACCAACCGCTCGACGGTTGCTTTATTCTCGCGCGTTGCTCCGAACCACGGTGGAAACTGCAACAAGATGGCTGATATCGCCCGTCGTTCGGCAGCTGGGCGCAGTGACTCGAGAAACGCTCGGCCCACTTCCCGCCGCTCCTGTCGCGTCATACCATGCGCATGCAACGTCAACGCAGCGGGTGCTTTCGCGTGAAAACGAAAATCTCCGTCAACCTGATCCAACCACCGCTCCCATGTCCGAGCGGCTACAATGCCATAAAACGTGCTGTCGATCTCGACGACGGAAAAAAAAGAAGCATAATAGCGCAAACGGTCCACATTGGCCAAATGACGAGGATAGAACGAATCGTGATCGGCAAATGCACACGTTCCAGCGCGTATGCGCAACCTCTCCACCTCATTCCAACCCTCGCAACTTTGACCGCTTTCCTGTCAAATCGCTATAATAGTCATGGTTATTTGGCACAGCTACCCCAGCACTGATAGGAGATGAGACACGTGGCCAGCAACCAACACGCCATCCGCTGTCCGCATTGCGATCATACCTGGTTCCGAGAAGAACGCCAAGTGCAGCTTGACTCGAGCGTCGTCATACGACCCGACTTACCGGTACCAGGGCGCATCCTGCGCGAGCAATACCAGTACATCTGCACAAATTGCAACCAAGTGTTGCACCACGAATAAAATCCTCGTTTAACCAAAACGCATAAAACACCCCATCTCCTCAAATCATAGGATAGATGTCGAGGAGATGGGAGTGGTTTTCTTGACAGAAAGACCCAAGAAGCCCTACAAAAAAAGACTTGCTAGCGCTGGACGCTACGCCGCCGTCGCGTTCGGCCTCCTCGCAGCCGCGGCGACATTCGTATATGGCAACCGCCATATCCTCGCACACAAGTTCGCGCCGGCCACAGGCTCATCAAACCATCCAATACAGCCGCAAATCTGGCCTCATGCCCAGATGAGTCACATCGGCTCCGCGACCAGGCAGACCATTCTGTTCATCGGAAGCGATGAGCGTCCAAAACAGGGCAATGGCAACTCCGACGTCTTGATGGTCGCAAGCCTCGACGATGAACATCGCCGAATTGAACTACTGTCCATTCCGCGCGATACCCAAGTGGCTTTTCCGGACGGCCGCTATCACAAAATCAATGACGCTTTGGCAGAAGGAGGTCCATCGCTCACGTGCGGTCTGGTCGAACAGCTAATTGGCATGCCCATCGATCACTATGCCTTGACCGAATTTGACGGACTCGTGCGCATCGTCGACCGCATGGGCGGTATTGACATCAACGTCCCGCGAAATATGTATTATCGCACCGGGGACAAAAAGTATGGAATTATTCGCTTGCACAAAGGCACGCAGCATCTCACCGGCGAGCAAGCGTTGGGTTTCGTCCGCTATCGGCACGACGCATTAGGCGATATCGGCCGCACCGAACGACAGCAAGCATTTCTCGTTGCCGTCAAAAACCAACTGCTCCGCCCAGAGACCATTCCGCAACTGCCCGCAATCGCGTACGATCTATTACGCAGCGTGGACACCGATCTGACAGCTGTCGATCTCGGTCGGCTCATTGCGCATGCGCACACGTATCGCACCTACAGCACCATCCACGCAACACTGCCGGGATCGTTTCACGATCCGGACGCAACGAGACCGGGCGATTTAAGCTACTGGATCGTGAATCCAAAAGAGGCCCACTATGTTGCCAAGCGCTTCTTTATCGATGGAGTCGTCCCCAAAAACACCATCCAGGATCCCCAATTGACCCGCACTTGGACGACACCTGCCGACTCAGATCATTGAATAGAGCAACAAATGAGCGGCGCATGTTAGACGCCGCTCTTTGCACGTGTGAACGTAGTTGATGCCGATTCTCGCGTGACCACGATCTCGCCGCGTTCACGATGCTCAATTTCTCGCCATGTCACCCTATTGTTCATCACGTATGACCAGACCGTTGAAACGAGAATGCCAACGGCTTGTCCAATCGGAACCATCAAGCCGATCCGTTCGCAGGCATGCATCACAAGCGTCGTAATCAGGATGCCGACGAGCGAGATCGCAACAAAGATTGGTAGCTTCACATTCCATTTACGGCCCTCACCCTGCGAGCGCCAAGTAATTTGATCGTTCCAAATGTAATTGCTCAACATGGCGACAAGGGAAGCGAGAATGGACGCCATGGTATCCTTCATATGAAATCCATAGAGCAAGATGGACAGTACCACCTCATTGACGATCACGCCGCTTGCCCCGATGATACAGAACAAGAAAAACCGTCTATCACTGGGGCTTTGTGAGACCAAGCGCACAAGGTGCCGGAAATAGTTCCACTGTTCATGCATGCTCATTTTCGATTCGCCGGCATCGCGGGCCAAAAAAGAATACGCGATTTCGTGAACCGTTCGATAGTGCCCCTTGACCAACACCTCAATCAGGATCTTCCAACCAATCGGATCGAGCTCGGCGCCTGCTACCACTTCGCGCTGCAAGCCGAAGAATCCACTCGTGCAATCCGAAATACGCCGTAGACGGTGTAATGCAATTTGCCCGATCACGCGCGCAGTCCACGATACTAACTTTCGGAATGGCCCTAATCCTCCGTCCGATCCACCTTCGACAAAGCGACTTGGGATCACGATATCGGTACCCTGTTTAAGTCGTTCATACATCGCAGGAAGCAACTCAGGAGGATGCTGCAAATCTGCATCCATCACGATGAAATATCGACCCTGAGCCAACTTGAATCCTTGCACAACCGCACTGGCTAAGCCGCGCTCACCATCTCGATGATGCACATGCACGCGCTCGTCCGTCCCTGCCAGCTCGGACAACACCTGCAGTGTTTCGTCAGAACTATCGTCGACGAACCAGATCTCATATAAGACATCATGCAAAGATGCCATGGCTTCGTGAATACGCCGCACGATCGGACGAATGTTATCCTTTTCATTATAGGACGGGATAATAATACTTAAGTCCAAGTTGACAACCCCTTTGGTCTGCTCACCGTAGCGAGTTCGACCATCTTCAAAGCACTATGGCCACCAATAGCCTGTGTGCATCGCCAGCCAATCCTGTTCGATGAGCGACCCGATGGGATAATACGGTGCCAGAACAGGATAGCTGTTGACAAACCACTGAGCTTCTTCGGACGAGCCTTTACGCAACCACCAAGGAAGCAGACCCATTCCTTGCCCCAACCACAAAGGCTCTTCTAAATCCTCGTACCAATCGTACCACGTATAGGGTTCACTCGCGTCACCATTTTGCACCATGCCGGGCCCTCCCGTATGAGAGACTCCTACAGCTTATGCCTGACGCTCGCCTCCGGTTTGTGCAGCCATAAAGGCGACCAGCGAAGCCATATCGAGATCGCCAAATCCTGATGCGACAGCCTCGCTCATCACGGATGCGGCGGTCGACGCCAAGGGAAGTCGCCCATGTACCACTTCCGCCTGACGCAATGCAAGGCGCATGTCCTTCAACAGATGCTTTAACGCGAACTGAGCGGGATAGTCATCCGTAACGACAAGTTGCCGTTTTGCAGACAAAACTGGCGACCAAATAGCACTCGCTTCCAGAACATCAAATACCGTCTCACGCGCGAAGCCGCTCAGTTCGCCATAGATGACCGTTTCGGCCATCGTTTCCATGACGATACCCAGAAATGAATTCACCAACAGCTTCATCGCCGCACCTTGGCCGACACCACCCAAATAAAACGACTTGCGTGCCATGACAGCAAGGAGGGGTTCTGCTTCCGTAAAGTCGTCGACTTGACCGCCAGCTACAACTACCAAGGCTCCATCCTGAGCGGGTTTCACCGAACCCAGAACTGGGGCTTCAAGATACCGCAATCCAAGGCTATATATACGATCCGCCAATCGACGGCTTTCCTCGACGCCTATGGTGCTCATATTCACCACGAGCGTACCTTGTTCCATGCTTTCAACTGCACCAGAGTCAAACAACACGGATTCGACTGCGGCAAAGTCGGACACCATCACGAATACGACATCCTGAACAGCTACCGCGTTATGCACATCGGAAACGACCGTCACATTCTCAGGCATATCTTGCGCGAACGGTTTCACGGTTCGATTATACGCCGTGATGGAATGGCCCAAGCGCGCTAGGTTTCGCACCATGGGTACCCCCATATTGCCAAGACCCAACCAGCCAAGTTTCACTCCACTTCACCCTTTCTTCCGTGACAGGGCGCATCGCACTCGTTGTCCAAAATCTCCACCATACGTTCCAGCAAGTTTAAAAATTGCCGCGCATCATCTTCACCGAGCTTGTCCAACAAGTCCCCCAATTTTTTTGTTCGCTCGATGGACAGCAGCCTTAATTGGCGTTTTCCATCTTCCGTCAAACTCACATAGACAACACGGCGATCTTCGTTGGACCTGACCCTCTCGACATAATGTAACCTGACCAGCTCGTCGCACACTTGTGTGATGGCACCCGGGCTCAATCCAGCAATACGGGCGATTTCAGATGACTTTGCCTGCTGAACAAAGCTCAGGTACCGCATGACAAAGAGCTGTGTGGTCGTTAAGCCGGATTTGTTCTCAGGGAAATGCGCACGCATGCCACGCACGAAGCGTTCCACAATAGTATCCAGCTTTTGAACGATATCCAGACGCTCTGTGTTCACCGACATTCACTCCAAATCAAAGATACAGGCAGCTCGCCCATAACGCATGGCTGCTGCCGTGCTCACATCCGGGAAATTAGCGAGGCATACGTTGCTCTGTCTCATGAGACGATCGCGACGATTTTGATACGCGTTTGCGCAACAGCGTACCGAACCACACTAAAGCAGCGAGCGGTATGCAACCGATGATGATATAAATCCAGTTGCCGAACACTCCTGCATAGACCAGTGCCACACCAAGATAATAAGGTAGCATCGCGACAACCGCAGTCCATGTGTACGACCACAGCGTGGTCGCCGGAATCATGCCTGCGACATAGTTGACGACAAACGCAGGCACCGGCAGCAGACGGGCAAGCAATAAGCCCCAGCTTCCCCATTCGCGAACCCAGAGGTTAACCTGGTCAAACCGCTCGTGTGACGCAACACGCCCAAGCATGATGCGAGTAAAATGGCGGGCAATGAAATAAATGATAATGGAACTGATGGTGGATCCAATCCAAGCATACGCAGTCCCATACAAAACGCCAAACACTCGTAAAAATATAATGAGCAGGCCCTCTGACGGGATTGGTGTGAGGCACCAAATAACCATCAAAATGATTCCGTAAATAATGCCCCAAAATCCCCACGACTGTATGAGTTCCGTCAGTCTATGATTTCTATCTAGATACAGTACCACACCGGCCATCGCAGCGCCCAAGACGACCATTGAAATGGTGCGCCAATCGGTGAGTAACTGTTTGATGAATCCCGCCACGCCCACGACTCCTCGCTCAACTATCCACTCTTCCTTCACAGTATCAGACCGCGGGCAAACGTTCAAACGTTTCCCTAGCCAAAAACGTGAACTGCCGCTCAAACGACAGTTCACGCTTTGCGTTACACAGGATCGATGGGTGACGTGCGTTTGCTCCCGATCCGCTTGGCGTCCTCAGGCTTCGGTGCCAAGGAGTGATCATTGAGTGTCGTGTGGATGGCATAGTGTTCTGCAATTTCGCGATCGCGCTCCATGAGTTCGTGCTGATCGAAATTCCGCATCGGCGGCCCTGGTTTGCGATGTGTCTGACCTTGCACAAACATCCCTCCCTCGTGCCTTTACCCTGCCCGCCTGTGGTCAAGCTATGTATACCGAAAGGGAGGGTGAAATCTCCATATGTGGCGAACCTTTATCGAAGGGATGCAGCGAGGCCTTGGTCAAGCTCCCGCTCCATGACGTAATATTCAAGCCCAGCCGTATCGACATGTGTTGCGATCCGCACAAAGCCCGCCTTCTCGAACATCCGCCAAGATGCCCGATTTCTCGCCAGCACTTTATGTGCAACAAGCTTTGACCAACCGAGTTCTGTAGCCAAGCGAACCAACCTCTCGATGACCATCGTACCAATGCCCATCCCACGCCATCGCGAATCCCCGATGACGATGGGCAGCATATCTTTGCACAAGGTTACATCGCCGACCATGAACCAGTCTTTGCGGCCCATTCGCCTTTCAATGGCAAAGGAATGCCCACGGCTCGCCAGCCAAGTATACATTCGAACGATGTGGCGCTCATCATAAGGGGCATCCGTTGTGCCCTCAAGCCATTCCACCAATTCGGCGTCATACCACCGGATAGCAACAGGCAGGTCGCACCGCAAATTAAATGGACGGAGACGCCAAGCCCCGTCCGCCAGCCGCAAAGTACCGGACATCATGGTGAATCCGCACGCGACAACGTCTCGACACCATCGGCTCGCCCCACGATGACAGCGTGGGCCATGTTGACGAATAGTCCCGTCTCGACGACGCCCGTGATCGCCTTGAGGACGTCTTGCAACCGACCCGGATCGGCGACAGAGTCGAAAACGGTGTCCAGAATATAATTGTGATTATCGGTGACAAAAGGCGCACCGTCCCGCTCGCGAAGCGTCCACTTACCGCCCACATTTGCGATCCGTTGAGCCGTCGTTTCCCATGCAAAGGGAACCACTTCGATTGGAATCGAAAGTTTGGCGAAGGAATCATACAACTTGCCGTCGTCGACGACGATAAGCAATTGATCAGACGCCGCCGCAACCAGCTTCTCGCGAAGCAGGGCACCGCCCCCACCCTTGATCAATTGAAAATCAGGTGTCACCGCGTCCGCGCCGTCGATGGTGAGATCCAGCCGCGGGCATTCTTGAAATGTCGTCAACGGAATATGTAACTCTTTTGCGAGTGCCTCGGTGGCGGCAGACGTAGGAATACCGACAATGTGCAATCCTGCGGCAACACGCCGACCCAGTTCCACAATGGTATAGTAGACGGTCGACCCGGTCCCGAGTCCCACCTTCATGCCGTCCTTCACATGATTGGCTGCTTCCACACCAGCGAGTTCCTTTTTGTTCATAGCCTTCACTCCAGGTCATTTACATACATGGCGCCCGCCTCTTTAGAGAATCGGCGACAGCAGTCGCGCACACGATTCTGCGATACGTTCAAAGCGCGGTCGACCATTGTACATCTTCAATGTCAATCTATCACACTTGGCGAGATCCTGCTCAAAAATGTCGGCCAACTCGCCCGCCTTAGCGCGATCGTAGAGAATGGCGTTGACCTCGAAATTGAGTTTAAAACTGCGGATGTCGATGTTCGCGGTCCCCACCGAGGCCACGGCGCGATCGACAACCACCGTCTTCGCATGTAAAAAACCATCGCCATACAAGTAGCATTTCACGCCAACCTGCAGCAACTCCCCCAAATAAAAGCGCGACGCCCAAAACACCCAAATGTGATCAGCTTTTTGCGGCAACATGACACGGACGTCAATACCGGAGAGTGCCGCCGTTTTGAGCGCGGTCAGCAAACTGTCGTCCGGGATGAAGTATGGTGTTTGAATGTAGATGCTCTGTTTGGCAGCATAGATCATCTTGATGTATGCATTGCGAATTTGCTCCCACGCAGTGTCCGGACCACTCGCCACCACCTGCATGCCGACGCCGCCAAGGCTGGACTGCGCCCGTCTGAAATAGCGGTCCTCAAACTCGATGGGATCTCGAGATGAAGAGTTCCAATCAAGCAAAAAGATGGATTGCAGTTCAACAATGGCACTACCCGTTATGCGCAGATGTGTATCTCGCCAGAATCCGAAGCGCTCGACGCGCCCCAAGTACTCGTCGCCAACATTGAATCCACCCACGTAGGCAATTTTCCCGTCGATCACGACGACCTTTCGATGGTTGCGATTGTTCATCCGCAAATTGATATACGGGATGCGAGATGGAAAGAAGGCAGCCACCTGTCCCCCAGCCGCCTCGAGACGGCGGAAAAATGATTTGGGTGTCCACGCACAGCCGACAGCATCGTAGAGCAATCGAACTTCCACGCCAGCTTTGGCGCGCTCGGCAAGTGCCGCTACAAGCCGCTCGCCAAGGCCATCTGGGCGAAAAATATAGTATTCAAGATGAATATGATCCTGCGCGCGAGCTATATCCCCCAGCAGGGCTTCAAATTTATCCTTGCCGTTGGTGAATACCTGCACCGAGTTGTCTTGCGTATAAATCGCGTATGCGGTCGTCAGGTTCATGGCGATTAAATCTTGGTATTGTTTTGCTGCCGGATCGTTATACTGCATGCCCCCACCTTGGGCGAGCTGCCGTTGCTGCCGCTCAGCCAGGCGGGCGACCCACGTTGCATTGCGCAAGCGAAAACGAGCTAAACGAAAGCGACTGATATGTTGACCAAACAACACATAGAGAAGAAAACCACCAATCGGTATAAACAGAAGAACCATCAGCCATGCCCAAGTGACAGCGGCGTTGTGACGTTCGACAAAAATGATGACCGCGGCCGTTCCAACATCGACCACGAAGATGACAACATACAGTAGATGTAAAACCGACATGATGGCGATAACTCCAATCCTGAGTACATCGTCTAACAATGCTAAGCTTGTCCGGCATACCAGTGCGTGACGAACATTTCGTCACGCACGTGCCCGCCAGTACGTGTAGACCACTGGCGCGAATGCGACACAAAAGGCGGCGACAGCCATCCATTTCAGGTAATCTTGTTGTATGCCACGCCACATCGCTTGTCGATCCTCCACGTCAGCCTCTTGCCATCAGCATATGCCCGGACAAGAGGCTATGGCACACTCAGAAAGGTGTAGATAACATGCCTTACTTTTTTCTAGCCGTCGCCATTGCGAGTGAGATTTGTGCAACGTCGTTGCTCAAAGTGACAGATGGTTTCACCAAGTTATGGCCGAGCATCGGCGTCGTTCTGGGGTACGCGCTGTCGTTTTATTCACTGTCCCAGGCATTAAAACACATTCCGCTCGGCCCCGCATACGCGATATGGTCGGGTATTGGCACAGCGGCCACGACCGTGATTGGTTTGTTGGTGTGGAAGCAGTCCATTTCCATTCCCGCGGCGATTGGTCTGGGACTAATCGTGGCAGGCGTCATCATCCTCAATTTGTCTCCCACTTCTCATTCATGATGGTGGTGATGCCCTTCCCCCAAGTCGCTGCCTGCGCATAAGACGGCTTGGTCATGAGGATGGTTCTGATCTTCCACTTGAATCGTCACATGGCCAATATTTAAGTGCAGCAACCGATGTTCAATTTCCCGGATCACCGACTGACTCTCCGTGATCGTCGTGGCGCCATCGAGTGCAATGTGACATGAGAGCGCATTGCGCCCGCTTGCGATGGTCCAGACGTGCAAATCGTGCACGTTGTACACGCCGTGAACAGACCCAATCGCGTCGGCTACTGTCGTGAGATCGACGTCCAATGGCGTTCCTTCCATTAAAATGACGATGGTTTGGCGTGCAATTCGCCAAGCACCGTATGCAACCAGTAAAGCAATCAACACGCTTAACAGCGGATCGACGACATACCAGCCTGTGATGACGATCACGATGCCGCCCACGATCACCGCAGCCGAGGCTGCGGCATCGCCGAGCATATGCAGGACCGCACTACGGACGTTCAAATTGTCGCTACCATGCATGGTCAGCCCCATCGAGAGATTGATGACAAGGCCGATCCCCGCACTGATAAACATCCAGATTGGCTGTACGGTCTCTGGAGTCTGAAAGCGCCGATACGCCTCAACCAAAATCCATATCGCAATCAGAATCAGCGTAATCGCGTTTAAAAAAGCTGCCAATATTCCGGCGCGATGATACCCATAGGTCATCCTTTGATTGCTTGGGCGCTCGGCCTGTTTTAATGCGTACCAAGACAAGCCGATGGCAGCGATGTCTGTCAGCACATGACCCGCATCGGATAGCAGTGCGAGACTGCCCGACAATAAACCGCCGGCGATTTCAACAGCGAGTATCAATGCGGTTAGGAAAAACGCACTGCGCATTTTGCCGGCCGGTGCGTGTGTATGAAAGACACCGTGATCGTGATGATGGTGATGTGCATGTGCGTCGTGCGTGTGGTTCATCATGATGCGCAAACTCCTCGTCGTGTATCCATGCACCGAACCCGCTTCATGGATCCGCTGACCGATGCATTTTGTCAATCTCACCATATTCTTTCGCGTGGCGTGGTGCAATACCCTTGTGAAAAACATCCCACATGTCAAAACGCATGCTTTACACGTACAGGGAAACCATGAACCTAGCTCAGACCAATGGGGGGAGTATGCTTGAAACCAATGGAACCAATCACGTCTTCTGAACTAGGCACGCTGTGGATCACATATCAGCAAAAAACCATGTTACTACGGATATGGATGGATGGAAGAGCCTTCGCAAATGGAGGAACGAAGCGCTTTCGTTCATGTCTAATCCATATCCTGATGTGACGGTCCTTGCGCCACGTCCCTGCGAGGACTTTTCTCTCGTCCCCCGCCCGCTACCGGAAAAGCCTCTGACCTCGAGACCCGAATCATCGATTCGGAAAAATATTTCTTGAAATGCTTGGCCACCACGATATGTAAATCTGGTCGATACCACTTGGACAACCCATGTTCATCAAAAAGTCTGGGCATTCCAAGTCGTACGGAACGCTTGCCAAAGGATCCATCCCCAATGCTTAGCGTATCGATCCAGATGCGATCCACCTTCCCACTCAATAATTTCGGAAATTCCGCAGAGAATGGCAGTACCGGAGAGATGGCGGCCTGTATTGCAATTCCAGCGTCATGCAGTTGCTGTAAAGCCTTGATCCTTGCTCGTATGCCTGGCGCAAACGGAGCAAAAATTCGCCTGATATCGTCTCGGTCGGTCTCGACGGTCATGGACACAAGCAAATCACAGCGCTTCTTGAGTTCAATTAAAAGATCGATGTCCCTTGTGATGAGCGGTCCCCGCGTTTGAATTTGAAGCACGTCGGGCGGATACTTCAACATCGTTTCAAGCAGTGCTCTTGTGATTCCAGCCTGACGTTCAATCGGCTGGTAAGGGTCGGTCGCCGAGGACATGAAGATATTGACGGGCTTCTGCTTCCTACGGAGCTTAACCATTTCCATACTGTAATTTTCAGCCGCATTGCTTTTCACGTCGACCCATTCTCCCCATGGGACAGTGTGAAATTTCTGAATCGGCATTTCTCTCACATAACAATAGGCACAAGCAAAAGCGCAACCACGATACGGGTTTAATGAGTGCGTGAAGCCAACGTCCAAATATCCCTTGGCCTCGGTTAGAATTCGTTTCGCAACAATGTGCTTGAACTCAGGCTTCATACCGCCTCGCCTTTCCTCGCATGCGCGGCTGAATTGAACATCATGGACAAACAATGGACAAACAGGCGTGGGCACCAACGCTCCCCACGCCTGTTTTTACGCTCTGCCAATCTCCGTAACCGCTCAAACATGTAAGTTCCGTACGGTTAACACTTACTATAACCGCATGCCTCACATTCATAGCAACCACCGGTGCGAATCAAGGTGTGTTGATGACATTCAGGGCACCAGTCTTTTGCAATTGAATATGAACGCAGTTCGACCCGCTCTGGTTGCACCTGCTCTGTCGTGACCGTCTCCTGACCGCTGGCCCACTCATGATACGCAAGCTGACGCATTGGGAACGTCTCAGCATGCTCAATCAGCGCCTTCGCAATCGCGTCCGGAACCGATGTAATCCGACGATCACCAAAGCCAACGGCATTCGAACCGCCAATCCCTGAGAAATGCTTGACCAGTTCCGCCTCGCGATGAGGATTGTTCGAATCGCGGAGATATAGTGTGATGGCACGACCTAATGCCTCATTCGCCGCATAGACATCCGATCCCGCTTTGCCAATATTGACGAACACCTCTGTTGCCACATGTGTCTCGGGATCGTCGTTAATTGTGATAAACGCCTTGCCAAGTGGCGTTTCCTTGCGGTATGTCGCACCGTACAACACATCGGGCCGCTTGCGCTTCACGTAACCAGCCATCGCTGCAAGTGCTGCCACACGCTCGGGTGTGGATGACTGCTCCCGCCCCGACTGCACATGGTTCTCCTCGGTAGCATCTTCTTCATCAGCCTTCAGCGACAAAACCTGCTCCGAACGCGAACCATCGCGATAAATGGTGATGCCTTTGCAACCGAGTTCGTAAGCGAGATCGTACAATTGCTTCGTATCCTCGACCGTGTACGAGTTAGGCGCGTTACACGTCTTGGAAATTGAACTGTCGATCCACTTCTGTAAGGCGCCCTGCACGCGAACGTGCTCTTCCGGTGTCAATTCCATTGCCGTGACGAAGTAGGAAGGCAATTCCTTCTCACCGTGGTGCGTCTGGAAGTACTCATCGACGATGGATGCGTGCTCCTCAAACATGCCAAGGCGAGAATTGCGGAAGTATGTCCAGGCATAATATGGTTCACATCCGGTCGAGCAACCAACCATAGTGCCTGTCGTGCCTGTCGGTGCAATGGTCATGGTCGTCACATTGCGCACGCCAAAGCGGCGGATTGCCTCGACGACGTGCGGACGCAGAGCGGCCATCTGTTGCATAAACCCGGACTGCAAATACAGTTCGGCGTCAAACTTCGGAAATGGTCCGTTTTCTTTCGCCAGCTCTACTGACTCGAGATATGCCCATTCCGCCATCAGCCCCAGTACAGCGTCAATGAGTTTCACGGCTTCATCAGAACCGTATCGGACGCCACAGTAAAGCATCAAATCATGTAAACCCATGATACCGAGTCCGACACGACGCTCCGACATCTGATTGATCCGATTTTCTTCAAATGGATAATATGTCGCATCGATCACGGCGTCCTGAAAGCGAATGCCGCTGCGCGTGGTCTGCTCAAGTTCCTCCCAACGAATGTGATGGAGTAAAAACTCGGCTTCAGATTCCGAAAAATGCTTTCGCAGACAGGAACGAACGTAGTTTTCCCGCTCTTTATCTTGGAACTCCGTACGTACCCCACTGTCTCGGAACCCATTGGCAAAACGGGCCAAGACGACGGCGCCCAAGTTGCAAATGCCGTTTGCCGGTAAGGGTTGCTCACCACAGGGGTTCGTGGCGACCAGCGGATTGAAATACCAAGAGTTGCTCATCCGGTTTGCACGTCCAAGAAAGACGACGCCCGGTTCAGCTGATTTCCAGGCAGATAAACACAGTTCATCCCAGAGCTCACGCGCCGAAAGCGTCTGCGTCGCTGCAAACGGCTTTCCGTCAGCCAGCCAAGTCTCGAAGTCACCATCGAACGTCTGTGCTGTTTCTCCCGTGACAAAGCCGATTTGCCACGGCTCGTCAGCGGCCTTTGCTTGCATGAAGCGCTCGGAAATGCCAACGCTAATGTTCGCACCAGTGATGACACCATCGACCTGTTTGGCTCGGATAAAGCGCAAAATGTCTGCGTGGCGGTCGTTCAAAATCAACATGAGCGCGCCCCGGCGGGATCCACCCTGCAATGTCAGTTGACATCCGACACTCATAATTTCCCCGACGCCGACAGGTCCGAAGCCGTCGCCAAACACTTGATTTCCTTTATCGTACAGCTGCCCCCACGAATACGCGCCAGAGGAACGGCCGTTTACCCCTCGAACATAACTGTAACGCGGGCGCAGTGAGGACAAAATCACGCTGACCCGTTTACCCTCGCGCATACATTCCCACATATCACCTAGCGTCGATGCAATGGTACTACGCTGATCTCCGGGATAGAGAACCACACCCACCACTTCTGGAAGCACCTTAACGTCGCTTTGCAAGATCTGATCATATAGTTCGCGCGCCGAGACCGTGCCAGATTCAATGACCGGGCGTCCGGCTGCAATCCAGTTTTCGATTCGACCATCCCAAAGCTCGTCGTAATTCTCAACTGAAGTGTCAGGAAACTGGAACGTCCAGTCAGCATCCTCCTCCACAGCCCTTAGAAACGCCTGACTGATGCGTATCACTTTGGTCGAATGCGGATAGTCTGCCTCAAGGAAATCGAACACGTCACCATGCCACACATCGAGTACCAGACAAAGCTCGGATTTGCGTGACGCACTCGACACAGGCACGAGCGTACCTTGGGGTGGGATGCGCGACAAATTCATCCCGACGCCGCCACTGCGAGCCTGAATCTCGAGTGTCTGTCCAAAAGATTCGGCGTAATCGCGAAGCGTGGGTCCAACACTAGGGATGACAAAACAGTTGTAGCTCGTCGTCTGCATGCCTGTCCCCATCGACGCATTGATGCGACCACCGGGCACATAGCGCCAACGGTTTTGCAACTGATAGAACGCTTCTTCCCAACGCGCCGGATCATTGGTCACGGCAGCAGCTCCGCGGGCGACACGGCGCCACATTTCGCGCGGCGTCGTTTCCAGCAATACATCCACCTGATGCAACGGCAGCGTCTCCTGAACGCCATCTCGCAACTCCACTGTCACTTGAGCCGCTTCGCTATCAATGGCGACGACGCGGGCCAATTCGTGATACGCACGTTTCGTGTCCAAAACGGCCACCACAAGGGATCCCACAGCGAGTGAGTCTTTGCGCACATCCTTCTGCAGGTAGCGATCCGCCAAAATTTTCTCGCCGGTCGGACCTAAATAGTCGTCTTCATTAAACTGTAGCATCGGCGTCTCCGTTGCATTCGACATATGTATCCTCCATCCCGCGCACCCCGTCAGCGCGCCTTTCCCGTTTCTCCCAAAAGTGAAAGTACTTCCTTAGCCAATGTTTCCACATCTCGAAATTCGCGATATACGCTAGCGAATCGTACATAGGCAACCCCGTCGAGCTTCCGCAATGCGTCCATCACCCGCTCGCCGATGGCCGACGAAGGCACTTCCCGCTCGTACTCCATGCGCAACGCCCGTTCAATATCAGCACATACCGATTCGAGCCGTTCGACCGAAATGGGGCGTTTTTCGCACGCCCGCATCAGACCGCGATATAGCTTTTCACGCGAAAATTCCTCTCGCTCCTGATCTTTCTTAACCACCATGAGCGGCCTTTGTTCAACGCGCTCATACGTCGTGAATCGGCGACCACAACCTTCGTTGACACATTCGCGACGGCGCCGGATGGTGCTGCCGTCCTCCCCCGGACGCGATTCGACAACACGCGTGTTCTCAGCGTCACAGTACGGACACTTCACCCCAGTCACCACCTTAGCTCGTCCATCAAACACCCACATATGTGGTGTCACTAAAGAAACAATCGCATTATACACGCTAGATGTGCGTGTGACAAGACGTGGCGAGATCGCCGATAAACCGCATAAAATCGCGGTTTTATCACAATCTCTCAAGCGTTTTGTCGAAAAAGATTTGCTACCGAATCCACGATCAAATCGGGCTGCGGATCGCCATCTTTCGGCTCTCCACTGATGCCAGAGCGGACGAATACGCTGTAGACCCCCGTTTGATTGCCCGCTAAAATGTCCGTGTGCAAATTGTCGCCGACGATGAAGGCTCGTTCCACTGGCACGCCATATCGCGACAAAGCATATCGCACAAACGAAGGGTCCGGTTTGCCTGTAACCACGACCTCGGCGCTTGAGGCAGCAGCGACAAATGCCCCAATCGCGCCATTGCCGGGCATGAATCCGTCCTCGACAGGAAGTCGGACGTCTGGGTTCGTCAAGGCGAACCAACCTACTCGATAGGCAATACGAGATACGACGGCGAGATCGCCATATGTCACACCTGGATCGAGCCCAACTGCCGCCGCTTGTGCTAGCTTCACCCACGGTTCGCGAATGTCCTTCCCGTCGGCTCGACGCGCGTCGAATCCGGCTTTCCGCAGCGCCTCGCGCAACCCTTCTCCCCCCACATATGCGACGATCGCGCCCGATTTTGGTACCCGCTGCGAAACGGCGTCAGCTGCAGCCTGGGCCGACGTGCAGACTTCGTCGACCGACGCCGTAAAGCCCATGCGCTGCAATGCAGCAACCACAGCCTCCGGCGTCCGCGAGGAATTGTTGGTAAAAAAGACTGGTCGTATGCCGGAATGTCGCAACCGCTCGACAAACTCCGGCGCCCCCTCAATCACGTCGCTGCCGCGCCACAAAGTACCGTCGAGATCGAGAAGCGCGAGCTCAAATGAACCGCCTTTGAACATGCCTTTGTGCAATGTGGACATATCGAATTGGAGTGGCTGGCCTGACATGTGTACACGTCCTTCCGTACAAGAGTCAGAAGAAGTGTACCACGCTCACCCACGCACTGCTCACTCCTTCTCCCGCGCGACGGCTGCTAGTGCCTTATGCAGCCAACGCCTCCGCTCGCGATGCCACAACTCTAACGAACGAAGCCACTCCGCCTCTACATTGGGTTTTCGGAGTCCGGTGAGTTCGCCTTCCGCATGGTCATCCGCTTCATTGGCACGGCGCATGGCCATGATGAGCAACTGGCGCGTGCGTTCCTGTTCAGTTGGCGCCTCGTCCGGTATGAAGTGCAAACGTATACAGTGACCGATTGCGACAACCCGCATGCGACTCGTCTCCTGTTGGATCAGCGCCAACTTTGCCGTCATCTTCGCGCTATACTCGCAGACGTGAAGCTCATCGATAAGCGCTGATATCACCTGTTCTGCGTACAATGAACGGCGCAAATCGCGTAAAGGTGTCCCCCAAACCGGATGTAACGGTTGTAATACTTGCCTCATCCGTACAGGCAAATCTTGCTCTGACATAGACATTCGCCCCTTCGCCGGCCATCTCTGGCCCATCCTATGACCCCCATGCCTACGTCGTCACCGTTCTGAAAGAACTTCACGGAATATCAAATTGACCGGAATCACGCAAACTTTTAACATGAAAGCTGGCTACCCATTGGCCCGTCACGGGTCATCTCGCCGTGCAGCGGCCATTGTCACGGTCGAAATGGGCTAAACACGGCCGCATACATACGCGTTTTTGACAGAACAACGTCTGTAACCGCTCGTTGCGCCAAATCAGTTCACTTACATCAGAGACGAGACTGCTTGCAACGAGCAAATCTTGAGGAGGAATCTCGCACTTGACCCCCACACACTCTGCATCAAAGACGTGGCTCTGGAGCCTTATCTTACTTGTGCTCGCAGTGTTGTTTCATATGTATTTCATCGTAAGTGCGTGGAAACAACCGGTGATGCTTTTTGGGGACGCGTATTATTACGATCACTCAGCCACCGTGCTCAACGCCTTGCATCTATACTCCTATTGGAGTTGGGGACCTGCGGCGCAAGTGACGCCCGGATACCCGCTCTTCCTGTCCCTTATTTACCGATTTGCTTCCTTGTTCTCGCAAAGTCACCAGGTGGCTATGCACACGGCACAGACGGTACAACACCTGCTCTCCGTGGTCACCGTCATGCTCGTGTATAGGCTGATGCGCTTTTGCCTTCCACGCTGGGCCAGCTTCATCGGAGCCCTGCTTTGGCTCGTGTATCCGCCTGTCATCTACGCGAACAATCAGCTGCTTACCGAGAACCTGTACATTCCTTGTCTCTTGGCGTTTACCTTTGCGTTCCTCACAGCCATTCGCGATAAAACGCTTTGGCATTTTGCCGTGGCAGGTTTTTGGCTAGCCGTGACCACATTGGTTCGACCAAGCGTCATGCCGCTTGCCGTGGCGCCGTTGCTCTTGCTGTTTGATCGCGCAGTCCGCACGCAATGGCGGCACTGGCTAAGCGAATTCGCCTCGTATGTCGGCGTTTTCGTGTTGTTCATGCTGCCTTGGTGGATCCGCAATGCCGTGGTCATGCACCAATTGATCCTGACGGATCTCGACTCGGCGAATCCACTGTTGTATGGTTCGGACCCAAATTTTGAAAAGGACGTCTCTTTAAGTAGTGGATTATCTTTAGAACAGCAAAAGGCATTGGCTATCCATCGGATCGAAGCAGGTTTTCATACTCACCCACTGATGTATTTAAAATGGTATACTCTCGACAAGATTGGTCTGTTATTCGGCACACCCTGGTATAATTCGACATTGGCAAAACACGCGGGACTGCTTACGCGTGCCACCTTTGCCTACGCTCACCTGCATATCTTGTGGGTCGTCGTCGGGGCGATTGGCCTTCTGATGAGCGCATGGTTCCCGTATTTGCGGTGGATTGCGGCACTTGCGCTCTTTCTCATCGTCGTGCAACTGCCGTTCATTCCCATCAATCGCTATGCCTACCCAACCATGCCGTTCTTCTTTCTCGGCGTGGGCGTCGTGCTGTATGGACTACAACAACTTTGGCTCCGCAGACGCGGTGCTACACCAACTTCGCAAGGGGACTAACGACAAACGGAGGAACAAAACTCAATGCGGATTGCGGTACTCATCCCGTGTTACAACGAGGAACTGACCATCGGCAAGGTAATTGCCGACTTTCGAAGGGAATTGCCTGATGCTGATATTTACGTGTACGATAACAATTCCCGGGATCGTACAGCGGATATCGCGCGCGCGGCAGGTGCCATCGTGCGAAGAGAAGTTCGCCAAGGAAAAGGCAATGTCGTACGCTCCATGTTTCGCGATATCGACGCCGATATTTACGTGATGATCGACGGCGACGATACGTATCCCGCCGAATTTGTGCACGATTTAATCCAACCTGTGGCTGCCGGCGAGGCGGACATGAGCATTGGTGATCGCCATTCGGATGGATCGTATTCGAGTGAAAACAAACGGCCGTTTCACAATTTTGGAAACCAGTTTGTGAAGGCTTTGATCAATCGCCTCTTCCGATCCCAACTGCGCGATATCATGACTGGGTATCGGGTCTTTAATCGGCGTTTTGCCAAGACGATGCCTATTCAAAGCGAAGGCTTTGAAATTGAGACAGAGATGACGTTGCACGCATTGGACAAGCGTTTCCGGATTATCGAGATCCCGATCCGCTATCGAGATCGGCCACCTGGCAGCGAATCGAAACTGAATACCGTAAGCGACGGTATCCGCGTGCTCAAGACGGTGTTTTGGATTTTCAAAGATTATAAACCGCTCGCCTTCTTCGGCACGGTTGCCTTGCTTTTCTTCATCGCCGGCCTCGCCGTAGGCATTCCAGTCATTACCGAGTTTTTCGCGAGCGGTCGGATTGCGAAGATGCCATCGGCCATATTAGCCGTCGGTCTGATGGTACTTGCGACCAACTCGCTCACGTGTGGGTTCATTCTGGATACGATTGTCCGCAACCACCGGGACAATTACGAGCTGTTGCAAAATGAGTTCAAAGATTGAAGACCGGCAGCAGCCGACGGCGAAAGGGCGCGTTTCCATGCTGTACGTCGTATTGATTCTGGCCAACGTATGTCTTTTGGTAGGAGGACAAACGCTCTGGAAGTATGGCCTTCAGCATCGCGATTTAACAGACATTCGGTCCATTGTCGTCGCGATGTTTTCGCCATGGGTCATTGCAGGCATTGTTCTTTACGTGGTCGCTACTGTCATATGGATTTTTCTGCTCAACAAGCTATCGCTTAGCCTGCTCTACCCGTTGCAAAGTTTGGCATATGTACTTGCCATTCTCGTATCCATGTTCGTGTTTCACGAACACATTCCTGCCCTGCGCTGGGTTGGCGTTGGCGTCATCCTCGCCGGCGTGGCGCTTATCGCCGTATGACGGTCGGTAAGCGCCACTTTTATGGACTCAAACGAAGTAATCTCCTTCGCAGACCGTGACAGCCTCACCGGTCATCAAGATATGCCCATCATCCCGCAATTCGATATCGAGATCGCCGCCGAGCAGGTGCACAGTGACTTTGCTTCCGACCAATCCTTTGTGCGCCAAGGCGGCCACGCTCGCGCAAGCACCCGTTCCACAGGCATAGGTCACGCCAGACCCGCGCTCATAGACGCGAAAATCGATCTCAGATGGCGACTTGACAGCAACAAATTCCGCATTAATTCGTTCAGGAAAGTCCGGATGGGATTCAATGCGGGGCCCTATGCGCAAAACCTCTTCGTCATCGACGCGATCGACCAACGAGACAAAATGGGGATTACCCACGCTGACGAGCGTACCCCAGACCGGGACGCCATCGATATCGACCGCCACGTCATCTCCGCGATGCACCCCCGTGTAAGGCACAACAGACGAGCCAAAACCCGCCTGCCCCATATCAATGGTCACCAGGGGCACTCGCCCATGACGATCCATATGCACCCGCGCTTCCACGACGCCCGCTTTCGTCTCGATGGAAAACACGCCTGTATCGACAAGCCCGTGCTCATACGCATATTTCGCCACGCAACGCAGGCCATTGCCACACGATTCCGCTTCCGATCCATCCGCATTCCAAATCCGCATCCCCACGTCCGCCACGTCCGAAGGCTGGATCACAATCAATCCATCAGAACCAATGCCGCGACGCACGTCACTCACACGCCTTGCCAACTCCGCAAGATCCAAAGAAGGCAGCTGTGTCTCTGCGGTTGAAACGTAGATATAGTTGTTGCCGAGCGCATGCATCTTGGTGAACCTCATTGGGCAACCCCCTTGGCTTCAGACATAAAAATTTTTTCGTCCGATCGAAAATATTCGTTGCAATCCACCCAAATTCCTTGTATACTTTAATCGTTGCCTCGATGAGACGCGCGGTCGTGGCGGAATCGGCAGACGCGCTAGATTCAGGTTCTAGTGGGGGCAACCCCGTGGAGGTTCAAGTCCTCTCGACCGCACCATAGAAAAGGGATTTCGGAATTTTTCCGAAGTCCCTTTTGTGTTTACTGCAACGTATCGTCCGATCACGGCAGCGTAAACAACACATAGTTCCCCGGACCGACACACGCTAAGGCAAACGCGGTTGCCATCAACACGACGTTGTATTCGAATCCTCCGCGATCGACCCAATACCCATTGCGCCAGTGAACCGTAATGATGGCATCCAGCATAACTACGATGATAAAGACGGCCGCCACAGGCAACAACACGCCTACACACAGCATAGCGCCCGCAAGAAATTCCAACGTTCCGGCTACGACGGCCCAAATTCGGCCACCAGGACGAAATCCCAAACTCTCAAGCCACTGTCCGGTCCCGGAGATCCCGGCTCCACCGAACCAGCCAAACAACTTCTGCGTGCCGTGTCCAATGAACGTCAGACCAATCACCAAGCGAACGACCAATAAGCCGATATCCGCAAGACCTGCGTGCGCCATGCCCATCCCATCCTTTGCTCATACACATAGTAGCAGTGTTTCCGGAAGCGATGGCAAATACGCAGTCGGATGGCCGCAGCAATGTCATATGTGTACCGCATGGTTGCTCGGCACACTGGATACGCTTGAAGATGGGAGTTGAGGCGATTCGTGTGGTGATATTGTCCTTTTCTGCAATATTTCTCGTGATTGTTTTCGCTACAAAAACACATCCATGTCTTACTCAATATTGCAAAAGCGTGCTTTGGGTGACCGTGATCGCACTGTTGTACAATCTCGTGTGCCGAGGCTACCCACTTTGGTATCATCCGCGCTGGTGGCTGATGACGGACAAGTTTTCTCAATTGGTTCAAATATTTGTTCTTCTCCCCTGTACCACCCTACTGTTTCTGCGGAACATGCCGCGCCGGCGGATGGCGAAAATCATCTACGGCTTGTGCTTTCTTGCGGTCTACGGAATTTATGAGGCCTTGCTGTGTGCGACCCATGAAATTATCTATTGTCACGGTTGGTCATTTGGTTGGTCGCTATTACTGGATGCCTGCATGTTCTTCATCATGTGGCTTCACAACGAAAACTGGCGGATTTCCGTCGGCTTGTCTGGACTCATCATGTCGCTTTTCCTCGCCTGGTTTCATGTGCCATGGGACACGTAAACGCAAAAGGCCAGGGATGACTACCCACTGGCCTCAAGCGATTTCAATCTGGTTGTGGAGATTATACCGTTCCTTGCACGGTTTCTGGCAATCCGTTTGCGGCGATCACCTGGCGATACCACGCAAAACTGTCCTTCGGAATGCGCTCTTGCGTATCATAGTCCACGTAAATGATGCCAAAGCGCTTGGTATAACCGAAAGCCCATTCGAAGTTATCCAGCAAGGACCAAAGGTAATATCCCTTCAAGTTCCCGCCTTCCGAAATAAACTTACGAGCCGCCTCCAGGTGTTGATGCAGGTACGCGATTCTATCTGTATCATGCACATTTCCATCTTCGACCACATCGGCACTCGCTGCCCCATTCTCCGTAATGTAGATAGGGAGATCCGTGTAATCCTTTTGCAAGCGATGTAAAAGATCATACAACGCATCCGGATACACTTCCCAACCCATGTCGGTCACGGGGTTGTCCGTCTTCAGGTGCTTCACGCCAAGCAGCGGATCGTTTGGTTCATCCGCAACCAAGGAGCGCGTATAGAAGTTGATGCCCAGAAAATCCATTTTCGTTGCGATGGTCTCCATGTCCCCAGGGCGGACCACATCTAAATCGCCACAAAAACGATCCACCCGCTCCATGAACTCGGCCGGATACTCGCCCTTGAAAAGCGGATCGAGGAACCAGCGATTGGCAAAGCAATCTTGGCGCGCCGCCGCAGCTACATCCTGTGGCGAGTCGGAGGCGGGATACGCGGGCGTCAGGTTGAGTGTGATACCGATCTCGCCCTTCAACCCGAGCGAACGATACAATTTCACCGCCTCGCCATGCGAGAGCAAAAGGTGGTGCGCCGCACGATAGGCCCGTCGCCAATCGCGCAAACCTGGCGCGTGCTCGCCGATGCCGTAGCTCAGCAACGATGCACACCAAGGTTCGTTGTGCGTAATCCACATTGGAATTTGATCGCCAAGCTCTCGAAATGCCTTTTCTGCAAATTCAAGATAATAATCCACGACGGCTCGGTTCGACCAACCGCCTTCATCTTCAATCCACTGTGGTAGATCCCAGTGGTAAATCGTCGCCGCCGGGGTGATGCCATGCTTGTGCAACTGCTCCAATAACCGCTTGTAAAAATCAAACCCGTTGTCTAGAACCTTTCCCTTCGCTGGGAATACGCGAGGCCAAGCCAAGGAAAAGCGATAAGAACGGATGCCCAATTCCGCCATGAGCTTGACGTCAGATTCGTAGCGATGGTAGTGGTCACAGGCAATGTCACCCGTGTGACCGTGTAATACCTTGCCCGGCGTCTTCGAAAACGTGTCCCAAATCGACGGTCCTCTGCCATCTTCTGCAGCGGCCCCTTCGATTTGATAGGACGCGGTCGCAGCGCCCCAGATAAAATCGTCCGGAAACGAACGGTTTTGGCTCATAGATCATCATATCCCCCTTATGCAGGATGGTGGCAAGCAACAGCATGGCCACTCGACAACTCGCGCAACGGTGGCTCCTCGTTTCGACACACGTCGGTCACGAGAGGACAGCGATTGGCGAACGGACAGCCTTTGCGCCCCTCGAGCAGATTCGGTGCACTATTACTCGTCTCAGGCAACGGGCCGCGGTGGCGCGTGCCGGGTGTCGCGGTGAGCAACAGCCTTGTATACGGATGTGTCGGCGCTTTAATCAACTCCGCCGATGGTGCAGTTTCCATGACCTTGCCGCCGTACAAGACCATAATGCGGTTGCCAATATAGCGCGCCGAAGCCAAATCATGCGTGATATACAGGAAAGCTAGATTGAGATCATTGCGCAAATCGTTCATCAATTTCAGAACGCCAGCACGGATCGATACGTCAAGCATGGAAATGGGTTCGTCGGCCACGATGAACTTAGGGTTGACCGCCAACGCGCGGGCGATCGCCACACGCTGCCGCTGACCTCCAGACAACTCGTGCGGAAATTTACGGCGCGTCTCAGCAACCGGTGTCAGACCAACCTTGGTCAGCAGCTCATCAATCTGTTCACTGACGCTGACACCCTTGTTTGCCCGATACTTGCGCACAGGAAACGCCAAGTGCTGTTCAATCGATCGCGTTGGATTTAGCGAACCAAACGGATCCTGAAATACCATCTGCGCTTCCTTGCGGTATTCCTTGATCTCGCGACCACGAATGTGTGTCACGTCGCGTCCACCGACAATAATCGAACCGTCCGCAGGCTCAATCATCCGGACTAATGCCTTGCCAATCGTCGACTTTCCGCTTCCCGATTCACCGACCAAAGAAAGAACCTCACCAGGCCCAATCGAAAAACTGACGCGATCGACAGGGCGAATAAACTGACCCTGGCCAATCGGAAAGTGAACCACCAAGTCCTTGACTTCCAGGAGCGCCGTCCCGGTAGCAGGCGTCTTTGTCGCATTAGACATGGGAGACCAACTCCTTTTCACTGAATAGGTGGCACTCGATCAATTTATCGCCGACAGCCAACTTTTCCGGACGCACGCGCCGACAAATATCCGTCGCATAGGGACAACGAGGATGAAAAGCACACCCGGATGGGAGATCCTGCAAATCAGGCGGGTAGCCACCGATGCCCTGAATCGTAACGTCCTCAGCAGTCAACTCCGGAATCGCCTTCAACAAGCCTTCTGTGTAAGGATGGTGTTTCTCTTGCAGATGCAAAAGATCGCTTGGTGTGACTTCAATAATCCGCCCCGCATACATGATGGCAACCCTGGACGCCAATTCGGCTACAAGGCTGAAGTCGTGACTGACAAACAAAATGGCAAATCCTACTTCTTGCTGAATCTTGCGGATTTCATCAAGAATTGAACGCTGGACCACCACATCGAGAGCTGTTGTCGGTTCGTCCATAATCACGAGCGCAGGGTTAAGTGCAATCGCGATGGCGATGACGACGCGCTGACGCATGCCACCCGAGAGTTCGTGCGGATAACTCTTCAGATGTTTGGGATCAATGCGCACAAGTTCCATTAGCTCCCGGGCGCGGGCCCGTGCCTGTTCCTTCGTCATATCTTTGCGATGAGACAACAGAGCATCCAGAATTTGTGTTTCCACAGTCATCACGGGGTTCAGGGCGCTCATAGCGCTCTGAAAGACCATCGCCATTTTACTCCACCGGAATTGACGCAATTCTTTCTTCGAGAGTTGGTAAACGTCTTGGCCAAGGATCTTCACCCGACCCTTGGTTACCACTGCATCGCCCTTGAGTAAGCGCATGATGGTGTAAGCCATCGTCGATTTGCCAGACCCCGATTCGCCAATGAGCCCTACAATCTCGTTTGGGTAGACTTGCAAGTTGACGTCGTTGACAGCGTGAACAAGTCCGCTGCCTGTGACATACGCGACAGACAGGTCCTCAATCTCCAGAACTGGTTTATTGTCCGCCATCTGTCGACACCCCTTTCGTCTGGCTCTGTTGCAACTCCTTCAGCAACTTCTGCACATCCTTCTTCTTGCGCGACGTACGAAGGCGTGGGTTCGTCACCTGGTCGATACCGAAGTTCATCAACGCAAAACTTGTGCCAAGCAAAGCGATTCCGAGACCTGGCGGTACAAACCACCACCATGCGCCACTGATCATGGCACCGTTTTGGGACGACCAGTACAACATCGTGCCCCAACTGGTGGAAGCCACATTTTCAAAACCGAGATAAGCCAAGCCAGATTCCGCAAGTACAGCAGCAAGACACGCGTACATCACGTTCGACGCGATGACCGATGTCATATTCGGAACAATTTCGAAGAGAATGATGCGAAATGTCGATGCACCCGACAGCCGAGCTGCCGCGATATAGTCTCGACTTGCAATCGTCATCGCCATCGACCGCATCACACGGGCGCCCCACGCCCAACCGGTCAATGCAATGATCAAGCCGTTCATGTACGGCGTCGAATTATTGACGTACGATTCGATGATAATCAGCAGTGCCAAGCCAGGCATGACCAAAAAGATGTTACAGATGGCGTTAAGAATCGAATCGGTCACGCCACCCAGATATCCCGCTGTCACGCCGATGAGCACCGCGATAATCGTACTGAGCACGCCAGCCCCAATGCCGACGATCAGCGTCGCGCGAGTGCCCCAGATAAATTGTGAGAACACATCCTGCCCCAGACTTGTCGTGCCAAAAATATGGCTCGCTGAAGGCGGTTGCAACATGTTGAAGTTCGTCGATGAAGGATTGTATGGCGCTATCAACGGTGCAAATATCGCAATGACGACAAACAATCCAAAGAGAATAACACCGACCAGCGATCTTGGGTTTTTAAAAAACGTCTGCAGCGCGGAGTTTTTACGCTTCGCTTTTTGCTTCGGAGTATTGGCGGTTGTATTGACGGCAACGCTCTGTGTACTCACGACGTTGCACCTCTCCTTCTTACGCGCGGATCCAAACGTCCGTACAACATATCGACGATGAAGTTAATCACCAACGCCGTCACGGCGATAATGAGAAACATGCCTTGGATGAGCGGATAATCCTCACTCGAAACCGCATTCGTCAATCCGTAACCGATACCCGGATAGGAGAACACTTGTTCAATCAAAATCTGACCACCGATAATGGAAGATAGCGCGATCGCGATCGAAGTCAACTGCGGTAGCAGCGCATTGCGTGCAGCGTAGGAAAATATCAAGCGACGCGTTGGCACGCCCTTGGCTTCTGCAAAAACAACATAATCTTCCCCAAGCGTGGTCATCATATTGTTCCGCATGCCGATGATCCATCCGCTGATACTGCCGACGAACACGACGAATGCCGGAAGGATACTGTGATAAATCGCACTCGTAATAAACGGCAAGTTGTATCCTTGCGTCACATCGTCACCGGAACCGTGCGCCATCGGAAACCAATGGTGTATAAACCCAAAGAAGTAAATACAGATGAGTCCCAGCCAGAAGCTTGGAATCGCCTGTCCAAACATCGTGACAATCGGAATGACGTTATCCGCCGTGCCACCGCGGCGCCAAGCGATGAGTATCCCAACCAAGGTACCGACAACAACCGCAATGATGGTGACGACGCCGAGCAAAATGATTGTCCAAGGCAAGCTGTTGGAAATAATGCTAACAACGGAAGTCGGGAAATATTGAAACGAGCTGCCCCAGTGACCTGTCAAAAGATTGCCAAGATACTGGAAGTACTGCTGATACAACGGACCGTTCGACAATCCAAGTTCCTGCTCAATCGCTTTCAGGGCAGATGGATTGATGTTGCCGGCTTGTTTCGCAATCATCGCCTGCGCCGGATTGCCAGGCATCAACCTCGGCAAAATGAAGTTGAGCGTCACGGCAGCCCATAGGGATAAAATTAAGAACCCTAAGCGGTTGAGGAAGTAACGCATGGATCACACCCCTTTTCGAAAGGCGAGAAGACTGTTCGAAAAAGTCCTCTCGCCCGCCTCACAAAATTAATTCTATCCTAGCCGATGCTAAAAGCGGTTACAAACCTTAATTTACCGGCTTTAAACGATCCATGACAATCGCTGCGGATTGATAGTTATACGGCGATGGATCGATCCACAAATTGCTCTGGGTCGAGAATCCCGTGAACTTCGCGTCGTTGTACTCGAACCAGAGTGCGCCGTCCAACAGCGGAATGACAGGCAATTGCTCTGCCGCAACGCGTTCGACCTGATACATATACTGCTTTTGCTGGCTGAGGCTCGAGGTTGCCGCGAACTTGTTGAATATCGCATCCAGGCTCGGATTTTTGTATCCTTCGATATTAAACGAGCCATTCGAATCCAGCATGTCATAATACGTCGTGTATGGGGTCGGCCCTGTGTTAGTCCACGAGATCGCGAGATCAAAGTGTGGTGTCTGACCGGCACCCGGATCAATGGAGTTGTAGTACGCTGTGTATTGATCTTGCTGAACATTGACGTTGATGCCAACCTTTTGCAGTTGCTGCTTGATGAGAAGTGCATCCTCATCCCAATCGCTCCAGCCGGAAACGGTCAACAAATTGAAGGATAGCTCCTGGCCGCCCTTCGCAAAGATGCCATTCTTGTCCTTCTTAAAACCAGCTGCTTCGAGAAGTTTGACGGCCTTGGCGTCGTTGACCGTGAAGGACTTATCGGCAGCAGGCAGGTTCGGATCAAGCCAAGCCTTTTGCGGCGGCAAGACCAAGCTGGTCGGTACGGCTGGCTGTTCGTACCCCGTCTCACCCTTCTGTGACAACGCGTTCCGATCAATAGCCAAACTAATCGCTTCGCGCACGGACAATTGCGCCAACAGCGGATTGCGCAGGTTCGGATACAACTCGACAGGGTTGTTTGGCGGGAAGTAGTAGTGATTGTGCTTCGGATCCGCCGCCACAAACGTCTTCTGAATGTCCGGGATGTTGATACCGGCGTACTGAATCTGACCGCTTGCAAGGGCCAAGTCGGCGCTTGAATTACTAGAAAACGCTGGGTAATTGAGCGTTTTCACAGCGGGCGCTCCACCGTAATACTGCTCATTCGCAGTAAATTTATAGTCTTGTGACGAGAAATAGGAGATTTTAAACGGTCCGGTGCCAATCGCGTTGGCATGTGTGATTTTCGCCTTTGCCGGGTCACCCAACTTGCTCCATTGATGTTGCGGAACGATATACGTCCCACCGAGTACATATTGTTCAGCAAACGGGATATTCGGTGCCTTAAAGTTAAATACGACGGTGTACTTGCCTTGTGCTTTAACGCTTACAAGCTGTTGCCAAATGCCGTTCGTGTCGGCGTCCGGATACTTCTTCAGCGATTCAAATGTAAAGACGACATCATTCGCCGTAAACGGAACGCCATCTGTCCACTTTGCCTTGTTCTGCAACTGAACGGTCAATGTCTTACCACCGTTGCTAAAAGCGAAAGATTTACCGAGCAAATCGAACTGCTTGCCTGTCGTATTGTCAAAGTAGAACATGGTCTCGTAAATGTTGCCAAGCGTTCCATCAACACTGTTTGTTCCCGAAAATGGGTTGAAGTTGTCAGCGAAGCTACCTGTGACATTGGGAGCCACCGTCAAGACAGCGTTACTTGTGCTGGCCGACCCTTGTGAAGCACTCGTCGTAACACTTTGATTTCCGCTTGTCGAAGTAGAATTTGAAGCGTTCGTCGTCGCTGTACCACACCCCGCAACCCCGAGTGCGACAACGACTGCCGAGCCAACGATGCCAAAAATCCGTTTGTTTGACACCATAAGTCCCCCTTTAATGTTGCAACAATTACTGCGCAGAAACACGACTCACCCGAAACCGTTTTCGACGAAGCCGAATCCGCTTTCCTTGACCTCCGGGTGCGCGTAGCTGCACACTCCCGCATTCGCCTTGCATAGAATCGGACAACAAGCGACAACACGGCGATTGGCGAAAACGGTTTCGACACAAACACTAGTGCGGTTCGCCCTAGACAATGGTTATTGTGCATCATTTGTTGTTCATTTTCAAGTGCGAAATTTGGTTGAACGAGTAGAAAAATATAGAACGAGTTCGAAAACGGTTCCGAAAATGGGTAGGTCGATGCCTGTTATGCTCGGAGAAGCCGCAATTGACGCCAAACTTCCGCCATGGCTGCCACGACTGCCGCAACATTCGGTTTCGTCTATCAACATAGTGCCCCGTTTTGTATAATGTCGCTTGTACGACCTATGTCAATGTTAGGAGGCTACTATGACTTCCACGCTCTATCTTCACGACAACTGGCGTTTTTCGGCGGCCAACGAAATCGATTGGCATAACGCTACGGTCCCTGGGTGCATCCACACAGATCTGCAAGCAAACGGCCTCATACCTGATCCGTTCTACGGAACTCATGAGGGCTCGATACAATGGATCGATAAACAAGATTGGCTATATGAAACCGTATTCGATGTGCCTCAGGAGGTGTTGAACGAATCACAAATCGAGATCGTCTTTGAAGGTTTGGATACCTATGCAGAAGTGTTCCTGAATGACACGCTCATTCTCTCGGCCGACAATATGTTTCGGACATGGCGCACAGAAGTCAAGCGCTTCTTAAAAACCCATGGTAACCGGTTACATATCCGCCTTCGTTCGCCGATTAAAGAAGATTTGCCAAAGCTAGAACGCTTAGGGTATGGTCTGCCTGCAACGAATGACCAGTCAGAGCGTGGAGGTTTAGGTGATAAAAAACTGAGTGTATTCAGCCGCAAAGCCCCTTACCATTACGGCTGGGATTGGGGTCCACGCCTTGTGACAAGCGGCATTTGGCGACCTGTCAAACTTGAAGCCTGGTCACAAGCACGCATCACAGATGTCTATATTCACCAATCTAGCGTTACACTTGAGCATGCCATATTAGAAACGAATATTGACATCGATTCCGAAGTAGATGGCCCGGCCCTTCTTCAACTGCATGTGGACGGACGAGTCATCAAGAGACAAGTGTCACTTAGCCAAGGCATGCAGACGTACTCAATCCCTGTGGATATCCAAGATCCTCGGCTTTGGTGGCCACGCGGCTATGGCGAAGCCAACTTATACACATTCCGCGCAGAAGTGTTGATTGCCGGAACGGTAATTGCGAGCCGTACGATGCGTACGGGCCTACGTGATATTCAACTGGTTCAGACGAATGACGAAATGGGCACCTCGTTTTATTTTCAAGTGAACGGTGTCCCTGTGTTCGCCAAGGGAGCCAACCACATTCCAAATGATAGCTTCATCACGGAAGTCGACGAAGAACGCTATCGACATGAAATTGTAACGGCCGCTGAGTCCAACATGAACATGTTGCGAGTATGGGGCGGCGGCGTATACGAAGACGACTGTTTTTACAACTTGTGCGACGAATATGGAATTATGGTCTGGCAAGATTTCATGTTCGCCTGTAGCATGTATCCCGGCGACGAAGCGTTTTTGCGAAATGTGGAACAAGAAGCAGAGGACAACGTCCGGCGACTCCGAAATCATCCGTGCATTGTCCTGTGGTGTGGTAACAACGAGATCGACACCGCTTGGGCACAATACGATGAACAGGGAGGATGGGGTTGGAAACAACAGTACACCTCTACACAGCGGGCAGAAATTTGGTCCGCCTATGAAGCCATTTTCCACCGCCTCTTGCCCGATGTCGTAGCTCGCTTGGCGCCACGAGCCGCATATTGGCCGTCCTCTCCTATGCAAGCACTCACGGGAGATATCAATCAGCATGCCAAGAACGATTCAACACGAGGCGATATTCACTACTGGGGCGTATGGCATGCTGTAGAACCGTTCTCTAACTATAACGTCTACCTTGGCCGTTTCATGAGCGAATACGGATTTCAGTCATTTCCTGAACTGCGCACAGTGCGATCTTACGCTAGCGAAGCTGACATGGAACTGGAATCGGATGTGATGAAATGGCACCAGCGCAGCGGCGATGGCAACCGACTAATTAAAGAGTATATGGACATCTATCTGCCGACACCAAAGGACTTCCCTGCATTTTTAACGATGAGTCAAGTCTTGCAGGCTGAGGCCATCCAAACAGCCATAGAAGCGCACCGCCGCAAGAAACCGTACTGTATGGGCAGTCTGTACTGGCAAATCAATGATTGCTGGCCCGTCGCTTCCTGGTCGAGCATGGATTATTTCGGACGCTGGAAAGCGCTACAGTATTATGCAAAGCGAAGCTTTCGTGACATCGCCATATCCTTAGAAGAAGATGATGAACACATTGCGGTCCAAATCATCTCGGATGGACGCGAAGATCTCGCAGCTACACTACATGTCCAGTTGTTTCAATTTGATGGCCAACAGATTCGCGAGCACACGACACAGGTACACGTCGAAGCTAATCGCGTAATGACTGCGTTTTCGTTGAACAAAAACGACTGGACGGCAGGCTGTTCTCTGCCTGAAATTGTCCTAGTGGCTACACTCGAGAATCAAGGTCACACACTCGATCAAAAATGCCACTACTTCACTTCAGTGAAAGAGTTGCGACTACGCAAGGCAACCATCACTGTTCGACCCGTAAATCCCGACAATGGAATGACCTTCTTGGTAGAAACGAACGTCTTCGCCAAAAGCGTGATGTTAACTGCATCTGTTGAAGGCGTCTTTTCAGACAATTATTTCGATCTCGTTCCGGGGCTGACAAAGACGGTCACATTTTTGCGGCGCGAACCCGGTCAAACTGCTCTCCAGCCTGCGCAACCGGGACTCATTACCGCGTCGTCCATGTGTGATTGGACAGCCGTAGCGCAATGATGTTCATGAAAGCTCTGATGTTCCTATAGTCTCGAACATCGTGCAAGGGTTGCCTTGATGGGCAACCCTTGCGTTATCTTAGGCACTTGGGCGGTATTTTTGCAAAGAGTTTTTTAATGCATCCAATGCGGTTTGCAGTTTGCTATATGCCGATGCCGGCGCACCCTCGCCATTGATAGCATCCTCTATCGTCACGACGGCCTCGGCTTGTTCAAACAGAATGCCGTTTGGAGAATTTGGGGCACTACGGGTACCTAAATCCGTGATGGTCTCCAGTTGTGTGTCGTAACTGACATTGCGATTTTCTGCAATCGTCTTCGAAACTCCGTGATAAATCGTTTCACACACTTGGTAAAGATGCGGATCAACGGAATGTTGATTGGCCGACGGACTGGCAGACTGATTCACTCCGTCACTTGACACCGTTTGGTTCGCTGGCATGGTGTTCGCTGAGTCGGATTGGACTGTGCCACATCCGGCGGTCAGCAGAAATATGCAGCAAAGCGGCCAAACCCATGGTTTTCGCACACCCTATCCCTCCCTTACATGTTCTCCATGAAACATAAAGCCGCCGATTCGCATCTGCGAACCGACGGCACCGTCCATCTGCTTACTTCTTAAAGAAGTCAGCATTCTTTTGGATGAAGTCCTTTTCATCCTCCGGAACGAAATCTTCCTGGAAAATCGCGCTAACCGGACAAACCGGCTCGCACGCAGCGCAATCGATGCACAAATCCGGATCGATATAATATTGATCTGGACCTTCATGGATTGCATCAACCGGACAGGTTTCGACACAATCCGCAGCCTTCTCGCCAATGCAAGGCGAGGTAATGACAAACGGCATTCGTATGATCCTCCTTTGGAGTAAAGTCAGGATGATGTCCTATTAGAGATATACATCAAATGTATAGGAAAACTCAAACGAAATCTTTGTGGCAATTTATTACGAACTGCCTATCGAGTTTTCCACGGAAATAGAAAATACACAATAACGAAAGAATTCAGTGCTCACTTCAGCAATGCCAAAGCATGACGCCTTGCCGTATCCTGGTATTGAGTCAATACAATGGACACATAAAAATTGAGAATGTACAAGATTTCCCACTCGATGCCTTGGCCGTGCTTGACATGTAGCCTATGTGGGCACGATGTCGCCTTTGACCGCAGCGCAACCACGCTCGCCCTTGGTAGACCGGCCAGGCTATCATACCCGCCTCTCCACGTCAAACACTCACTTGGCAATGTGCACCGGCACCTTTCAACCGTTCCTCGAAATATTGGCGTTCGACGTCATCGGACGTCCGATAGCCAACTGCAGGAGCGAGGAATTTTCGGCCGTTCGCGCCATGCGTAATAGCTGCTCCGAGATACACCGAGGACTTTGTACATCTTCTGAACCGGAAATTTGGAGCGGTACTTGTGGAGCCAGGCATACACTACCTTCCGTGAAGATGCACATTTTTTTTTAGAATTTCATTCTCCTCTCGCAATTGGCGATTTTCTCGCTCCAGAGCGCACATCGCTTTCGCGTCCGGTCTCAGGTTCCCGCTTCCAACGAATGGGGTCTTAAGATCTTCGCGATACTTCGCGATCCACCCTTACAAACTCGTCACGAATATCCCGAGATTGCGTGCGATCTCACTTGGCTTCTGGCCTTCCAAAGCGAGTTGAACAGCATGTAGCTTAAAGTCGTTGTGGTACTTTTCTGTCACGTGGCTCACCCCGAATGTACTTATTCTTACATTCTCAATTCGCTGTATCCACTGTTTGTAAATGGCCAGGTTAGAATCGACAATAGTGGCCACTAAAAATCGTCATTGATAGGGGTGATAAAAAAGATCCGCACTCCTCTTGTCGAAAGTTGTAGGTGCGAACAAACAACATAGACAAGATGAAGAGGTG